>NZ_JABWQV010000183.1 GCF_014268615.1 Pseudomonas tehranensis | reverse complement strand
TCGCGAGCAAGCCCGCTCCCACAAGGGAGTGGTGTTTACTTGAACATCACTTGGACATTCCCCATCGCCTCATCGGCAAACCCTTGCAGGAAATCCCGGAAGCCGGACGGGGTATGTGCATCGGTGTGGTCGGCGATGATGGTCCAGGTGGCGCGGCAGCGGTTGTCCGCCAGGGGCTCGACGTGCATCGCTGCCCACAGGTTATCGATGCCTAGGGTGTTGTAGATCAGCGTCCAGGTCATGTGCATGGCCTGGTCATCACGGCTGTTGAGCTGTTCCACCACCAGGTTCTGTCCGTCGCGGAAAAACTTCTTGCGCAGGGACCTCACGCCATCGCCGGTCATTTCGATGTGCTCAAGTGCCGGGATGAATTGATCGAACCCCGCAAAATTACCCACCACTGCCCAGACGCTCGCCGCGTTGGCGGGTACTTCCACTGAAGTTTCGACCTCGCAGGCGTGCGGGTTCTTGATCAAAGTGTCGGGTTGAAGTGCATTCATGGTCTTGCTCCTTTTTTTACAGTTGAGGGTGCTTCAGATGAAATCGATGGCCTTGAGGTAATCAGCACCGCGGCGCAGCAGGGCCGGGGATTTTTCCGGGTAGCGGGCACCCATCTGCCTGACGCCGGCCCGGGCGTTGGCGTGGTTGATCAACGAGATGTCGCCGATGTCTTCCTCGAAGCCGTTGAGGTAGAAACCCAGTACGCCGAACAGGGCGTTGTCGGCATTGACTCGGCCTAATTGCCGTTGCCAGTCGGCGACGCTGACCAGGGAAAATGTGCGGCCGCTGTCACGAAACGACGCCACATAAGCGTCCCAGCTCAAGGGCTCGGGGTTGTGCAGGTTGAACACCGCCTGCGTCGGCTGATAGCGACTGGCGTGGAAGGCGATGAAGCGCGCCAGGAAGTCCACCGGCATCAGGTCGAAGTTGAGTGACAGATCCGGCACCTGACCGAGCTGGATCGAGCCTTTGAGCATCAGCATCAACCGGTTCTTGTGGGGCTGGCAGACCCCGGTCAGGCTGTTGAAACTGATGTTGCCCGGGCGAAACAGATTGACCCACACCCCACGGTCCCGGGCCCGCTGCAGGATCCGCTCCCCGACCCATTTGGACAGGTTGTAGCCGTTCTTGATGTAGATCGGTGGCGTCTCTGCGGCGGGCTGCTCCAGGACCTGGCCGTCGGCATCCAGGGCACTGGACGCCGACAGCGTGGAGACGAAGTTGAAGATCTTCTTGCTGCGCCCTTCACACAGGCGCAGGCATTCGAAGATCGGCTCCACGTTGTCCCGCGCCAAAGACTCGTAGTCGAGCACGTGATTGACATGGGCCGCGTTGTGCACCAACGCGCCGAAGGTGCGGTCGATGCGGGCATAGACATCGTCTGGCAAACCCAATTGCGGTTGGGTGATGTCGGCGGCGTAGACACTGACGCGGCTCAGGTCCAGGTGGTTCAGCCGATTGTCCCGCAGGGCCTGGGCGAAGCGTTCGGCCGCGCTTTGTCCACCGGATTCGCGCACCAGGCATGCGACTTCGGTGGCGCCCCAGGCCAGCAAGGCCTCAACGATGTGTACCCCAAGAAAACTGTTGGCGCCGGTCACCACCACCTTGTGCACATCACCACACCGGCTGACAGGCAGCGGATTGAGGTTGAGTTCCGCTTGCGCATCGATCAAGGCCTGGGGGCTGAGGGTCGATGTGCTGTTTTGCTCAGGATCGTCTAGCAACTTCGCCAGCGTCATCAGCGTAGGTGCTTCGATGAAGCGATTGATCGACAGGCTGCGCCCAAAGGCCTCGCGGACCCCGAGCAACAGTTGAGACAACAGGATCGAATGGCCACCGAGATTGAAGAAGCTTTCATCGGTGGCGATGTCGTCGACCGGCAGCTCCAGCAACTCGGCCCACAGTTGCCGCAGCTGCGTTTCCAGAACGTTCTGCGGCTGGCGCCGATGGCTGCCGACCTGTACTTGCACCGCCGTGGCGAGCAAGGCCCGGCGATCGACTTTGCCATTGCTGGTGTAGGGCAGGCTGGGCAATTGCACGTAGGCCGCCGGGTGCATGTAGCTGGGCAGCGCGTTTTGTACATGCTCGCGCAAAGCCTGGAGGGCGGCGCCGGCCCGCTCTTCCCGAGGGTGAACCAGAAACGCCAGGATTCGCCGCCGTTCATCAATACCCACCGCTACTTGGCGAAACAGTTGGCTGTCGCGCAGGCAATGCTCGATTTCCTCGGGCTCGACCCGAAAGCCGCGGATCTTCACCTGGTTATCGCGCCGACCACACAGCTCAATGCCGTTGTCGGTCCATTGGGCGATATCGCCCGTGCGATAAACCCGCAGCGTTGCCCCGCCGGGCAGCGTCAGGTTGAGGTAGCGGCTCGCGGTCAACGCCGGATCGTTCAGATAGCCGAGGCCGACCCCAGGCCCGGCGATGTACAGCTCGCCCGGTGTGCCTTGGGGCACCGGTTGCAGCTGCTCATCCAGAATCAGCACCCGGCCATTGGCGATGGGCACACCGAGGTTGCGGTTGTTGTCACCGATACCGAATTGCCGGGTGGTGACCAGCACCGTGGTTTCGGTCGGGCCGTAGATGTTGTGGAAACTGCACTGCGGTGCGAGCTGTTCGATCACGAACGGCTCACAGACATCACCGCCGGTAATCAGGTGCGCCAGCCCCAACGGTGCATCCAGCGGCATCACGCTCAGCAGGGCGGGCGGCAGGAAAGCGTGAGTGACGTGCTGTTGCTCAATCAATGCCACCAGTTGCTGCGGATCGCGCCGCTGGTCTTCGCTGGGCACCACCAGCCTCGCACCCTGGATGAAGGTCGGCAGGATATCCAGCAGCGATGCATCAAAGTTGATGGTGGAGAACTGCAATGCCCGGCTGTCACGCTGTAAGCGGACATAGTCGCTATACCAGGCGCAGAAATGGCTGAGGTTGCGATGACTGAGCAGCACGCCTTTGGGCTGGCCGGTGGTGCCGGAGGTGTAGATGGCCACGGCCGGTTCGTCGATGTCCACCACGCGGCGGATCAGCGAGGCCGGGATGCCGGGCTGGGGTGCAGGCAGCTTGCGTACATCCAGCGTCGGCAGCGACAGCTCGCCCAGGTCGCTGTCACCGTCGTGCAGCAGCAGGTCCGCGTTGGCGTTCTCCAGGATAAAGCGCCGTCGTTGCGCGGGGTGTTGCGGGTCCAGCGGCAGGTACACCGCCCCGCAACCCAGCACCGCCAGGATAGCTGCGTACAACTGCGTGGACTTGGGCAGGCAGACACCAATCACCCCAGGTTTTGCCCCTGCCAGTTGCTTGAGTATCGACGCCTGCAAGCGCAACGCCAGACTGCGCAAGGATTTATAGTCGACGAGTTGACCCTCGACCCACAGCGCCGGTTGCGTGCCGTCATCGAGCATGCGCTGTTCGATGTCATGCATCACCGGCACTTCGGCTGCAGCCAGCAACCAAGGCACTGGGGGGCGATTGAGGTGGTGCTCGAAGGCCAGCGGCTCTAACACATCCAGTCCCTGCAACGATTCATCGCAGGCGTCGGTCTGCACCGCCGGCCAGTGATCGAAGCAGGCTTCGTCCCGGGAAAGCTGGCTGACCAGTCGCGCACCGTGCTCGACCACCGCCGCCAAGGCGCGCAGTCGCAAAGACTGGCCGTTGCCGCCGCCGTGCGGAGCGATCTTTTCCTGGGACAACGGCCGATGCGCGCTGTCTCGAAAAACCACCACCGGCTGTGGCAATGCCTGGCCGGAAAAAAACTGGAGCGCCACGCGCACCTGAAGGTTTGCGCGGGCGTCTAGGGTGCAGGGCAGCGTCCCGTCATCAATCAACAGGTCGACCGCTGCGTGGTGGTTCGCTGATTCAAGATGCACAACACCGTGGCCGTGCAGTTCGAGCTCCTGGGCCAGGTCGGTCATGGCCTGGCTTGTGCCAGACAGTGCAATTTCGAGGCGTCTCATGGGCGGATCCTCATGGGGTCAGGTAGTCGGCCAGGGCGTCACGCACGCAGGGGGACGCCAGCATCGAGCTGCTGCGAAAAAAGCGCGTGATATTGCCCACCAACGGATGAAAACGATTGATGGGGTAGGCCAGCGCACCGGCTTCTTCGCGCAGTGACTGACGCACCGATTCGTCGACGGGCAGGTGTGCGATCAGCTGGAAATCGAACGCCTGTTGCAGATCGCTCGCCAAGTACTGGCTGATGAAGCCGGGCATCAGTCGCGCAATCGTCTCGCGGTCTGCTTCGGGCGCGCTGCGCCAGTAGATTTGCACCAGTCGCGTCCAGAACCCGGAGTGCCGTCCCTCATCCAGCAAGTGGTCGGCCATCAGGCCCTTGATTGACGCCTTGACCGAATCATCCCGGGCGAATGCCGCCACTTCGTTGGTCACGGTGTTCTCGGCAATGGCGATGCAGATCAGCTCCACGGCGCTGAGCAGATGCTCCGGCGCCTGGGCCAGCGTTGCCGGTATGGCGCGGCTGAGCTCGATCTGATCGGGCAATGGGATCGGTGCGATGCCGGTCATCTCGATGGTCTGTTGCATGAAGTCCATCGCCACCAGTGCGTGGTAATCCTCGTCCACCACCACCGTCATTGCGTCGTAGCGGCAGGCGAACGGGAATTCGATGCCGAAGCTGTTCTTGGCAATGCTCCGGGCGGTGTGGTCCACCAGCTCGGTCTCGAAGATCACCACATCGTTGATGAACTTGTAGAGGCTCTGCACCAGCGCAAAGTCGCGCAATTGCGGGCAGTGGCTAAGGAAGGTCTGGCTGTGCACCAGGGGCTGACGGCTCATGGGGAAGATCAACTTGTCGTCGTCTTCGACGCGGCGCCGTGGCCGGGTGCGGATCGTGGCGCGGCTTTCCCAGGCGTCGGCGAAGGATTGGTATTCGACGGCGTTCATGGCGCCACCTGCGCAACCGGTTGGGCCATGCTCTGGCGTAACCCGTCCCACAATGCAGTGCGGCTTTGGACGGCAGCGAGTGCGGCGGCCAGCACCTCGGTTTCGCGTTGCGGGTCGCCATCGATCAGCCGGGCCAAGAGTTTTTCCGCTGCGGGGCCGTGGTCCTCGGAGTCGACTTCGATGTGCCGCTGCAGGTAATAACGGAACGTCGGCGCCTGATCCAGGCCGATACCCCAAGCGTCCAGCATGCGCTGGAACATCTGCGGGATGACGCTCTCGCGACCATGCACGAAGGCGGCGGCCACGCTGTGGGCCGGTGCGTGCAGCGCGGTGTGAAGGGTCTGGCGGACGAATCGGGCCGCCGCCGGCTCCACCTCGACGCTCTCCAGCGCTGTTTCGGGACTGACGCCTTCCTGTTGCAAAGTAATGAACTGCTCAATGGCGCGAGTATCGGCGCCAACCTCGCGCATGGCGTCCAGGTACAGTTCGAAATGGCTGCAATAGCCGGCTCCGGGGCGGTCATCCGACTCCTCGCCCAGGACGATTTCGTTGATCAAACGTGCAGCGTGTGGGTCGGCCGGCGGTAACCAGGGCAGGTGGACACAGGTCAGCTCCCGTTGCAGCCGTTTGGTCAGTGACATGAAGTCCCACACGGCAAAGACATGGCTTTGCATAAAACGGCGCAGCAGATCGATTGATGTTATTTCGGAAAAAACCGGGTGTTCGCCAAGGGCGTGTTTTTTCAGAGATAGTTGTTCTTTGGTGGGTAACATCGGAACGTCCTCATCAATGATGTTTGTTCGGAAAAGTCACCCGGCTTTTAATAAAAAAGCGAGCGGGTGCCTGAACCGGAGTCCATAAGTTTTGAAAGTATGTAAGTGCTCGGCTTAACGGCGCATTTATGGCGTTTGGGTAAGGTTTCTCGGGCCTTGGCCATAAACGTAAGCGGTCGATAACGACTCGACGGATAAAAAGCTAATACACCGAATAAGTAAGCGGCAAGTAATTTTTTAATTATTTAAAGAGCGTTGTTTATTGGGCGCGAAGAGGGGTATTAAAACTTTTAATATAAGTTTTATTCAGGCGAAGCCGCTCCTTCCGATAGAGAAGTATCAGAATTGAAGAAGTTGAGTGAATGCCTCACTCGGAGCACTTCAGGGGACAGGGAAATAAGAAGTTGTTGTTTTATGGGGGGGACATCGGTCGGACTTCCGATCATCCCGCCGGTTGGGCGATGCTCCTTGCGTGTTGGCTTCGATTCGCCTGGCTGCGGCCAGGCGCTGACTTCTTCAGGTCTGTTTTTTAATCGACAAACGCAAGAGTGGGCCCAAATCGATGGCAGTGCCATTGAACTGATGGGGGCGACAGGGCGCGGCTACGCTGCGGCCTCGTCGGGCGGGCGAGAAACCGTGTAGGAGGGATGTGTAAGAAAGTGATGCGCCCCTCAGGGCGCGGGCGTCAGGTCACCGGCTTGGTTGTTGTTCCAGATAGCGACGGATGGTGACGCAGGCTTTTTCCAGATGCAGCTCCAACAGGGCAACCGCTCTGTCGATGTCCTGGGCCGTAGCGGCCTCCAGCAGCGCGCGATGATCGTCCTGGGTCAGTTTGCCCAAGCCCATGGACGACAGATGAAAGCGCAAGAAGCGTTCTTCCTCATTGAGCTCGCGCTCGATCAGGTCCAGCAGTTTACTGTTGGGTGCCTTGTGATAAAGCGACATGTGGAACAGCCGGTTGAGCCTGCCGATTTCAGCGTGGTCGGTTTGGGCTTCCAGTTGCTCGATGTAATGGGCGGCCATGGCCAGGTCCTCGGCATCGAGCAGGGGAATGGACAGGCGTAAAGCGAAAGATTCAAGAACCGAACGCAGGGAGTAGGTCTCGATCGCATTGTTGGTGATCAACGGGGCCACCACGGCGCCTTTGTGCTGAACCACATTGAGCAGTGATTGCGCCTCGAGCTGGCGCAAGGCCTCGCGTACCGGCATGCGGCTGACGCCGAACAGGTCGGCCAGTTCCTGCTGACGCAGGGCGGTGCCGCAGGGCAGGCGCCCGTCGAGTATGGCCTCGCGTAGGGACTCTTCGATAATGGAGCGGGCCTGGGCAGCGGGAATGGGCCCGTTGACCTGGATAGTGCTTAGCGGTTTGGGCTTCTGTGTCACGACAACGCACCCTGACTGGTAGTAACAAAAATTGGATCCAAGCCAACGTTAGTTACAGATTGCCAAGCCGTCAAAACCTCGCGGCCCCGGTTCCTGAACTAAAGTTTAGTCTGCTTGTGGTGATCGCACCTTGCCATTGTCTTTTGCCGGGCCAGGCTTCACCATCCAACGCATTTCCCACGGCCCTTTTTGGACGTATTTCCCTTGGCTGCACCTTTCCCTGTTCCCAGGTCCTTGCGCTGGCTGTTTTCGGCATTGTTGCTGGCCGGCCTCATGCTGGGCGGCCTGCAGGCTGACTGGGACTTTGCGCAGATCAGCCGGCGGGCGCAAGCGTTATATGGGCCGTTGGGCGAAGGGCAGCAACGGATCGATGCCTGGCAGCAATTGTTGGCGACCCAGAAGCAGACGCCGGAGCTAGAGCAGCTCAGGGTGGTGAACCTGTTTTTCAACAAACGGGTGCGCTACGTCGAAGACATCGACCTGTGGCGTCAGGTCGATTACTGGGAGACCCCGATCCAGGCCCTGTGGAAAGGGGCCGGGGATTGCGAGGACTACGCCATTGCCAAGTACTTCAGCCTGCGTCGCCTGGGGGTGTCCAGTGACAAGCTGCGCATCACCTACGTCAAGGCGTTGCGGCAGAACCGTGCGCACATGGTGCTCACCTACTACGCGACCCCCGATGCCATGCCGCTGGTACTCGACAGCCTGATCGACGGCATCCTGCCGGCCAGCCAGCGGACCGATCTGTTGCCGGTCTACTCTTTCAATGCCGAGGGGTTGTGGCTGCCAGGCGCCAAGGGCAACAAGAAAGTGGGTGACACCAAGCGCCTGTCCCGGTGGCAGGATGTGTTGAAAAAAATGCAGGCCGAAGGTTTTCCGGTCGAGACGACTAACTAGGAGCGCGCGCTCAGATGTCCTTGTTCAAACAGCTGTTGATCGCTATCTGTCTGTTCCTGGTGGTTGCCTTCAGCGGCAGCTTCATGGTCAGCCTGGAAAGCTCGCGGGCCCAGTATGTCAACCAGTTGCGCTCCCACGCCCAGGACGCAGCCACGGCGCTGGCGCTGTCGCTGACGCCGAACATCGACGACCCGGCGATGGTGGAGTTGATGGTCAGCTCGATTTTCGACAGCGGCTATTACGCAACCATCCGTGTGGTCGATGTCGCCACCGACAAAACCCTGGTCGAGCGCACCGGCACGCCCGACGCCGGCAACGTGCCGCAATGGTTCATCAAGCTCATCGGCTTGGAGCCGGCCGGTGGCGATGCGATTGTCAGCCGCGGTTGGGAGCAGGCGGCGCGGGTCGAAGTGGTCAGCCACCCGATGTTCGCCCTCGCCAAGCTGTGGCAGAGCGCATTGGGCAGTCTGGGCTGGCTGCTGCTGTGTGGCGCGGTGAGCGCGGTGTTGGGGGCCTTGCTGCTGCGGCGTCAGCTCAAGCCGCTGGACTACATGGTGCATCAATCCCATGCCATCGCTCGTCGCGAGTTCCTGAGCCTGCCGGAGCTGCCGCGCACCCCGGAACTGCGCCGGGTGGTGCAGGCGATGAACCAGATGGTCGAGAAGCTCAAGGCGCTGTTTCAGGAGCAGGCTGAGCGTAGCGAAAAACTGCGGGTCGAGTCTTATCAGGACAATCTCACGGGCCTGGCCAACCGGCGATATTTCGAAATGCAGCTCCACGCCCGGGTGAGCAATCCCGAGCAGGCCAGTTCCGGTTATCTGCTGTTGCTGCGGGTCAAGGACCTGGCCGGACTGAACCAACGGCTGGGCGGGCAGCGCACCGACCAGTTGCTCAAGGCCGTGGGTGAACAATTACAGCGTGAATGCGCCCGCTACCCTGAAACCCACAACCTGGTGACGCGCATTCGCGGCGGGGAGTTCGCCGTGTTGGCACCGGGGCTGGTGCGCGAGGAAGCGCTGCAACTGGCGCAGAACCTCGACAGCGCGTTGGCGAGCCTGCATGCCACCGGTGCGACCGACGTGGCTTCGGTGGCCTCCATCGGACTTGCTCCATTCGTTCATGGCGACTCGCCGCAAGCCGTGCTCCAGCTCGGCGACCAGGCTCTGGCCCAGGCCGAAAGCCAGGGCGAGCCGGGTTGGGCCTGCCTGGACCACAGCGCCTCGGCCAGTGTCGGTGACGATCACCATGCCTGGCACAATCTGCTCGACCAGGCCTTGAGTAATCAGCGCTTCGAGCTTTACTTCCAGCCGGTGGTGGCCGCTCAGGACACCCAAGTGGTGCTGCATTACAAAGTGCTGTCACGGTTGCTGGACGAGCAGGGCCAGACCATCCCCGCCGGGCGCTTCCTGCCTTGGCTGGAGCGCTTCGGCTGGACCGCGCGGCTGGACCGTTTGATGCTCGAACAGGTGCTCAAGCAAATGGCCGGGCACGAACAATCCCTGGCGTTGAACCTGTCTTCGGCGACCTTGGCCGATCCGCAGGCGCTGAACAAAGTCTTTGAAATCCTACGGGCCCATTCCAACCTTGGGCCGCGCTTGACCCTGGAGATTGGTGAAGAGCAACTGCCGGAGCAAGCTGTGCTGGAGCAGTTGACCCGGCAGCTGCGTGAGCTGGGGTTCTCCCTGAGCCTGCAGCGTTTTGGTGGGCGTTTCAGCATGATCGGTAACTTGTCGCGGTTGGGGTTGGCTTACCTGAAGATTGATGGCAGCTACATTCGTGCCATCGACCAGGAGAGCGACAAGCGTTTGTTCATTGAGGCGATCCAGCGTGCTGCTCATAGTATTGACCTGCCGTTGATTGCTGAGCGGGTGGAGACTGAGGGGGAGCTGGCGGTGATTCGTGAGATGGGGTTGTTTGGGGTGCAGGGGCAGTTGGTTGGGGAGCCTCGGCGTTGGGGGTGAGGGTTGCTGGCGAAGCGGCCTATAGCCTTTTCACCGAGTACATATTCATTGCTGCGGTAACGGCCACTTAGGGTTCCGCCC
>NZ_JABWQV010000182.1 GCF_014268615.1 Pseudomonas tehranensis | reverse complement strand
GACGCAGGTAGGGGTTTTGTTTTGCCCGCAATAAAATTGCGCCGAGGCTGCGAATAAATTTGCACAGTTATTTTCAAGCCAGCGCACTAGAATAGCCTCCACCTTAGTTGAGCCAGAGCTCTTTATGCCCGATCCGTTTGACGCCCCTCGGTTGTCAGATCTGCCGTTGGATGACTTGGTGGCGTGCCATGAGTGCGACCTGTTGATGCGCAAGCCCCAGCTGGCCCATGGCGAAAAAGCCGAATGCCCGCGCTGTGGGTATGAGCTCTACGCTCACCGACACAATGTGGTCGAACGCAGTCTTGCCTTGGTCATTGCCGCTCTGCTGTTGTATGTGCCAGCGAACTTTTTACCCATCATGCAGCTCAATTTGCTCGGCCAATCCTCCCAAGACACCGTTTGGAGTGGTGTGGTCGGCCTGTTCAATACCGGCATGCAAGGTGTATCGGTGGTGGTTTTTCTGTGCAGCATGGGCATTCCGCTGCTTAAACTGCTTTGCCAATTGGCTGTGCTACTGACCATTCGCTGGAATATCGGCCGTAGCTACGGCTTATTGCTCTATCGCATTTATCACCATTTACGCGACTGGGGCATGCTGGAGGTTTACCTCATGGGCGTGCTGGTCGCTATCGTCAAGTTGGCAGACATGGCGGCCATTACCGTGGGGCTTGGTCTGGTGTGTTTTATCAGTTTGTTGCTCGTTCAGGTCTGGCTGGAGGTGGTGATGTCGCCGCATCAGATCTGGCAAGCGTTATCAGGAGAGGACGCTCATGCGGGCGATTGATGCGGGTATTTTGATCTGCACAGAATGCCACGAGCTAAACCGGCAGGAAGCTGACGTTGATACACAAACCTGTACCCGTTGCGGCGCCCTGGTTCATCCTCGTCGCCCGAATAGCTTGATGCGGACCTGGGCGTTATTGGTCACCGCCGCGATTCTCTACATTCCGGCCAACATGCTACCGATCATGACCATCAACTCGTTGGGGCAAGGGGCTCCGAGCACCATCATGGCCGGGGTCATCGAGCTGGTTCAGCATGGCATGATTCCGATTGCCGCCGTGGTGTTCATCGCCAGTATCGTCGTTCCGACTTTCAAGTTGGTAGGCATCGCCTTGTTGCTGTTTTCCGTGCAACGGCACCAGCCCATGTCTGCGCGGCAACGGATCCTTATGTACCGTTTTATCGAGTTCATTGGGCGCTGGTCGATGCTGGATATTTTTGTGATCGCCATATTGGTGGCGGTAGTGAATTTCGGCCGGCTCGCCAGTGTCGAAGCCGGTCTCGGTGCAATCGCTTTTGCCAGCGTAGTGATTTTGACAATGATTGCCGCAGTAACTTTCGATCCCCGACTGATTTGGGATAACACGGAGTCGGATGACGACCATGACTGATTTGCCTACCGCTAAAACCCGACCGGCTTCGAACTGGTCCGCGATTTGGGTCTTGCCGCTGATTGCCTTGATTATCGGTGGCTGGCTCGGCTGGCGGGCTTATAACGAAACCGGCATCGAGATCAACGTGCGCTTTGAAAGCGGCGAGGGCATTCAGGTCAACAAGACTGAAGTCGTTTACAAGGGTATGCCGGTCGGTAAAGTGAAGACCCTCAAGCTCGATGACGAAGGCAGCTCGAAGGGCGTGGTTGCGACCATTGAGATGAACAAGGACGTCGAGCAATACCTCAAGACCGGGACACGTTTCTGGCTGGTCAAGCCGAGCGTGACCCTGGCCGGCATCACCGGCCTGGAAACCCTGGTTTCCGGTAACTACGTGGCTATCAGCCCGGGGGAAGGAGAGCCGATCCGTAAATTCAAGGCCCTGGCCGAAGAACCGCCGCTATCGGACGCCAAGCCCGGTTTGCACCTGACCCTCAAGGCCGAGCGCCTGGGCTCGCTCAACCGTGGCAGCCCGGTGTTCTATAAACAGATCCAGGTCGGACAGGTGAAAAGCTACCTGCTGTCCGAGGACCAGGGCACGGTCGAGATCAAAATCTACATCGAACCGACTTATGCCAGCCTGGTGCGTAAACATACGCGTTTCTGGAATGCCAGCGGCATCAGCATCGATGCCAACCTGTCGGGCGTCAAAGTGCGCAGCGAATCCCTGGCGAGCATCGTGGCCGGTGGTATCGCGTTCGCCACGCCGGAGAGTCGCAAGGACAGTCCGCCCACGGACCCGAGCCTGCCGTTCCGTCTTTATGAAGACTTCGACGCAGCCGCTGCCGGCATCCGCGTGAAGGTCAAGCTCAGCGACTTCGAAGGATTGCAGGCCGGTCGTACCCCGGTGATGTACAAAGGCATCCAGGTGGGCAGCCTGAAGAACCTCAAGGTCGATCCGGACCTGTCCAGCGCTACCGCTGAATTGACCCTCGATCCACTGGCTGAAGATTACCTGGTGACCGGCACCCAGTTCTGGGTGGTCAAGCCGTCCATCTCCCTCGCAGGGATTACGGGCCTTGAGGCACTGGTCAAAGGTAACTACATCGCCATACGGCCCGGTGATAAGGGCGGGGCGCCGCAGCGCGAATTTGAAGCCCGGCCGAAGGCGCCACCGCTGGACTTACGCTCGCCGGGGCTGCACCTGGTCTTGCTCACTGAAAACCTGGGCTCACTGGAGGTCGGCAGTCCGATTCTCTACAAACAGGTCAAGGTTGGATCGGTGCAGAGCTACCAGTTCTCCCGCAAGAAAAAGCAGTTGATCATTGGTGTGCACATCGAGAAGGAATACGAAGGTCTGGTCAACGGATCGACCCGGTTCTGGAATGCCAGTGGGATTACGCTCACGGGTGGTTTGACGGGGGGTATCCAGGTCAAGAGCGAATCCCTGCAAAGCCTGATGGCCGGCGGCATTTCTTTCGAAACGCCGGAACCCAATGTGCCGTTGAAAAGGCGCATCCCACGGTTCCGCCTGCATGCGGACCGCGAAGCCGCGCAACAGAAAGGCACAATAGTGACGATCAAAGTCGATCGTGCCGATGGTTTGCGCAGCGGCACGCCGATTCGTTTCAAAGGGCTGGATGTGGGCAAGATCGAGGACGTGGACCTCAGCGCCGACATGCAATCCATCCTGCTCACCGCACGTATCACCGAAGTGCCGGAGCGTATTGCTCGGGTCGGCTCCCAGTTCTGGGTGGTCAAGCCCGAACTGGGGCTGATGAAGACCTCGAACCTGGAGACGCTGGTGACCGGCCAGTACATCGAAGTACAGCCAGCGGTGAAAAACCTGGGGCCGCAGAAAAACTTCGTGGCCCTCGCCAGCCCACCGCAAAACGTTGTTCCTGAAGCCGGTCTGAGCCTGGTGTTGAGCGCCGCTCGCCGTGGTTCGTTGAAGACCGGCGTGCCGGTGACGTATCGCGAGATTACTGTGGGCAAGGTGACCGGCTATGAATTGGGCCAGACGGCGGACCGTGTGCTGGTCCATATCCTGATCGAACCCAAGTACGCGCCACTGGTGCGCAGCGGCACGCGGTTCTGGAACACCAGTGGCTTCGGCATGGACTTCGGGTTGTTCAAAGGCGCGACAGTGCGGACTGAGTCGCTGGAGACGCTGATCCAGGGCGGCATCGCTTTTGCCACCCCGGATGGCGAGCGGATGGGCAACCCGGCGCGACCGGAGCAGACCTTCCCGTTGTTTGATCAGTTTGAAGAGGAGTGGCTGACCTGGGCGCCGAAGATCAAGCTGGGTAAGTGATCAGGGGAAGTCAGGCTGTTCTGCCGCCATCGCGAGCAGATTTGCCCCCACCCAATGAGTGTCTTGCCGGATTGTCACGAACGACGCTAAACCTGTGGGAGCGAGCCTGCTCGCGATAATCCTGAAAAGCCCAGCGCAATGAAAAAGGCCGCGATCCATTGGATCGCGGCCTTTTTTTGTGTCCGGCTATTCACCTCAAACCGGATCCAGCTCCGGCTCGTCGGCCTGCACGTTCACCGTGGCTTTCACCGCATCGTGACGGCGGATGTACTTCCAGTCCGCCTCGTCGATGTAGATGCCGTTGGGGCCGCTGCCGCCTTCCAGGTCGATGGCGACGCTGGCGCAGACTTGCGGCTTCACACTGGCCAGGATCGGCACAAAACCCAGCTGCAAACTGGTTTCCAGCAGCGCGGCCTGGTTTTTCTCGTCGATGTCTGCCGCTTCGTCAAGGTAGTACGGCAGACGCACGCGACCGGCCTGTTCGCGGTCCATCAGGTGCAGCAACAAATACATGTTGGTCAGCGCCTTGATGGTCATCGTGGTGCCGTTGGACGCCGCGCCATCGATATCGGTGTGGATCACTGGCTGGCCGTTGACCTTGGTGATCTCGAAGGCCAGTTCGAACAGGTCCTTGAGGCCGAGCTGGTTGTGGTTGGCCGCCACCAGGCGGGCCAGGTATTCCTTGGCCTCTTCGTTCTTGTTGTCCTGCTCGGCGCTCTGGCTGAGGTCGAACACCGACAGGGTCTCGCCTTCCTCGTACTGGCCGGCGCTGTGGATGATCTGGTCGATGTGCTTGAGCGCTTCCTTGTTGGGGGCCAGAACGATCCGGAAACTCTGCAGGTTGGAGACCTGGCGTTTGTTGATCTCGCGGTTGAACAGCGCCAGTTGATGCTCGAGGCTGTCGTAGTCGCTGCGGATGTTGCGCAGGGTCCGGGCAATGTCAGTCACCGCCGCCCGGCGTGCCTTGCCCAGGGTCAAGGCTTCGTCGGTACGGTGGGCATAGGCGTTGATCAACAGTTGCAGGCGGCGCTCCATGTCATCTTCGCTGTCGAACTTGGCCACGCCCTTGAGGCGGACCTGGGCGTACAGCGCTTCGATCTGGCCGTCGACCCGCAACAAGCCTTGCCAGCTGTCCTGATAGTCGTTGAGCAGCGGCAGCAGGTTATCCATGGAGTCGTCGACCGGGTCCATGAACGGCGTGCCAAACGGCAGGTCCGCTGGCAACAATTGACGACGGCGCAGGGCATCGTCGAGGGTGCGTTGCTTGGCTTCCATGTCGGCGATCTGCCGGCCCACCAGTTGCAACTTGGCGGACAACTGCTGGACACGTTCGGTGAAGGCATCGCTGGAGCGCTTGAGTTCGTCCTGGGCGGCTTCCATCTGCGCCAGTTGTTCGAGCTTCTCGCCTTCTTCGGCGCTCAGGGTCTGCGTGCGACGGAAGTCTTCCAAGGCTTTTTGCGCATCCAGAACCTGTTGGTACAGCGCCTCGGTCTGGGTCTTGCTCGCGGCGCGGTCGGCGGCCACCGCTTGCTGGGTCTTGAGCTGCTTGAGTTCTTTTTCCAGGCGTTCTTTCTGGTCCCGCAGTGCGGCGCGGTCGGCCAAGGCTTGCAGGGCCGGCGGTTCGATATGGGACAGGTCGATGGACAGGCCCGGTACTTCGAAGCGCTCACCTTTGAAGCCGTCGAGGATCAGTTCCATGGATTTGACCCACTCGCCGTTCTCGTCCAGCGCGATGCCGTGCTCACCCAGCGGCAGGCTGAACAAGGCGCTGTTGAACAGGCGCATCAAGCGTTCGACGTCCTGCTGCGAGAATTCTTCCCGCAGGCGGGCGTAGCTGTTGTTGTCAGCGTGATCGAGTTGCTGCTTGACCGACTTCAGGCGCTTTTCCAGATCCCGCAGACGCTCCTCCAGGTCTTCGGCGCTGAACTGGCGGGACTGGGCGAGGGCGCCGGCCAGTTCATCGTGGGCATCCTTGGCCGCGAGCAGTTGTTGCTCCAGGACCTTGACGTCATCCACCAGGGCGAAGCGGTTCTTGAGTACCGACAGCTCGCCGATCCAGCGCTGGATGCCGCTGATTTCCCGTTCCAGGCGCATCAGTTCCTGAGTGCCGCCGCGCTGGTCGTTCTGCAACGAATCCTGTTCGTTGCGGTAGTGTTCGGCCTGGATGGTCAGCTCTTCCTTGCGCGCACTGGCGTAGTCCGACCAAGTACCCAGCAACGAGTCGAGCAACGGTGACAGGCGATGCAGTTTGCCGCGTAGGACATCGCGCTGCTTCACGCCATTGGCCAGCGCTTCCACCAATGGACCGGCGGCCACCAGGGAGTTGTAGTCCTGTTCCATGCGTCGTACATCGCGGAAGGCTTCTTCGCACGCGGCGATGTAATCCACGCTACCGGAACGCAGGCTGTGCTCGAACGCGTCGAGGAACAGTTGCTTGAGCTTGGCCGCGGTAATTTCGCGCATGTGCAACAGGTTGATGAACAGCGCGCGGAAGGTCTTGAGGCTTTGCTCGCTGGTGGAGCGCAGCGGGATCAGCGTCAGATCCAGCGGAATCGAGGTATGACCGCCCACCAACAGGCGGCGCAATTCATCGGGCTTGAGTTCGTAGGCTTTGAGGCCTTCGCGCTCCAGATTGGTGAACAGCTCTTTCTGACGCAGGCAGGTGTCGTCTTTCTGATAATGGGCCAGGTCCAGCTTGCCGGCGTAGGCAAAGAACTGGTGGCCGAAACCGCCGCCAGGGCCGCGCCCGACCACACCGATCACGTGCGGGCCGTGGGGCAGGGCGACTTCCACCAGGATGTAGCTGGTGTCCGAGGCAAAGTAGAACCGCCGGGATTGCTCCAGGCTGTACTTGCCGAAGCTCATGTCCGACATGCGCGCCAGGATCGGGAACTGCAGGGCGTTGATCGACGCGGATTTACCAAGGTTGTTCGCGCCGTAGACCGACAGCGGTTCTTCCAGCGGGAACAGGCCCAGGCTGTAGCCGGCGGTGTTCAAAAGGGCAAAGCGGCGGATGCCGTAGCGTTCCTTGCTCATGCGTCGGTCTCCTGTTCTTCGGCAATGGCGCGGGCCAGTGCGTCTTCTTCGCTTTCACCTTCGAATTCGCTGAGGTCCAGCGGATCGTCGGTCTGCAGCAGTTTTTCGTCGCTGTCTTCGTCGATCAATACCGGTGCCGGCAACGGCAGCACGCTGTGCAGGCTGGCGGCCAGGTCGCGGTCCTGCTGGACCGACAGGCAGACGTCGAGGAAACGGTGCATCGGTGGCAGGAAGCGGTAGACACCGTTCTCTTCGCCGGCAAAACCCAGCTGGGTCATGCGGCGCATGATTTTTTCTTCCAGCTCTTCCTGGGTCTGCACTTCGGCCTGAAGGAAAAGGTCGCGGTACTTTTCCAGCAACGAAGGCAATTCATCGCGGCCCAGGCTGCCACCGTCGAGCACGGCAATCGGGTCGCGGCCCTGGTCGGCCAGGTGCTCGACGAGAATGAAGGTGAACAGCGCCAGGCGTTGGGCAGTCTTGTTCACCGCGGCGGCGGCCAGGTCCGGCACGAAGTAGTAGAAACCACGGGTGTCGCACACCAGTTCGAAGCCCAGGGCCTTGAACAGCGTACGGTACTGGTCCTGGAAGTTGGACAGTTGCGCGTACAGCTCCGGGTCACGGCGGCTGACGTGGTAGCCCTTGAACAGCTCGCGAAAGATCGGCGCCAGCTGGGACAGTTCGGATAGATCAAGATGCATGGGGGATGCTCGCAGAATCCTCGGCGGCGGTGTCGCCGGCCGAGAGCAGGGCGAAGGAGCGCAGGCTGACCTGATGCTCGTGAGTGTGATAGTCGCGGCGTTCCAGACGCTCGCGCTTGAAGCGTTTTTCCCGCGACAGGCGGGAGAACCAGTACAGCAATTCGTCGGTGGCGCCGTCCGGCTCCTGCTCCAGCAACCAGGTCATCAGGTCCGGCATTGGCAGCGCGTCTTCGCAACGCTCGACCATCTCACGTACGGTGCGCGGCGCGCGAGGTGCCTCGCCACCCTTGTGGGTCTTGTGGGATTTGGGGAAACGCGCCGGTTTCGGTTCGAAACGGGCCAGGGCATAGACATAGGCTTCGACCTGGCTGGCGCTGCCCAGGAAGGTGCTTTGCGGCCGGGTGAACAGCGGCATGGCGGCCTGCGGCACGGCATCGAGGCCTTTGCGGCGAATGGCGGCCAGGGCCAGGGCGGCGCCACGGGTTACGGCGTTGTGGCGGCGAGCCTCTTCGCGCAGCGGCAACAGCAATTCACGGGCATGGCGCAGGGTCAACTGGGCGCTGGTCTGCATCTCGAGGATGCGCGCGTGGGTGCGCAGCAGCATGTCGTCGTCCACCAGGTGCCCGAGGCGCTGCTGTTCGGTGAGCATGCGCAACAGCACATTCTCGACCTTGCGTACGCCTTGCTCGAACGCGCCGTCGGCGTTCACCAGTTGGATCATCGGCTCGACGTATTCGTCCCAGGTCGCCAGCACTTCAGCGTAACGCTGGCGCAGCGGAATCTGCCGGTCGCTGGTCTTGGCCCGTTCGGCCACTGCTACCAGGGCCTGTTCGTCGTTGGCGAGTTTCTTGAGGACGTCTCGCACGCGCATGTCGAGCAGGCGCAACTGGCGGGCCAGGTCGTTGCCGTCGCGAATGTCGAACGCGTCCTGGATGTAGCCGGCCAGACGCTCGAGGTGGCGCAGGTAAGCTTCGATTTCCAGGCACAGGCCGAGGCGGTGTTCGCGGCGCAGGTAGGCGAGGAAGTCATGGATCTGGGCGTTGAGCTCGAAACGGTTCGGGCTTTTTGCCACCGGTACGAGGATGTCCAGGCGGATCCACACGTCCAGCAGATTGGTGATGTCCTGGGGCGTGCTGTCCAGTTGTTGGGCGGCCAATTGTGAACGCAATTCGTTGAGGCTCAGGGTGCCCTGGTCGAAGTGCTCGCACAAAGGTTCCAGCAATGCCCAGTGTTCAGCGAGGGCGCGCAAGACGCGCTTGGGTTCGATCATCGCAATGGCCGTCGGGTTGGCAATTAAAAGGGGCGATTGTACTGCATCAGGCCGGTTGCGATTCACCCCTGAGACGGACTGTCGGTTGAATCGCTCAACTATTGATTCAACAGGGAAGCGATCTGTCTCGAAGGGCGGTAGAATCCCTCCCACTTTCAGTTATCCACAAGTGGCCGACCCTTGCTTATCGAGTCCCGCCGCCGCGCCTATCTGACCGCCATGCAGGTGGTCAACTGGCTGCCGCGTACCGAATTGCCGTTCGCCGCCCCGTCGCGGCCCGAGCTGCTGGAAACGCCCGAGCCGATCGAGATCGAGCCAGTCGTGACTACGCCCGTGGCCAGGACGGTTGCCGAGCCGGTGGCGCCCGTGGTCGAACGGCCGAAAATCGAGGTTCCGCGCCCGAGCCTGGCTTCGACCCGCACCAACGCCAAACCGGTAGAGGCCGCCGATGAGACCCCGGCCCCGGTCAAGGCACCTTACGTCGCACCGCCGCGTTTCGCGCTGCAACTGCTACGGGCAGGGCGTTGCCTGCTACTGGTGGAACTGCCCACGGGCGAACCGTTTCAAAGCCGCGATCCGGCGTATCTGTTGCTCAAGGACATGTTGCGTGCCGCCGGTCTGCCGGACAGCCCACAGATCATTGGCGAGCCGGTGCGCTGGCCGTTGTTGTCCCGCGGGACCATGGACCAGGGGCCGGAAGCGGCACGCGATTTTGTCCAGGGTTTTGTCTCGGCGCGGCTTGAAGACGAGCCCTGCGCGTGCCTGTGGCTGATCGGCCTGCCGGCGGTGAAATTTGCTGGCGAGGTGGATGCGCAAGCGTTCAATCGCGAACTGCAGGTCGAAGGCCTGGGCTCGGCCTGGGCGTTGCCCGGCCTGGAATTGTTAATGGAAACGCCACAGCGCAAGGCTGATGTCTGGCAAGCCATGCGCCGGCTGATGGCGCGCTGGAAAGAATCGAATGAGTGACGCTGTATCGTTCCGCCCGATGACCGAGGCGGACCTCGACGCTGTGCTGAAAATCGAATACGCGGCCTACAGCCACCCCTGGACCCGAGGCATCTTCCTCGACGGGCTGGGCAAATACCAGATCTGGCTAATGTTTGAAGGCCAGCAGCAAGTGGGCCACGGCGTGGTGCAGATCATCCTGGATGAAGCGCACCTGCTCAACATCACCGTCAAACCGGAAAACCAGGGGCGTGGCTTGGGTTTGCGGCTGCTGGAGCACTTGATGTCCATTGCCTACAAAGCCGAGGCTCGGGAGTGTTTCCTGGAAGTGCGGGACAGTAATCGCACGGCCTTCCGGTTGTATGAGCGCTACGGTTTCAATGAAATTGGCCGGCGGCGCGACTACTACCCTGCGGTGGGCGGACGCGAAGATGCGGTGGTCATGGCCTGTACTTTGGTCGATTGAACACCACGGCCCCCGGTGGGAGCGGGCTTGCTCGCGAAGGCGG
>NZ_JABWQV010000181.1 GCF_014268615.1 Pseudomonas tehranensis | reverse complement strand
AGCAAGGCTTGCCCGCGATGAAGATGACGCAGTCTCCCAGGAAACCGAGGAGCCTGCATCGCGAGCAAGCTTTGCTCCCACAAGTCCTCGCCGCAGGGTTCGCACACAAAAATCCGGCTTTCCCCACAACAGTTTTTTCAACCTTGCAAAACAAGGTCACCATGACGCCGCCTCTTCTCCACCTCGAAGACGAACAGACTCGCCTGACCCTGGCCCCGCACCTGGGTGCCAGCCTGGTCAGTTGGACGTTGCGCGGCAGCGGCCAGCCGCTGTTGCGCCCTCCCGCGCCTCAAGCCCTGGAAAACCGCCTGCCCGGCAAACTCGGCTGCTTCCCCCTGATCCCGTGGTCGAACCGGATCGCCCAGGGCGGTTTCGATTGCCCTGGCGGCTGGCTCGCCCTGCAAGCCAATAGCCCCAACGACCCTTTCCCGATCCATGGCAGCGCCTGGCAGCAACCCTGGCAAGTGATCGAACACAGCCCACAAGAAGCGCTGTTGCAGCTCGACAGCCAACATCCGTTCGCCTACTGCGCCAGCCTGCGGATCCGTTTGAGCGGCGGTCAGTTGCAGATTGCAGTGCACGTCACCCACCAGGCCGAACAGGCCGCGTGGCACGGGCTGGGTTTGCACCCGTACTTCCCGCGCACTGCCGGCACGCGCCTGCAAACCCGTGCGACCGACGTCTGGATGTGCGATGAGAAAAAACTCCCGACAACGTTGGGCAGCGTTCCTCGAATCTGGGACTTCCAACAACCCCGCTTGCTGCCGGACACACTGGTGGATAACGGCTTCGGCGGATGGGACGGGCATTGCCTGATCCAGCAACCGGACCTGGGTTATGAGCTGGAATGCCGAGCCAGCGGCAGCGAATACTTTCTGCTCTACTGTCCCGTGGACTTGGATTTTTTTTGCATCGAACCGGTCAGCCATCCGGTCAATGCCCACCACCTGCCAGGGCGGCCAGGGTTGCGCTTGCTGGAGCAAGGGCAATCGGTGACGCTGGGGTTTTCGATGCAGTGCCGACTCCTGTAGCCCCTCCAGAAAGGTTCCTGTAGGAGCTGCCGAAGGCTCGGGCCGCGTTCGGACGATCTTTTGATCTTTGGCTCGCGACTCAATTGTCTGGGACAAGATCGCAGCCTCGCTTCACTCGACAGCTCCTACAGGCCCAGCGGGAGTTCAGGTCCCCAAGGTCAACCCGTTGGCCGGCAGCGGCAACGCGGTCTTATAGCGAACCTGCTTGAGCGCAAAGCTCGAACGAATATTCGCCACACCCGGGACCTTGGTCAGAAAGTCCATCATGAACCGCTCCAGCGACTGGATCGACGGCACCAGCACGCGGATCAGGTAATCCGGGTCGCCTGCCATCAGGTAACACTCCATCACCTCCGGCCGATCGGAGATCGCCTCTTCGAAGTGCTGCAACGCCTCCTCCACCTGCTTCTCCAGGCTGACGTGAATGAACACGTTGACATGCAGGCCCAGCAGATCGGCATCCAGCAGCGTGACTTGCTCGCGTATCACCCCCAGCTCCTCCATGGCTCGGACCCGATTGAAGCAAGGCGTGGGCGATAGATTGACCGACCGTGCGAGGTCGGCGTTGGTGATGCGGGCGTTTTCCTGAAGGCTGTTCAGAATGCCGATGTCGGTGCGATCCAGTTTACGCATGAGACAAATAATCCTGTTTTTTATCGTTGTGCAGATTTTTTATCTGCAAATGATCTGAACAGCAACCCAACAGAGAAAAATATTCTTCTGCGTCGAGCCTATGATTGTTGTAGGACAATTTTCCTTACCCGGGAAAGTTCGTCAGCTAGCGCGCCCACTACAAGAAATTCACAAGATCGAGCGTAGAAAGCCATGAACCCAGCGTATGAACCGCTACGCCTGCACGTCCCCGAACCCTCGGGCCGTCCCGGCTGCCAGACCGACTTCTCCTACCTGCATCTGAGCGATGCCGGCACGGTGCGTAAACCCTCCATCGACGTTGAACCGTCCGACACCGCCGACCTGGCCCGCGGGCTGATTCGCGTGCTCGATGACCAGGGCAATGCCCACGGCCCATGGGCCGAAGACGTACCTCTGGAGATCCTGCGCAAAGGCATGCGCGCCATGCTCAAGACGCGCATCTACGACAACCGCATGGTGGTCGCCCAGCGCCAGAAAAAAATGTCGTTCTACATGCAGAGCCTTGGCGAGGAAGCCATCGGCAGCGGCCAGGCCCTGGCGCTGAACATCGATGACATGTGCTTTCCCACCTATCGCCAGCAAAGCATCCTGATGGCCCGCGAAGTGCCGTTGGTGGGCATGATCTGCCAACTACTGTCCAACGAGCGCGATCCGCTCAAGGGCCGGCAGTTGCCGATCATGTACTCGGTCAAGGACGCCGGTTTCTTCACCATTTCCGGCAACCTGGCCACGCAATTCATCCAAGGTGTGGGTTGGGGCATGGCCTCGGCGATCAAGGGCGACACCAAGATTGCCTCGGCCTGGATCGGTGACGGCGCCACCGCCGAATCGGACTTTCACACCGCCCTCACCTTCGCCCACGTCTACCGGGCGCCGGTGATCCTCAACGTGGTCAACAACCAGTGGGCAATCTCCACGTTCCAGGCCATTGCCGGTGGTGAAGCCACCACCTTCGCCGGACGCGGCGTCGGTTGCGGCATCGCCTCGCTGCGGGTCGATGGCAACGACTTCATGGCGGTCTACGCCGCTTCGCGCTGGGCCGCCGAACGCGCCCGGCGCAACCTCGGCCCGGCGCTGATCGAATGGGTCACCTACCGCGCCGGCCCGCACTCCACTTCCGATGATCCGTCCAAATACCGCCCCGCCGACGACTGGAGCCACTTTCCGCTGGGCGACCCGATTGCGCGCCTCAAGCAACACTTGGTGAAAATCGGCCACTGGTCCGAAGAGGAACATGCTGCAGTCACCGCCGAACTCGAAGCCGAGGTGATCGCCGCGCAGAAGGAAGCCGAGCAGTACGGCACCCTCGCCGGCGGGCAGATTCCAAGCGCCGCGACCATGTTCGAAGACGTCTACAAAGAGATGCCGGAGCACTTGAAGCGCCAGCGTCAGGAGTTGGGGATCTGACATGAACGATCACAACAACAATATCCAGCTGGACACCGCCATGACCACTACCACCATGACCATGATCCAGGCCCTGCGCTCGGCCATGGACGTGATGCTCGAGCGCGACGACAACGTCGTGGTGTTCGGCCAGGACGTGGGCTACTTCGGCGGCGTGTTCCGCTGCACCGAAGGCCTGCAGAACAAATACGGCACCTCCCGGGTATTCGACGCGCCGATTTCCGAAAGCGGGATCGTCGGCGTCGCGGTGGGTATGGGCGCCTACGGGTTGCGACCGGTGGCCGAGATCCAGTTCGCCGACTACGTCTACCCGGCCTCGGACCAGATCATTTCCGAAGCAGCACGCCTGCGCTATCGCTCGGCCGGCGAGTTCACCGCGCCGATGACCCTGCGCATGCCCTGCGGCGGCGGCATCTATGGCGGCCAGACCCACAGCCAGAGCATCGAAGCGATGTTCACCCAGGTCTGCGGCCTGCGCACCGTCATGCCCTCGAATCCCTATGACGCCAAGGGCTTGCTGATCGCCTCCATCGAAAACGATGACCCGGTGATCTTCCTCGAACCCAAGCGCCTCTATAACGGCCCGTTCGACGGCCACCACGACCGCCCGGTAACGCCGTGGTCGAAACACCCGTCGGCGCAGGTGCCGGACGGTTACTACACAGTGCCGCTGGATGTCGCCGCCATCACCCGCCCAGGCAAGGACGTGACCATCCTTACCTACGGCACCACGGTGTATGTGTCCCAGGTCGCCGCCGAAGAAACCGGCATCGACGCCGAAGTCATCGACCTGCGCAGCCTCTGGCCGCTGGATCTGGAGACCATCGTCAAGTCCGTGAAAAAGACCGGTCGTTGCGTGATCGTCCACGAAGCTACCCGCACCTGCGGCTTCGGCGCCGAGCTGGTGTCGCTGGTGCAAGAACATTGTTTCCATCACCTGGAAGCGCCCATCGAGCGTGTCACCGGATGGGACACACCCTATCCGCATGCACAGGAGTGGGCGTATTTCCCAGGGCCGTCCCGGGTGGGCGCGGCGTTGAAACGGGTCATGGAGGTCTGAATGGGCACGCACGTTATCAAGATGCCGGACATTGGCGAAGGCATCGCCGAAGTTGAACTGTCGGTGTGGCACGTCAAGGTGGGCGACCTGGTGGTCGAGGATCAGGTACTGGCCGATGTCATGACCGACAAGGCCATGGTGGACATTCCCTCGCCCGTGCATGGTCGGGTGATCGCCCTCGGTGGCGAGCCTGGTGAAGTCATGGCGGTGGGCAGCGAACTGATCCGCATTGAAGTCGAAGGTGTCGGCAACCTCAAGGAATCGGCGCACCCCGCCGCTGTCGCGCCAGCGCCGAAACCCGCACCGGTGGCGACGCCTGAGCCAACGCTGGAAAAACCCGCTGCGACGCCACGCCCCGCGCCGCAAGCGCCGGTGGCCCGCGATCCTGACGAGCGGCCGCTGGCCTCTCCGGCTGTACGTAAACACGCACTGGACCTGGGCATTCAATTGCGCCTGGTCCAGGGCAGTGGCCCGGCCGGGCGGGTTCTGCACGAAGATCTGGACGCCTATCTGGCCCAAGGGCCGTCGGTCCAGGCCAAGGGCGGTGCAGGCTATGCCGAACGCCACGACGAACAGCAGATCCCGGTGATCGGCATGCGCCGCAAGATCGCTCAGCGCATGCAGGACGCCACTCAGCGCGCCGCGCATTTCAGCTACGTCGAGGAAATCGACGTCACCGCCCTGGAAGAACTGCGGGTGCATTTGAATGAAAAGCACGGTGCCCATCGCGGCAAGCTGACCTTGCTGCCCTTCCTGGTACGCGCCCTGGTCGTGGCCTTGCGGGACTTCCCGCAAATGAACGCCCGCTACGACGACGAAGCCCAGGTCATCCACCGCTCAGGCGCCGTGCACGTGGGCGTCGCTACTCAGAGCGACGTCGGCCTGATGGTGCCGGTGGTTCGCCACGCCGAAGCCCGCAGCCTGTGGGACAGCGCGGCAGAAATTTCGCGACTGGCCACGGCGGCCCGCAACGGCAAGGCCAGCCGCGATGAGTTGTCCGGCTCGACCATCACCCTGACCAGCCTCGGCGCGTTGGGCGGTATCGTCAGTACCCCGGTGCTGAACCTGCCGGAAGTGGCGATCGTCGGCGTGAACAAGATCGTCGAACGGCCCGTGGTCATCAAGGGCCAGATCGTGATCCGCAAAATGATGAACCTCTCCAGTTCCTTCGATCACCGGGTGGTCGACGGCATGGACGCGGCGCAATTCATCCAGGCTCTGCGCGGCCTGCTCGAACAACCCGCCACCCTGTTTGTGGACTAATCATCAATGGAGCAGGCGATGCAAACTTTGAACACCACGCTGCTGATCATCGGCGGCGGCCCCGGCGGCTACGTGGCAGCGATCCGCGCCGGTCAGTTGGGTATCCCGACCATTCTGGTGGAAGGCCAGGCGCTGGGCGGGACTTGCCTGAACATCGGCTGTATCCCGTCCAAGGCGCTGATTCATGTGGCCGAACAGTTCCACCAGACACAGCACCATAGCCAGGCCTCGGCCCTGGGTATCACGGTGTCGGCGCCGAGCCTGGACATCGGCAAGAGCGTGGAATGGAAGGACGGCATCGTTGACCGCCTGACCACCGGCGTCGCGACGCTGCTGAAAAAACACAAGGTCCAGGTCATTCACGGCTGGGCCAACGTCGTCGATGGCAAGACCGTGGACGTCGGCGACACACGCATCCAGTGCGAACACATGCTGCTGGCTACCGGTTCGAAAAGTGTCGAGCTGCCGATGCTGCCGCTCGGCGGGCCGATCATTTCCTCCACCGAAGCCCTCGCCCCTGCCTCGGTGCCCAAGCACTTGGTGGTGGTGGGCGGTGGCTACATCGGCCTGGAGCTGGGTATTGCCTACCGCAAGCTCGGTGCCGAGGTCAGCGTGGTCGAAGCCCAGGAGCGGATTCTGCCGGCCTACGACGGCGAACTGACCCAACCGGTGCACGAGGCGCTCAAACAATTGGGCGTGAAGCTGTACCTCAAGCACAGCGTCGAAGGCTTCGATGCCCAGGCCAGTACCTTGCAGGTGCGTGATCCGGCAGGCGACACATTGGACCTGGACACCGACCGGGTATTGGTGGCCGTGGGTCGCAAACCCAACACCCAGGGTTGGAACCTCGAAGCGTTGCAGCTGGAAATGAACGGTGCGGCGGTAAAAATCGACAACCGTTGCCAGACCAGCATGCGCAACGTCTGGGCCATCGGTGATTTGAGCGGCGAACCGATGCTCGCCCACCGGGCCATGGCCCAGGGCGAAATGGTTGCCGAGCTGATCGCCGGCCAGCCTCGCGAGTTCGCTCCGACGGCCATCGCGGCGGTGTGCTTTACCGACCCGGAACTGGTGGTGGTCGGCAAGACCCCGGACGCAGCCAAGGCCGCCGGGCTCGACTGCATCGTTTCCAGCTTCCCGTTCGCCGCCAATGGCCGGGCCATGACCTTGGAATCGAAAAGCGGTTTCGTGCGGGTCGTGGCGCGGCGGGATAATCACTTGATCGTTGGCTGGCAAGCGGTCGGCGTAGGCGTCTCGGAGCTGTCCACCGCGTTCGGTCAGTCCCTGGAAATGGGCGCACGCCTGGAAGACATCGCCGGCACCATCCACGCCCACCCGACACTGGGCGAGGCGGTGCAGGAAGCGGCGTTGCGAGCGTTGGGGCATGCGTTGCATCTATAACAGCTGTGGGTGAATGACCTTGTGGCGAGGGGATTTATCCCCGCTGGGTTGCGCAGCAACCCCAATACCTGTCAGCACCGGACGTCAGGTATATGGGGGTATCGGAACCAAGGGGGGCTGCTTCGCAGCCCAGCGGGGATAAATCCCCTCGCCACAGGCTGCGAAACAGCCCCGGAATGAAGTATTGTTGTCCCCATCCAAAAAACGTCAGAAGCCTTGAACCGTTTCGGCGGTTGTTAAGAAATAGAGGGTGTCATGGGTAACGAGAGCATCAATTGGGACAAACTGGGCTTTGACTACATCAAGACCGACAAGCGCTACCTGTCGCACTGGCGCGATGGCGCCTGGGACGCCGGCACCCTGACCGACGACAACGTGCTGCACATCAGCGAGGGCTCCACCGCCCTGCACTACGGTCAGCAGTGCTTCGAAGGCCTGAAAGCCTATCGTTGCAAGGACGGCTCGATCAACCTGTTCCGCCCGGACCAGAACGCCGCCCGCATGCAACGCAGCTGCGCCCGCCTGCTGATGCCGTTCGTCGAGACCGAGCAGTTCATCGAAGCCTGCAAGCAAGTGGTCCGCGCCAACGAGCGTTTCATCCCGCCTTACGGCACCGGCGGCGCGCTGTACCTGCGTCCTTTCGTGATCGGCGTGGGTGACAATATTGGCGTACGCACCGCCCCCGAGTTCATTTTCTCGGTCTTCTGCATCCCGGTCGGCGCCTACTTCAAAGGTGGCCTGACCCCGCACAACTTCCTGATCTCCAGCTTCGACCGCGCAGCCCCACAAGGCACCGGCGCGGCCAAGGTCGGTGGCAACTACGCCGCCAGCCTGATGCCCGGTTCCCAGGCCAAGAAGGCGAACTTCGCTGACTGCATTTATCTGGACCCGATGACCCACTCGAAAATCGAGGAAGTCGGCTCGGCGAACTTCTTCGGCATCACCCACGACAACAAATTCGTCACCCCAAAATCCCCATCGGTCCTGCCGGGCATCACTCGCCTGTCGCTGATCGAACTGGCCAAATCGCGCCTGGGCCTGGAAGTGATCGAAGGCGACGTGTTCATCGACAAACTGTCGGACTTCAAGGAAGCCGGCGCCTGCGGTACCGCTGCGGTCATCACTCCGATTGGCGGCATCAGCTACAAGGACAAGCTGCACGTGTTCCACAGCGAAACCGAAGTCGGTCCGATCACTCAGAAGCTCTACAAAGAACTGACCGGCGTGCAGACCGGTGACGTGGAAGCGCCAGCGGGTTGGATCGTCAAGGTCTGATCCAAGCCTCCCCGTTGCACTAGGGGGCTTTTGTGGCGAGGGAGCTTGCTCCCGCTCGACTGCGCAGCAGTCGCAACCCAGGCAATGCGGTCTACCTGAATGATCGCGTTGCTTGGCTTTGGGGCTGCTGCGCAGCCCAGCGGGAGCAAGCTCCCTCGCCACATGGGTTTGTCTCCCTTACTCGCGCCGCAAAACCGGCCATCGCCCCCAACGCTGGCGAAACCATCCGTAACCGCTGACCAGTAGAATCCCACTCAATACCAAAGCCGCGCCAACGATGAAGTTCGGCTCCAGCGGTTCATCCAATAACCAGACACCGAAACCGATGCCAAACAGCGGCGTCATGAACGACAGCACCCCCAGCTGCGAAGCCAGGTAGCGGCGCAGTAGAGAGAACCAGATCAGAAAACTGGCGAAGGACACCAGCAAGACCTGGAACGCCAGGCTGGCCATCAATTGCGCTGTAGGGTTGATCGTCGTTTGCCCCAGCACCACCGCCATCCCGATCAGCATTACCCCCGCACCGACCAGTTGATACAGCAGCGTCTGGCTGGCGGGCAGGTCCGTCAACCGCGAACAACGCACCGTCACCGTGGTCGCGCCCCACAAGGCACCGGCCAACAAACCCATGCCATCACCCAGCAATGAACTGCCGTTCGCCGCACCCGAACCACCACTGAACGCCACCACCACGCCAGCGAAAGCGACGGCGATGCCCAGCCATTGCAGCGGCTTGAGGCGTTCGTTCGGCAGTTTCCAGTGCAGCCCGAGGGCAGCGAACATCGGTGCGGTGTAGAGGAAGATCACCATGTGCGAAGCCGTCGTGTGGCGCAGGCCTTCACCCACAAACACAAACTCCAGGGCAAACAGCAAGCCCACCACCAGGCCCGGACGCCAACTGCCATCTGCCAGGGACAGGCGTTCACCGCGCGCCCACACCAGCAGCCAGACCAGCACCGCGGCGATGGCGGAGCGCACGCCAAGCTGCAACATCGGCGCCATGTCGGCGGCGCTGGCCTTGATCGCGACTTGCTGGAAACCCCAGATGGCACAGAGGCCGGTCATCAGGGCGCAGACCTGGCCATCCAGGGCACGGCGGGTGGTCATGGGAACAGTCCTTGGGCTGGATTCGATAAACGGAGTGTGTCCCTGACACCTTTACTGGATATAGTGATTATCCGACAAACCATCCCGGTAATCCGCCATCGCGGTCGATATGCAACCTCATGCCCAACACTTGAAGATGCCTCCGTTCGAAACGGCGCTGCCGGCGCCGATTTACTTTCGCAGCGCCTGCATGCCCGCCCATACCACATACCCACGGCACCGGCATGCCTGGGGGGAGTTCGTCTACTCCTACAGTGGTGTGATGGAGATCGAAATCGCCCGGCACCATTATCTGGCACCACCGCAGTACGGTATCTGGCTACCGCCGGACATGGAGCATGTGGGGTTCAATCGGCACGAGGCTTGCCACTGTTCGTTGTACCTGGCGGCCGAACTGTGCAGTGCGCTGCCTGCCGCACCCTGCGCGCTGACTTTGAGCCCGTTGATCCGCGCGCTCCTGGAAGAGCTGCGCAGCGATCCGCCAAGCCAGCCACAGACACCTGAACAGCAACGCCTGTTGCAGGTGCTGGTGGACAAGCTGGCCCAGGCACCTCATGTCGGCAGCTACCTGCCCTCCTCCGATGACCCGCTGCTGGGCCCCGTGCTACGGATCCTGGAGGCCAACCCCGGCGATCCGCGCTCGCTGCCGGCCCTGGCCCGCGCCGCCAATACCACCGAACGCACGCTGATGCGCCGGGCCCAGCGGGATCTGGGCATGTCATTGGTGCAATGGCGCCAGCGCCTGAAAGTCATCGAAGCCCTGGCCCTGCTCGAACGTGGCCAGAGCGTGGAAACCATCGGCCTGGACCTGGGCTACAGCAGCGCCTCGGCATTCATCAGCATGTTTCGCAAAATGATGGGGACTGCGCCGGATGAGTATCGACGCAGGCACATGGCTGGATAATGAGGGGGGTGCTGGAATGGCTATCGCGAGCAGGCTCGCTCCCACAGGG
>NZ_JABWQV010000180.1 GCF_014268615.1 Pseudomonas tehranensis | reverse complement strand
AGCCTCGTTGCACTCGTCAGCTCCTACAGGCTGCTACGCAGTCCAGCGGGAGTAGCGTTCAGGCATCACCCGGCTTTCTTCTCCGCATTTTTGAGCTCTTGAAGACGCTCATCAATCAACTGGCACTTATCCGGCACATCCTTGCTGGCGGTCTCCAGGTCCATGGCCTGCAGTTCGTCATTGATTTCCTTGGCCTTGGCCGGGTTCTGTTCGGTGAGCTTGGTCACCTCCTGGGCCAGTTGTTCCCGCTTGGCGGTGGCTTCCTCGGGGGTGCAGGTGGCCCAGGCGGGGAGGGCGCAGGCGAGGGAAGCGGCTAGGGTCAGTTTCAAGAGAGCTTTCATGGCAGGGCCTCGTATTCCTTGTTGGGCTGGTAAGGGGTTGAGGCCACGCGAGGGGGGAAAGTTCATTGGCTGAGTGTCGTGAGGTGCGGCTGGCAATGTATCTTCAACACGAAGGGCTACGTAAGCTCTTCGAAACGGGCAGTACGGCAGGCGTGCAGCCCGCTCACGCCAAGCGGCTACGAATGCAGCTAGTGGCTTTGAATACAGCCATGACGATTGATGACATGGATATTCCTGGCTTGCGCCTTCACCCGCTAAAACGCGAAATGCGTGGACGCTGGTCAGTCATGGTGAACGGCAACTGGCAGCTGACGTTCGAGTTTCGCGACGGAAACGCTTACGTCCTGGACTACGAGGATTATCACTGATGCACATGCACAACCCTCCCCAGACTGGGGAGTTCATTACCGAGGTTTATCTGGAACCGAACGGTATCAGCGGTCGTGAGTTGGCGGAAAAGCTCGGTGTAGCGCCCTCGACACTGAGCCGTGTCTTGAAGGGCGCTAGCCGCGTTTCGCCTGAATCATCCTTCGACGTCGCCGGGCGTGGGACTCGAGACAGACCAATCGAGATCGGCCTGTCTTTTTAATCGTAGTCTGGTCCGGTTCTCGTCTGGAAAACAGGCGTCCCTCAGTTGCCCATCCTTTCATTACTCCGCTATTTACGCCGGTAGGCGTAGAAGGCGACTGCGCAGTCGAGGGGGAGCAAGCTCCCTCGCCACGGGGATCTCGCTCGACTTGTGCGGGTTGGCGCATCAGCCGTGGCAGCAGCTGTATGGCTTGGCCTCGTCGTATTTATCGTGATGCCGCACCCAGTCCATGATTTCGTCTTCATTGCGGCCCTTGGGCGTGAGGTCGAGGTAGTTGTAGGTGCCGACCAGAATGTCCAGGCCGCGGGCGTAGGTGGAGTAGGTGTGGAAGATGTCGCCGGCTTCGTTGCGATAGAAGACGCTCAGGCCTGGGAGTTCGCCTTCGGTGGTGTCGGTTTTTTCGTAGTTGTAGGTGGCTTTTCCGCTGGCGGTGTCTTCGGCTTTGAAGCTGACGCCGAAGTCGTAGTTGAAGTCGCAGCCGTTGGACGAGACCCAGTCGAAGGTCCAACCCATGCGGCGTTTGAACGGCTGGAATTCGGCGAACGGGGCGCGGGAGACGGCGACCACGGCGACGTCGTGGTGGGCCAGGTGTTGGTTGGCGCCGTCGATGTGGTCGGACAGGAACGAGCAGCCATCGCAGCCTTCTGTCCAACCGGGGCCGAACATGAAGTGGTAGATGATCAGTTGGCTGCGGCCGCCGAACAGGTCGGCCAGGCTCAGTTCGCCGTGGGGGCCTTGGAAGCGGTAGGGTTTTTCGATTTTTACCCAGGGCAGGGCGCGGCGTTCGGCGCTGAGTTTGTCGCGTTCGCGGGTGAAGGCTTTTTCGTGGATCAGGTGCTGACGACGGGCGGCGAGCCATTCTTCCCGCGAGACGACGGCATGATTTTCTACGTTCATGGTGAATTCTCCTGCGTGGCAGAGCCGCTGATTCGGCACTTCTGTCAGTGGTCGTTTGGCCCTGGGTGAATTCGACAGGCCGTTGGTCGGCTTGTGAAATAGCCCACCGGTAAGCCCGGCTGAACGGCGGCGTATCGCCTGGGTCACACTTTAAGTAGGCATCTCACTCTTTGGAGGATGGACCAAGATGACGACTTATAACTGGGACTTGATCGAACTGTTGTTGCACGAAGTGCAGAACGGTGCCGGCCACAGCTTTACCCCTCGGCCTTATGCGGAGCGGTATGCGGCTGAGAAAGCGGCTGCAGGCGAGGAGATCGAGAACCTCGATCATCTGAAAGCGGTCGCCGGGGAGTACGAAAAGTTGCTGCTGGAGCGTGGCTATATCGAGCCTCGGCCGGAGGAAGAGGGCGGTAATGGCGAAAACTTTGTGCTGACGCCTCGTGGCTCGCGGTTGCTGAGCCTGATCGACAGCAGCATCCCGGGCAATGATCATCCGCGCCAGGTGCTGGATGAGCAGGACGATGCGCTGGATGAGTTTACTTTTGATGAGGTGGCTTCGAAGGCGCAGATTGCCTAGAGCCGAACACAGATCTGTGGGAGCGGGCTTGCTCGCGAAAGCGGCGTATCAGTCGACATAACTGTTAACTGGCATATCGCTTTCGCGAGCAAGCCCGCTCCCACATCTGTTTTCCCTCCACATTGGCTTTTAGGTGGTTTTAGGTGCGTGCCGCTTTCAGGCACTTCAAATCACTGAAATCCTTTTTCACCCGGTCGATCTTCCTCAGCAAGTGTTCTCGTTGCGTCGCGGTGCTGTCGGCCATTACGTCCACCAGCAGGCTGCGGGCCTGGGCTTCGGTTTTGTCGAAGGCTTGGCGGTAGGCGGGGGTCCATAGGCTTTCGCGGTCGACCAGCAGTTGCTCGATGCGCTTGGGGAAATCGGGGCGGTGGCGTTGGGCCACGGCTTCGCTGAACTGGTTTTGCCAATGAGCGCGGTTGGCGATCCATTGCTGGTTCTGATCGCCCAAGGCGCGAGACCAGGCCTGCACGCGTTGGCGCTGAGTTTCGCTGAGCGGGCCGAGCCAGTCGTTCAGGCGTTTCTCCATGCGTTCGCTGCGCTCCTGGATCTGCTGTTGCAACGTCGGCTTGAGGTATTGCTGCTGGCGTTTGCGCTGGTCTTTGACGAACGCGGCGTCCATGTCCGCGACCTGATCGTCGTTCAACCCCTGTAAAAGCTCGATGGCCGATGGCGTGATTTCCCGGGCGGTTTCGGCGATGGCGGCTTTGGCCTCACGGGCACGCTGCTGCAGGGCCTGGTCGGTCACCTGATTGGTCTGCACCATGTTCTTCAAGCGGTCCAGCCAGTCAAGGTAGCCGGGCAGTTGTGTGGTGCAATGCCAGTTCAAGTGTTCATTGAGACGGTCGTTGAACCAGTCCTTTTGCTCGCCATTGATGTCCAGATAGTCGTTGAGCGTCCAGGGGATGATCAGGTCGAGATTGCGGTAGGCCAGGCCCACGCGGCTGCAGGCGGTGACGGTGAGCAGCAGGGCCATGAACAGGGCGAGACGGGTGAACCAGCGCGACATGAGCGAGTCCTTGCGAAGGCATGGGTTGCAAAGGCGTAACTGTCTTGTTTGAGCATGGCAGGTGCGCGGCAGTTCAGCCGATCGAATAAGTAACGCTTAGTAAAAAGGGTTAGTAAAAAGGGTGTGCCATCTTGAGGGTCAGCAGGCCGTCGCATTCACTGTTGTGGCCGGAGTACGCCGAGCAACGGCTGCCGCTCAAGCTTGAATCGCTGTAGATCAGGTCCAGGTCAATACCCTTCCAAGGGCGGGAAATTTTCAACGACCAATCGCTGAAACTGCCTACATAACCGTCCTCCACCGAGACGGGTGAATTGTACTGGTGGGTGGTGTACTTGGCGCTGACGCCAATGCCAAACGGCACGTTGCCGCCCAGATCGGCAAACAGGGTGCTGTTCTGTTTGTCCGGGTCGTTGCTGAAGGCAGCGCCGAAACGGCTGCCCAGCATGGTCAGGCCGCCGAAGAACTCCTGGCTGTCGAGCGTGTCGAGGGTAGGGTAGCTGTAGTGGATCAGGCCGATTTCGTAACCCAGGGTCTGGTCGAAGGGCTGTTTGAAACCCATGTAGGAATCGACCTCAAGTTTGCTCGAAGGGCTCAAGCCAACGCTGGGCGACCATTGGCCCACGTACCAGCCGCTGTCGTGGCTGAGGTCCAGGCCGCCATGAAACGAGCCGGTGCTCGACGGTGTGACCAGCCCCTGGGCCATACTGCGGCTGGGCGTGGTGCCGAGTTTGAGGTCGAAGTCGCCGAGTTCGCGCTGGAACACCTGCCCCTGAGCAAGGGGACATATCAGCAGGCTGATCGCCAGCAGAACACCAGGAATGCGCATGCTTCACTCCATCAATAGCGAGGAGCAGGAACGGTAACTAAGCTGAAACGCTTGAGCTAGAGAGGTGCAAGCATACCGGCGAATGATCGGCAGCGAGGGCCGTTCGTCGATTTTTGCAGGATGAAGGTAGGCGGGGGAGGTTCCAGTCCAAGCGCTTCGAAGCTCAAAGCGCTTTGGGACCAGGTGACGCGATGATTACTTCTTGCCCAGACTGATCTGCTTGGACGGGCCGAATGTCTGGCCGCTGACCCCTTTGGCAATTTGCTGGATTTCACCGCCGGACTTAAGGAACGCAGCGATTTGGTCGTTGATCGACTCGCTGGTTTCAACGGCTGGAGCTGGCTTTGATTTGCTGTTGGAGGCTTTTACGCGCATGACGGCCATTAACCTGTAAATAATTAATTGGGCCAGGCATCGTACAGGAAATACTTGACAATTGCTTGGCAAATATCTCCCTCAATTATCTTGCGAGGCGTTGGAATAATGCCTTGTTTATGCCGCCATTATTGCCCTAAGTCGCTGTTTTAAATAGCAACCCTCTGGGATAAATAACTTCAAGGTGGATGGGCGAAGCGGTCTCGCGGGGCAGCGTCCGCCTGACGAATGGCCGCCTGTGCGACGAAAACCCAGAGAAATCAATGGTTGCGCAAGGTCTTCCCGGTCGCGCGCGCCAGAGGCCACGAAACACACCGCAAAACCGGGTAGAATGCCGCCCACGCAATGAGGGTATTGGAAATGGCTTTAGTCGGGCGCTACAACAGTTTGCAAGTGGTTAAACACACTCACTTCGGTTTATATCTGGATGGCGGGGCAGACGGCGAAATTCTGCTGCCTAACCGTTATATCCCCAAGGATATTCCCAGCGAAGATGAAGACTGGCTCAATGTTTTTATTTATCTGGACAGCGACGACAAACTGATCGCTACCACGGAAAAACCCAAGGTTCAGGTCGGTGAATTTGCCAGCCTGAAAGTGGTTGAAGTCAACAGCATCGGCGTGTTCCTGGACTGGGGCCTGCCCAAGGACTTGCTGCTGCCGTACTCCGAAGAAAAACGTCAGATGACCGCCGGCGAATATTGCGTGGTGCACGTCTACCTCGACAAGCACACCCGCCGCATCACCGCCACGGCGCGCCTGGACCGTTATCTGGACAAGACCCCGGCCAACTACACGCCGGGGCAGGAAGTCGATTTGCTGGTCGCCGAAGCCACCGACATGGGCTTCAAGGCAATCATCAATAACAAGCACTGGGGCCTGATTCACAAAAACGAAATCTTCAAGTTCATGCGCGCCGGCAAGCAGGAAAAAGGCTTCATCAAGGAAATCCGCCCGGACGGCAAGATCAGCTTGAGCTTGCAACCGGTGGGGCAGGAGGCCGCGACGAGCCTGAACGCCAAGATCCTCGCCAAGTTGCGCGAAAATAACGGCACGCTGGCGGTCAGCGACAAGAGCGACCCGGTGCTGATCAGCAGCCTGTTCGGCGTGAGCAAGGGCAACTTCAAGAAAGCCATTGGCGCGCTGTACAAGAATGGGCAGATTGTTATTCATGCTGATCGGATTGAGTTGAGCTGATCTTCAGCAAACAACGGAATCTGTGGCAAAAGGATTTCCTGTGGCGAGGGGATTTATCCCCGTTGGGCTGCGAAGCAGCCCCAAGATAGCGAATCGTTCTGCCTGACACACGGAGGCATCAGGCTTTAGGACTGCTTCGCAGCCCAGCGGGGATAAATCCCCTCACCACAGGAACTGTGTCTGCCTTTCGTCTGTATACAAAATCCTGCACCTTTAGCATGCACCCACGCCCTGTTCGTGGGCGCATGCCTGTTCCTGCGCGGCGTTTCTCCCCGCCACACACCGCAGTTTGTCTCACATTTCCAACCTATGGCACGCATTCTGCGTAGCAACCCGTATACAAACCATGCCGGCTCCCGTGCGCAGTATGGTGAGCAGGGCGATGCGGGGGCACGGCGGTACTCAAAAGGAGCCCCGCAATGTCTGAGCAATTGCCTAACGGCTACAGCCCTCGTCTCTATAACGAAGACCTGGGCCCGCTGCCGCAGAAATGGAACTGGTACAACATTTTCGCGTTTTGGATGAGTGATGTGCACAGCGTCGGCGGTTATGTGTTCGCGGCCAGCCTGTTCGCGTTGGGGCTGGCGAGTTGGCAGGTGTTGATTGCGTTGCTCTGCGGCATCTGCATCGTGCAGTTGATCGCCAACCTGGTCGCCAAGCCGAGCCAGCAAGCGGCGGTGCCGTATCCGGTGATCTGTCGCCTGGCGTTTGGGGTATTCGGTGCGAATATTCCTGCGGTGATCCGCGGCTTGATCGCGGTGGCCTGGTATGGAATTCAGACGTACTTGGCCTCCAGTGCGCTGATTATCGTGGTGTTGCGGTTTTTTCCTTCGATGGAAGCCTACGCCACGCCGCAATTTGCTGGTTTGTCCTACTTGGGCTGGTTCGGTTTCCTCAGCTTGTGGTTCGTTCAGGCGCTCGTGTTCTGGGCCGGTATGGAGTCGATTCGCCGTTTTATCGACTGGGCCGGACCGGTGGTGTACGCCGTGATGTTTCTGTTGGCCGGCTGGATCGTATGGAAAGCCGGCTGGAGCAACATCAATTTCACCTTGGCGGAGAAGTCGTTGTCCGGCTGGCAAGCGTTTGGCCAGGTGATCGTAGCGACCGCGTTGGTGGTGTCGTACTTCTCCGGTCCGACCCTGAATTTTGGCGATTTCAGTCGTTACTGCCGGAGCATGTCTGACGTGCGCCGTGGCAACTTCTGGGGGCTGCCGGTGAATTTCCTGGCATTCTCCCTGGTGACCGTGGTGATTGTCTCCGGGACCTTGCCAGTGTTCGGTGAAATGCTCCACGACCCGATCGCCACCGTGGCGCGTATTGATAACGACGTGGCGGTGTTACTGGGGGCTTTTGCCTTTGTGACGGCCACCATCGGCATCAATATTGTCGCCAATTTTGTATCCCCGGCGTTCGACTTCGCCAACGTTGCGCCCAGCAAGATCAGCTGGCGTGCCGGCGGCATGATTGCGGCGCTGGCGTCGATTTTCATCACACCGTGGAATCTGTTCAACAACCCCGAAGTGATTCACTACACCCTGGACGTGCTGGCAGCGTTCATCGGTCCGCTGTTCGGGATTCTGCTGGTGGATTACTACCTGATCAAAAAACAGCAGATCGATGTGGATGCGTTGTTCAACGACGGCCCAAGCGGGCGTTATTACTACAGTGGCGGCATCAACTGGACGGCGGTCAAGGCGCTGGTGCCGGCGACGTTGATGGGCGTGGCGATTACGTTCACGCCGATGCTGCAAGCGATGGCCAATTTTGCCTGGTTCACCGGTTGCTTCCTGGGCGGGGTGTTGTACTTCGCCTTGGCGCGGCGTGAGTTGGCGCCGCAGCCATCGTTGAGCCCGGCCGGTCAAGCCTGATCAACGCAGGGCGGTCCGAGCGCAAGGGCTCGCTGCGTCCCGACCGGCGGGCCGCAGCAAGAGTCCGCCCGCCAGCACGAAACCGCTGCCGGCAACGATCAGCGCCGGATGCAAACCACCGCTGAAATGGCTGCTCAGCGCCGCCAGCAACGGCCCGCTGAGCTGACCGACGGCAAAGAACGCGGTGAGCAGTGCGGCGTTGCGTTGAAGGCTGTGGGGTGCCAGTTCGCGGGAGCGCAGCACGGCCAGTTGCATGCAGGCCAGAAATGGCGTGCCACACAGGATGACCCCCAACGCGAGCCCCGGCCCGCTGCCGAGCAGGCAGGCAAATACGCCAGCGGCTTGCAGCCATAACGTACCGATCAGCCAGCGGCCAGTGGTGGCCGGGTTGGGCTGCCGCAAGCTCACCAGCACCACGCCGAAGGCGGCGGCCAGGCCGAAGCAGGGCCAGAACAGATCGGCCTGCCATTGCCCATGAAACTGCGCCGAAGCCATCTGCGACAGGAAGGTGGCGGGAATGATGTAACCCAAGCCGTACAGGGCGTACACCACACCGAGCCGGACGATGCTGCGGTTGGGCGACAGTGTGACCGGGACAGCCACGGTCGCGGCGGCGGTGGGTTTTGGCAAGATCGGCAGGATGACCAGCAACATCGCCAATGCTACGCCGGCATACACCAGCCACAAAATGGCGGACGTCTGGCCCAGCAGGTTCGAGCCCAGGGCGAGCAAACCTGTGAGGAAAATCCCCAACCCCGGCCCGGCAAACACCAGGGCGCCGAGGCGTGGCCGTCCCGCCGCTGCGGCCAGCGGTTGGCTCAGGGCGGTGATCATCACCATGACCCAGGCACTGGCCACACCGGTGCCGAAGCGCAGCGCCAAGTGGGGCCAGAAGCCCCAGGCCCAGAACGAGGCCAGCGTCAGCAACACGCACAACCACAGGCCCCCGATCAAACGCCGCCGCACCTGCTCAGGGCGGTGGGCGAACATGGCGTCCAGCGCTCCGAGGAAATACCCCAGGTAGTTGGCGGCGGCAATCAGACCGGCGGCGGTCAAGTCGATCTGACCTTCGCCGATTAAATGAGGTAACTGCGGCGTTAGGGCGAAGCGGCCAATGCCCATGGCCATCATCAGGGCGATAAAGCTGCCGAGCAGGCGAATCAGAGGTGACATGTCGGGGTCTCCGGCGTTGAGGCGAATGACCGTCAGGCTAGGACCGATTGACTTTCATTAAAAATGAATAATAGTGAGTAACTTGTTCATTTTTGGAGAACGTCGTGGAGTTCAGCCAATTGCGGATTTTCCAGGCCGTGGCCGAGGAAGGCTCCATTACCCGTGCTGCCGAGCGTTTGCACCGGGTGCCGTCGAACCTCTCGACCCGGCTCAAGCGGCTTGAGGAGCAACTGGGCGTGGATCTTTTCCTGCGCGAGCGTCAGCGTTTGCAGCTATCGCCAGCGGGAAAAGTCCTGCTGGACTACGCGATCAAGCTTTTTGCCCTGCACGACGAAGCCCATGCTGCCGTGCAGGGCGGGCAACCGGCCGGGGATTTTGTGTTGGGTACGATGTACAGCACGGCGGCGATTCATCTGCCGGACCTGCTGGCTGGTTATCACCGCACGTACCCGGCGGTGAACTTGCAGGTGCAGTCGGCGCCCAGCGGTGAACTGCTCGAAGGCTTGCTCACCGGGCGCCTTGACGCGGCACTGGTGGACGGCCCATTGGAGCTGGCGGGGTTGGATGGCGTGCCGTTGTGCGACGAGCGGCTGGTGCTGATCACCGAGGCCGATCACCCGCCAGTGCGCAGTGCGTTGGATGTCCAGGGCCGCTCGGTATTCACCTTTCGCCAGGGCTGTTCCTACCGCATGCGGCTGGAAGCCTGGTTTGCCCATGACCATGCGGCCATGGGCCGGGCGATGGAAATTGAGTCTTATCAAGGGATGCTGGCCTGTGTGATCGCCGGTTCCGGGGTGGCGCTGATGTCCGAGTCGATGCTCGCCAGCCTGCCGGGCCGCGAGCGTGTGAGGATGCATCCGTTGGCCGAGCCATTTGCCAGTGCCACGACCTGGCTGATGTGGCGCAAAGGCATGGTGGGGGCCAATCTCACTGCCTGGATTGAACTGCAGCAACAGGCCTGGCCGCGGGCGCCCATGATGACGACGCGATCAGCTTGAACTCCGGGAGGTGGATTTGGATCAATTCAGTAACAGATCATTGCAATGTGTGACGAGCATTGCGTAGGACTTCGGACTATTATCAGTGCGAAGGGGCCACAGAATTTTGCCGCTCGTACCACCCTGAAGGGGGCACCACGATGAAAGAGAAAATCCAGAACTGGCTTCACGACTTGGGTGTCGCGCTCGGCCTGATCGAGCCGCCCATGCAACCGATCCCTATCCGCACCGATGACGAGCAGCGCCGCCAGCCGCGCCGGCGGTAAAGACACCGCGAATATTGGAGAGATCGCAGTCTCAGACTGTTTCAGTTGAAACAGTCTGAGACTGCGATCTTTTTTTGTTTTGAAGGAAAATCTCTGTGGGAGCGAGCCTGCTCGCGATAGC
>NZ_JABWQV010000018.1 GCF_014268615.1 Pseudomonas tehranensis | reverse complement strand
GAGCAAGCTCCCTCGCCACAAAAGCATCATCTGAAAAAGTGGTGTAAAAAAAGACCCCGCTCAACCAGGTTGAACGGGGTCTTTTTTATGGGTGTCGCTTACGGACGCTTGCGATTGCTGATCAACGTACCCACGCCGGTATCGGTGAAGATTTCCAGCAAAATTGCATTCGGTACGCGGCCGTCGATGATCAAGGAGCTGCCGACGCCGCCCTGTACCGCTTCCAGTGCGCAGCGGATCTTCGGCAGCATGCCGCCGTAGATGGTGCCGTCGGCGATCAGTTCATCGACCTGTTGCGTCGACAAGCCGGTCAGGACCTTGCCGGTCTTGTCCATCAGGCCGGCGATGTTGGTCAGCAGCATCAGCTTTTCGGCTTTCAGTGCTTCGGCAACCTTACCCGCCACCAGGTCGGCGTTGATGTTGTACGACTCACCGTTGGCGCCGACGCCGATGGGCGCGATGACCGGGATGAAGTCACCCTTGACCAGCAAGTTCAGCAAGTCGGTATTGATGCCGACGACTTCGCCCACATGGCCAATGTCGATGATTTCCGGCTGGGTCATCTCCGGCGTCTGGCGGGTGACGGTGAGTTTCTTCGCCCGGATCAGCTCGGCATCCTTGCCTGTCAGGCCGATGGCGCTGCCGCCATGACGGTTGATCAGGTTGACGATGTCTTTGTTGACCTGGCCGCCGAGGACCATCTCCACCACATCCATGGTTTGCGAGTCGGTGACGCGCATGCCGTCGATGAAGTGGCTCTCGATCGACAGGCGCTTGAGCAGGTCACCGATCTGCGGGCCGCCACCGTGCACCACCACCGGGTTGATGCCCACGGCCTTCATCAGCACGATGTCGCGGGCGAAGCCGGTTTTCAGCTCCTCGCTTTCCATCGCGTTGCCGCCGTATTTGATCACCAGGGTCTTGCCGACATAGCGTCGGATATAAGGCAACGCTTCGGACAGGACCTTGGCGGTATTGGCGGCGGCTTCGCGTTCGAGGGTCATTCAGGGCTCCGGTGGTGCTTCAAAAATCAGAACGGTAGTTGAAGATCAGGTGCAACACGTTTGAGTTGGGTGTGGAACACATCCTTGATGCGCTGCAGTTCGGCTTCGTTGTCGGCTTCGAAACGCAGGACCAGCACCGGCGTGGTGTTGGACGCGCGAACCAGGCCCCAGCCTTGGGGATAGTCGACCCGTACACCGTCGATGGTGGTCAGTTCGGCCCCTTCGCCCCATTGAGCGTCGTGCAGTGCATCAATGATGCTGAATTTGCTCTCTTCGGTCACATGGATATTGATTTCCGGCGTAGAAATATCGTTCGGGAAGGTCGCGAAGAGCTCTTCGGCCGAGGATTTCTCTTTGCTGAGTATTTCCAGCAGGCGCGCGGCGCTGTAAATGCCGTCGTCAAAACCGAACCAGCGCTCCTTGAAGAAGATGTGGCCGCTCATTTCGCCGGCCAGCAGGGCGCCACTCTCTTTCATTTTCTTCTTGATCAACGAGTGGCCGGTTTTCCACATGAGTGGGCGACCGCCGTATTCCTTGATCAGCGGCACCAGGCGGCGGGTGCATTTAACGTCGAAGATGATTTCGGCGTTCGGATTGCGCGCCACCACGTCACGGGCGAACAGCATCAGCAAGCGGTCCGGGAACACGACGCTGCCAGTGTTGGTGACCACGCCCACGCGGTCGCCGTCGCCGTCGAAGGCCAAGCCCAGGTCGGCGTTGGTTTCCTCGACCTTGGCGATCAGGTCTTGCAGGTTTTCCAGCTTGCCCGGGTCCGGGTGATGGTTGGGGAAGTTGCCGTCCACTTCGCAGAACAGCGGAATGACTTCGCAGTTCAGGGCTTCAATCAGTTGTGGGGCGATCACGCCGGCCGCGCCGTTGCCGCAATCGACCACCACTTTCAGGCGACGGGCGAGTTTGACGTCTTTGACGATCTCGTCGTTGTAGCGCTCGAGGATATCGACCTTGGTGATACTGCCTTGGCCGCTGGTCAGGTCGTTGGTTTTGAGGCGGGTGTGCAGCGCCTGGATCTGCTCGTTGGCGAGGGTGTCGCCGGCGATGACGATCTTGAAGCCGTTGTAGTTCGACGGGTTGTGGCTGCCGGTGAGCATCACGCCGGATTTACCGGCCAGCACGTTGGCGGCGTAGTACAGCGCTGGCGTCGGCACCAGGCCCACGTCGCTGACATGGCAACCGCTGTCGGCAACCCCTTTGATCAATTGTTCAACCAGCTCGGGGCCGGACAAGCGACCATCGCGACCGACGCACACGTTCGGTTCACCCTGCGCCAGGCTCTGGGAGCCGATGGCGCGGCCGATCCAATAGGCGGTTTCGGCGGTGAGGGTCTCCGGCACCACGCCACGGATGTCGTAGGCGCGGAAAATGCTGTCAGGGAAGATCGGGGCGATTGCGGCTGGGGTGTTCATGGGCGGGGCGCTCTATCAGGAAAATGACTGGACAGGCCGGCGGTTCGCGTCGGCAGGCTCAAACTGAAGGGTATGACGGCGTTTTTGACAGAGAGTTCGCGGTGGGAAAGTGCCATGAGACAGCGTTACCTGGCCTCTATCGCCTAATACATTGATTCCGGATGGGAAACCTTGCAGCCGGCCTGTGCGCATTTTTCGTCCTGAAACAGAAGCTTAATAAATGGGCCGGGCGAGACGCCCGGCCTGAAACAGCTGGATCAGTGGCTGCCGGAATGCCCGAAGCCGCCAGCGCCACGCTGGCTCTCGTCGAATTCTTCCACCAGTTCGAAGTGCGCCTGGACTACCGGGACCAGCACCAGTTGGGCGATGCGCTCGCCCACGGCGATGTTGAACGCCGTTTGACCACGGTTCCAGCACGACACCATCAGTTCGCCCTGGTAATCGGAGTCGATCAGGCCCACCAGATTGCCCAGCACGATGCCATGCTTATGGCCCAGGCCCGAGCGCGGCAGGATCAGCGCAGCCAGGCCCGGGTCGCCGATGTACACCGACAGGCCGGTTGGGATCAGCAGGGTCTGGCCTGGCTCCAGGACGGTGTCCTGCTTGAGCATGGCCCGCAGGTCGAGGCCGGCGGAACCCGGTGTGGCGTATTGCGGCAGCGGGAATTCGGTGCCGATGCGAGGGTCGAGGATTTTGGCTTGTAGAGCGTGCATGTCAATTAAACCTGGTTCAGCCGTTCGGCGATAAAAGTGATCAGCTGGCGGGCAATCTTGCTCTTGCTGGTCTGGGCGAAAAGGGTGGCGTGCAACTGGCGATCGATCACGCTGCAGGCGTTTTCTTCGCTGTTGAAGCCAATGCTCGGGTTGGCGACGTCGTTGGCGACGATCAAGTCCAGGTTCTTGTCCTTGAGCTTGCGCGCGGCGTAATCGAGCAGGTGCTCGGTTTCGGCGGCAAAGCCGACACTGAACGGACGGTCCGGGCGGGTGGCGATGGTCGCGAGGATATCCGGATTGCGCACCATTTGTAGTAGCAGGCCGTCGCCGCTCGTAGGGTCTTTCTTCAATTTTTGCGGGGCGACGACTTCGGGGCGGTAGTCCGCCACCGCCGCCGAGGCGATGAACAGATCGCACGGGATGGCCGCTTCGCAGGCCGCCAACATGTCCCGGGCGCTGACCACGTCGATGCGGGTGACCCGATCAGGGGTGGGCAAATGCACAGGGCCGGTGATCAGGGTGACCCGGGCGCCGGCTTCCACGGCGGCTTCGGCCAGGGCGAAGCCCATTTTCCCGGAGCTGTGGTTGGTGATGTAGCGCACCGGGTCGATGTTTTCCTGGGTCGGTCCGGCGGTGATCAGCACATGCTTGCCGGTCAGCGCCTGGCGCTGGAAGCAGTCGGCGGCGCACTGGGCCAGATCGTTGGCTTCGAGCATGCGTCCCATGCCGACATCGCCGCAGGCCTGGCTGCCGGAAGCCGGGCCAAAGACTTTCAGATCGCGGCTTTGGAGCAATTGCAGATTGGCCTGGGTGGCCGGATCGCGCCACATGGCCTGGTTCATGGCCGGCGCGACGGCGACCACGGCGTCGGTGGCGAGCACCAGGGTGGTCAGCAAATCATCCGCGATACCTTGGGCCAGGCGGGCGATCAGGTCAGCCGTGGCCGGGGCGATCAGCACCAGATCGGCCCACTTGGCCAGTTCGATATGGCCCATGGCGGCTTCGGCCGCCGGGTCGAGCAGGTCCAGGTGAACCGGGTGCCCGGACAGGGCCTGCATGGTCAGCGGAGTGATGAATTCACTGCCGCCGCGGGTCATGACGACCCGTACTTCCGCGCCCTGGTCGATAAGCCTGCGGACCAGCTCGGCGCTCTTGTAGGCGGCAATGCCACCGCCGACGCCCAGAACGATGCGTTTCCGATACAGCCGCTGCATAGGCCTGCCTTTCGATTTCAATGGTCAGTGCAGGGCGAACCCCTCGACAGCAGCCTGCCTGGGTGCAAATCGCCTGCAAAAAAGATGGGCTACGATATCACAGCGACCGCTACGGAACAGCGGCGCCCACAATCAGGGAGATGCTATGAGTATTCGCGATTGGCCGGTGGCCGAGCGGCCACGGGAGCGGTTACTGGAGTTGGGATCGGCGAGTCTTTCGGACGCCGAGCTTTTGGCGATTTTCTTGCGCACAGGTGTGTCGGGTAAAAGCGCGGTGGACCTGGCGCGACATCTGCTGCATCAATTTGGAGGCCTGCGGGTTTTGCTCGAGGCTGATCTGCATACCTTCAACGCACAACTGGGGCTGGGCCCGGCGAAATTCGCGCAGTTGCAGGCCGTGCTGGAGATGGGGCGTCGGCATCTGGCCGAAAATTTGCGGCGCGATTCGGTGCTGGAGAGTCCGCTGGCCGTGCGGGACTACCTCAAGGCGATGTTGCGTCACGAGCCTCATGAAGTGTTTGGTTGCCTGTTCCTCGATTCCCGGCATCGGGTGCTGGCGTACGAGGCCTTGTTTCGAGGTTCCATCGATAGCGCGAGCGTCTATCCGCGGCAGGTGGTCAAGCGCGCCCTGGCCCATAACGCCGCAGCGTTGATCCTGTGCCACAACCACCCCTCCGGGCACACCGAGCCCAGCCAGGCCGACCGGTTGCTCACTGAGCGGCTTCAGGAGGCGCTGGAGCTGATCGACGTGCGGGTGCTTGACCACTTCATTGTTGGCGATGGTGAGCCGCTGTCGATGGCGGAGTATGGGTGGATGTAGGCGCGGTCAGGCTTGAATAATCCCTTGTGGGAGCAAAGCTTGCTCGCGATAGCGGTTTTACAGCCAACAGAAGTGTTGTATGTAACGACGTGATCGCGAGCAAGCTTTGCTCCCACAGGGGGGCTCTGTGGGGCAGTGGTCACTTGAGGCTGACCTTCGAATAATCCTGCCGCCCAAACGGGCTGACCGAGTAGCCCTGCACATCCTTGCGGGTCAGGGCGAACGCGGTCGGGTGCGCCAAGGGCAGCCACAGGGCCTGTTGCTGGATCTGCGCCTGGGCCTGCTCATAGAGTTTGGTGCGCACGCCCTGCTCGCTCGTGGTCTTGCCGGCGCTGATCACTTTATCCAGGTCCGGGTTGCAGTAGCGGGCGAAGTTGGTGCCGGACTTGAGCGCTGCGCAGGAAAACTGCGGCGTGAGGAAGTTGTCCGGGTCGCCGTTGTCGCCGGCCCAGCCCATGAACAGCAAGTCATGTTCCCCGGCCTTGGCGCGACGGATCAGTTCGCCCCATTCGATCACGCGAATCTCGGCCTGAATGCCGATCTGCGCCAGGTCGGCCTGCAGCAGCTGCGCGCCCAGGCTGGGGTTGGGGTTCAGCAGACTGCCGGAAGGGCGGGTCCAGATGGTGGTCTGAAAGCCGTCCTTCAAACCGGCCCTGGCCAGAAGGTCACGGGCCTTGGCCGGGTCATGGGCGTAGCCGGGCAAGTTTTTGGCGTAGCTCCAGGTGTTCGGTGGGTAGGGGCCCTTGGCCGCTTCGGCGGTGCCCTCGAAAACGGCCTTGAGGTAGCTGGCCTTGTCGAAGGCCAGGTTGATGGCTTGTCGAACCTCGGGCTTGTCGAAGGGTGGGTGCTGGCTGTTGATCGCCACGAACGCGGTCATGAAGGCGTCGGTCTGCGCCACTTTCAACGTCGGCTCCTGCCTGGCGGCCTGGACGTCCTGCGGCTTGGGTGACAGGGCGATCTGGCATTCGTTGCGCCGCAGTTTTTGCAGGCGCACATTCGCGTCCGGCGTGATGGCGAAGATCAGCGGATCCACTTGGGGCTTGCCGGCGAAATAGTCGTGGTTGGCCTTGTAGCGAATCGAAGCGTCTTTCTGGAACCGGTTGAAAATGAACGGGCCGGTGCCGATGGGTTGGTTGTTGAGTGCTTCTGGCGTGCCGGCTTTCATCAACTGATCGGCGTATTCAGCCGAATAGATGGAGGCAAAGCCCATGCTCAAAGTGGCCAGGAAGGTCGAATCCGCATGATCGAGGATGAAGCGCACGGTCAGCGGGTCCAGCGCGTCGATTTTCTTGATCAGGCTCGGTAGCTGCATGGACTGGGCGTGGGGGTAGCCGCTCTGGGCGATCTTGTGCCAGGGGTTCGCCGGGTCAAGCATGCGTTCGAAGCTGAACTTGACGTCCTCGGCGGTCAGATCGCGGCGCGGCGTGAAGTATTCGGTCCGGTGGAATTTGACCTGCGGACGCAGCTTGAACACGTAGGTCAGTCCATCGGACGAGACTTCCCAGCTCTCGGCGAGGCTGGGGATGACCTTGCCGCTGGCGGTGTCGAAATCCACCAGGCGGTTCATCAGCACGTCGGCGGATGCGTTGGTGGTGGTCAGCGAATTGTATTGAACGACATCGAATCCTTCCGGGCTGGCCTCGGTACAAACGCTCAGGGCGGCGGCCTGGGCCAGCGGGCTGATCAGCAGAGGGGCGAGCAACAGTGGGAGGGCAGCGAGGCGCATGGTCGGTTTCCTGTGCAAGTCGAAGGCCCATCTGCATGTGCAGTCTGGAAAAGGCCTACCCTAGTGGCCTCGCTGGAAAATGACTATCCCCTTTTTGCATTTTCCGGCACCCTGCGGCGCTGTATTAACGGCTCCAGCTCGGCATCGGTAAAAAAAACCGGCCTGCAGCGACGAGCGGTCAAAGGCGGCGCCAGCCTGTGCCCAAGCCGTTCGGGGGTGTTGCTCGTTGCTTTCCAACGAAGACAAATCACACCGGCTGTTGTTGCGCTGTGGTCTTTCTGGTATAAAGCAGCGCTCTTTTCTAGGGGCCCGGTTCCTTCACTGTAGGTGTAGCCGGTAAGACCCTTAAAGAAACGCGGCGCCTGGCGCCAAATGACTGAGAGATTAAGCGGCCAACCCATGCCGGGTTGGGCATGTGGTTTTAGAGGGCTGAGGCATGTCGAGAGTCTGTCAAGTTACCGGTAAGGGTCCGGTGACTGGGAATAACATTTCCCACGCAAACAACAAAACCCGTCGTCGTTTCCTGCCGAACCTGCAGCATCACCGCTTCTGGGTTGAAGAAGAGAAACGTTTTGTGCGTCTGCGCGTATCTGCCAAGGGCATGCGTATCATCGACAAGCGTGGCATCAGTGTCGTGCTGGCCGAACTTCGTCGCGATGGCAAGGTTTAAGGGAGCTAATCATGCGTGAATTGATTCGTTTGATCTCGAGCGCCGGTACTGGTCACTTCTACACTACCGACAAGAACAAGCGTACTACCCCGGACAAAATCGAGATCAAGAAATATGATCCGGTTGTTCGCAAGCACGTGATCTACAAGGAAGGCAAAATCAAGTAATTGATTTTTCCCGACTTACGAAAAAGGCCTGTATCGCGAGATACGGGCCTTTTTTGTTGCCGGGTTTTTGTTGCCTGTCGGGGCCTCATCGCGAGCAGGCTCGCTCCCACATTGGAGCTGTGTAATGCCTGAGTTTCAGGCAAGCGCAATTCCCTGTGGGAGCGAGCCTGCTCGCGATGAGGTCAGATCTAACGATGCAAATCCTCAAGCCTTCTGTTCAAACACCACATAAATCTTGCGGCAAGGCTCCAGCACTTCCCAGGTGCCCTTGAACCCCGCCGGGATCACGAAGCGGTCGCCGGCCCGCAGGGTCTTGGCATTGCCATCATTGTCCCGCAGCACGGAAACACCCTGGACGATTTCGCAGTATTCATGCTCGGTGTAGTTGACCGTCCACTGGCCGACCGCGCCTTCCCATACGCCCGCGTTCATTTGCCCGCAGGGGCTGCTGTAGTGGTTGAACACCGTTTGTTCGGGATCACCCTTGAGCACCTTGGCTGCGTCCGGGCGATAGCGTTCGGCGGCGGTACTGGCCTGACTGAAATCGACGATGTCCTGGATGCTCATGCGGTAGTTCCCCGTTAATGACGGCGCGAATGGCTGGAAGAGCCAAAGTCTATGTTTATTAAAACGAACATCGCAAGGCCGTTTGCCAGCGTTGTGTCAAATATATTGAAACATTACTGGCCGCTGGTTTAGGGTGGCGGGTGCCCTAGGCCAAAAACAGTGCCGGAACAGGTTGGCCGGGCAGAATTCTTGGAGCGCTGCGCATCGCGTGGCGTTCGTACTCAATAAGAGGAGGACACACGCATGACCACCCTGACTCGTGCCGACTGGGAACAACGCGCCCGCGACTTGACCATTGAAGGCCGTGCCTTCATCAATGGCGAATACACCGAAGCGGTGTCCGGCGAAACCTTTGATTGCCTCAGCCCGGTGGATGGCCGTGTGCTGGGCAAGATTGCCAGTTGCGATGTCGCCGACGCCCAGCGCGCCGTCGAAAACGCCCGTGCCACCTTCAATTCCGGCGTCTGGTCGCGCCTGGCGCCGAGCAAGCGCAAAGCTACGATGATCCGTTTCGCCGGCCTGCTCAAGCAGAACGCCGAAGAACTGGCCCTGCTCGAAACCCTGGACATGGGCAAGCCGATCAGCGATTCCCTGAACATCGACGTTCCCGGTGCGGCTCAAGCGTTGAGCTGGAGCGGTGAAGCCATCGACAAGATCTACGATGAAGTGGCCGCTACCCCCCACGATCAGTTGGGCCTGGTGACCCGTGAGCCGGTGGGCGTCGTCGGCGCGATCGTGCCGTGGAACTTCCCACTGATGATGGCCTGCTGGAAGCTCGGCCCGGCGCTGTCCACCGGTAACTCGGTGGTGCTCAAACCGTCGGAAAAATCCCCGCTGACGGCCATCCGTATCGCGGCATTGGCCATTGAAGCTGGCATTCCGAAAGGCGTGCTCAACGTGCTGCCTGGCTACGGTCATACCGTCGGCAAGGCCCTGGCTCTGCACATGGACGTCGATACCTTGGTGTTCACCGGTTCTACCAAAATCGCCAAGCAATTGATGGTTTATTCCGGCGAGTCCAACATGAAGCGTGTCTGGCTGGAAGCCGGCGGTAAGAGCCCGAACATCGTGTTCGCCGATGCCCCGGACCTGCAAGCCGCCGCCGAGTCCGCCGCCAGCGCCATCGCCTTCAACCAGGGCGAAGTCTGCACCGCCGGCTCGCGACTGTTGGTGGAGCGTTCCATCAAGGACACCTTCCTGCCGTTGGTGATTGAAGCCCTCAAGGGCTGGAAACCTGGCAACCCCCTGGATCCGGCCACCAATGTCGGGGCCCTGGTGGATACCCAGCAGATGAACACCGTGCTGTCCTACATCGAGGCCGGTCACAGCGACGGCGCCAAGCTGGTGGCTGGCGGCAGGCGGATCCTCGAAGAAACCGGCGGTACCTATGTCGAACCGACGATTTTCGACGGCGTGAGCAACGCCATGAAAATCGCCCAGGAAGAGATTTTCGGTCCGGTGCTGTCGGTCATCGCTTTCGATACCGCCGAGGAGGCCATCCAGATCGCCAACGACACGCCGTACGGCCTGGCCGCGGCGGTATGGACCAAGGACATTTCCAAGGCTCACCTGACCGCCAAGGCCCTGCGTGCTGGCAGCGTATGGGTCAACCAGTATGACGGCGGCGACATGACCGCACCGTTCGGCGGCTTCAAGCAGTCGGGTAACGGCCGCGACAAGTCGCTGCACGCGTTCGACAAGTACACCGAGCTGAAGGCGACCTGGATCAAGCTGTAACCGCGTCAAACCTGTGGGAGCGGGCTTGCTCGCGAAAGCGGAGTTTCAGTCAACTTAGTTGTTGAATGCGAAACCGTCTTCGCGAGCAAGCCCGCTCCCACATTTGCTTTGCGCAGGGCTTGAAATGTAACCATCCACAGGAGTGTGGAAATGCGTTGGGCGACCTATTTCGCCGTGTTGGCATCTGTCCTGAGTGTCGGCTTGGCGCTGGGCGTGAGCATGCCGCTGGTGTCGCTGCGTCTGGAAGGCTGGGGTTATGGTTCGTTTGCCATCGGGGTGATGGCCGCCATGCCGGCCGTTGGGGTGCTGGTCGGGGCCAAGGTGTCGAGTCGGCTTGCGGCGCGGTTCGGCACGGCGGCGTTGATGCGCTTGTGCCTGTGGGGTGGGGCGGTGTCCATCGGGTTGCTGGCGCTGTTGCCCAGTTATCCGATCTGGTTGCTGCTGCGGTTGATGATCGGCGTCGTCCTGACCCTGGTGTTCATTCTGGGTGAAAGCTGGATCAACCAACTGGTGATCGAACAATGGCGCGGACGGTTGGTGGCGCTGTACGGCAGCAGCTACGCCCTGAGTCAGTTGTCTGGCCCGTTGCTGCTGGGCGCGCTGGGGACGGATCACGATTACGGCTTCTGGGTGGGGGTCGGTCTGTTGCTGGTCTCGCCATTGCTGTTGCTGGGACGCAGCGGCGCGCCCAGCAGTGAAGCCTGCAGCGTCACTTTCAAGGATCTATGGGCGTTTTGTCGGGGGTTGCCGGCCATCGCCTGGGCGGTGTCGTTGTTCGCGGCGTTCGAGGCAATGATCCTGACCTTGCTGCCGGTTTACTGTTTGCGTCAGGGCTTCAGCGCCGACATTGCGCTGGCGATGGTCAGTACGGTGGTGGTCGGTGATGCCTTGTTGCAGTTACCGATTGGTGCTCTGGCGGACCGCCTGTCACGCCGGTCGTTGTTCACGGGGTGCGCGGTGGCGCTGATGGTGTCGAGCCTGGCGGTTCCACTGCTGATCGATACGTTGTTGATCTGGCCACTGTGGGTGCTGTTTGGCGCCAGCGCGGGCGGGTTGTTCACGTTGTCACTGATCCTGATCGGCGAGCGTTATCGTGACGATGCATTGGTGCGGGCCAACGCCCATATTGCACAGTTGTGGGGGATCGGTTGCCTGATCGGTCCGTTGGCGGCGGGGGCGGGCAGTCAATGGATCAGCGGGCATGCACTGCCCTTGTTCATGGCAGCGGGCGCGTTCGGGCTGGTGATTCTGTTATTGCGCCAAGGGGCGTTCGGGGCCACCCAAACGGCCTGAGCACACCCTCACCACAAAAACGGGCTGCCTCTAAAGCATCTGTTCCAGGCCAATGGTCATGGCGAACCAGGCGTTGAACCGGCGCCACCAGCTGCCGGGCTCGCGGTCCAGGTCGTGCAGCTTGCCGTTGTCTTCGGTGGTCCATATCAGCTTCCCGTCCTTCAGGCGGGCCTGGTAACTCAGGGCCGGCGCCATGCCCTGCAAGGCCAGTTCGCGCACTTGGCCGGCGAGTTCGGGGCTGTCGACCAACACCCCCACTTCGGTGTTCCACAGCACTGAACGTGGATCGAAATTGAACGAGCCGATGAAGGATTTCTGTCGGTCAAAGATTATTGCTTTGCTATGCAGGCTGGAATCCGATTCGCCGTAGGACTTGCTGTAGAACAAATGGGGGCTGCTGCCACCCGTGTCCCCGGGCTGGCGACGCAATTCGTACAGCCGCACCCCATGTTGCAGCAAAGCCCTGCGATACGGCGCGTAACCGCCATGCACCGCCGGTACGTCGGTGGCTTCCAGGGAGTTGGTCAAAAGACTCACCGCCACCCCGGCATCGGCCCGGCTGGTCAGGTAGACCAGCCCTGGCTGGCCGGGCACGAAGTAGGCCGAAATCATGATCAGTTCTTCCCTGACCCCCGTCAGCTCCGGGCCCAATTGCGTGGTCAGCAGCAACTGCGGATCAGGCTCATCCTTGGCCAGTACTTTGCTGGGTGCATCCCACAGCGCCTGATTCCATGCCCAGATCAGCTGTCTGCGCCAGATGTCCAGGCGCGGTTGGGTCCGGTAGGAGGTCAACTGCTGGTAAAGCGCGTGATTTTCTTTGTGCGTCTGCTCCAGTGACTCTTGCAGGCGCAGCCGACTGTTGGCCAGATCCTTGGAGGTTGGCCGATGGGACAGGAATTGTTCGATGGGTTTGCTCAGGGCGCTGTTCCAGTATTGGTCGAAGCTGTGCCCCAATTGTTCGGCCACCGGCCCAACGCCCAGCAGGTCGATGTCGGTGAAGTTCAGGTTGGGTTCGGCGTCGAAATATTCATCCCCTAGATTGCGACCGCCGACGATGGCCATGCTGTTGTCCGCCAGCCAGAGTTTGTTGTGCATGCGCCGGTGTTGCAGTGAAAGATTGAGCAGTCGTCCCAGGCTGCGGGTTACCCCGGTGGCCCGCCCCAGATGGAGTGGGTTGAACAGGCGTATCTGGATCCGCGGATGAGCGGCGAGGGTCGCGATGATCTGGTCCTGGCCATCGCTGGTGGTGTCATCCAGCAGAATGCGCACACGCACGCCCCGATCGGCGGCCTTGAGCAATTCATCCACCAGCATGCGCGTGCTGATGCCGTCGTGAACGATGTAGTACTGCAAATCCAGGCTGCTTTGGGCGTTGCGGATCAATTCGGCCCGGGCGGAGAAGGCGTCGGTACTGTCAGAGAGCAGGCGGAAGCCCGAGCGCCCCTCGTGGGGAGCTGCCTGGGCCTGTACCGAGCGGCCGAACGAAGAGTCGGTTGCCGGGAGCGCCTGGGAGGGCTCGCGGGTGATATCAAAACTGGCGCAGCCGCCCAGCAGCGAGGCGATTAGCAAGAGCGCAGGCAGGATGGGTCTGGATCTCACGTAGGCTCGTTCCGCTTGTTTGCGTTGATCGGCTTGTGGGTGCTGCTTCCCTGAGTAAAGTTCAGACGGCGTCGAGTCGGGTTTCGTTCAACAACGCAATGGCCGCGGCACCAACCTTGCGTACGGCGTCCTCGATCTGTGCCGTTGGTTTGGCAGCGTAGTTCATGCGCAGGCAATTGCGGTACTTGCCCGAGGCAGAAAATATGCTGCCGACCGCGACCTGCACGCCTTGATCATGCAGGACCCGATTGAGCTTGAGTGTGTCGAAGCCTTCGGGTAGCTCGACCCAGAGCATGAAGCTGCCTCGCGGGCGGCTGGCGCGGGTACCCGCTGGAAAATAGCGGCTGACCCAGTCGATCATGACGTCGCGATTGCGTTGGTATTGGGTGCGCATCCGGCGCAAATGCGGTTCGAAATGTCCGCCTTTGAGGAACTCCGCAATGGCAATCTGCGGTTGCGGTGCGGTGGAGCCGGTGCTGATGTATTTCATGTGCAGCACCCGTTCCAGATACCGGCCTGGTGCGACCCAGCCAATCCGTAAGCCCGGTGCCAGTGTCTTGGAAAAAGAACTGCAGAGCAGGACGCGGCCATCGTCGTCGAAGGATTTGATCGTACGGGGCCGCGGATAGGTGTAGGCCAGTTCCCCATACACATCGTCCTCGATAATCGCCACGTCGAAGCGCTGCGCCAAGGTCAGCAACGCGCGTTTGTTGGCCTCGGGCATGATGTAGCCCAACGGGTTGTTACAACTGGGCGTCAACTGTATGGCCTTGATGGGCCACTGTTCCAGCGCCAGCTCCAGTGCCTCCAGACTGATGCCGGTGAGCGGGTCGGTGGGGATTTCCAGGGCCTTCATGCCCAGGCCCTTGAGGGTTTGCATGGCGCCGTGAAAGCTGGGTGAATCCACCGCGACGATATCGCCCTGTTCACAGGTAGCGCGGATGCTGACCGACAGCGCTTCGTGACAGCCGGTGGTGACGATCAGGTCGCCGGCTCCCAGTTTGCAACCAGAGTCCAGCGACAGGCGAGCGATCTGTTCGCGCAACGCGAGGTTGCCGTAGATGTTGTCGTAATACAGACCCGGCATGTCCTGCCGGCGGCTGATCTGCGCCAGGCTGCGCAGCAGCGGTTTCATGGTCGGCGAATGAATGTCCGGCATGCCGCGGCCCAGTTGCACCACATCCGCCCGTGGCACGGCGCGAATCAGTTCCAGCACCTGGTCCCATTGGGAAATATCCACCGGTCGCTGGGCTGGGCGACCCACTACCGGCAGGTCCGGCAATTCGCGGCTGGCCGGTACGAAATAGCCGGATTTGGGTTTTGGCATCGCCAGCCCGCTGTCCTCCAGCACGCGATAGGCCTGCTGCACCGTACTGAGGCTGACCCCGTGTTCTGTGCTCAAGGCGCGAACAGATGGCAGCCGGTCGCCGGGGCGGTAGAAGCCCTGTTCGATGCGGGTGCCGAGCAATTCGGCGAGGTTCACGTAAAGGGTCATGGCGCGCTCTCGATGAAGTGGACAACGGTAACCAATACAGTTGCGGCGGAAAAAGACAATTCAGTGTCGAAAAGCCGCAATCTGTATGCGTATAAAACACATTGTTTGAATCTGTATTGAATTAGGCCGTCCGCGCATCATGAAAGCTCTGGCTACCCAAGTAAACAGGAGCGATCAAAATGAACGGCTTGAGCGATGTGCGGCTGACGTTACACAGCCAGGAACTGGCGGCGGGGCAGGAAAAGGAGCTGCGCAATGCGATGTTGCCCAGTGCTCCGTCCGGTCTGAGCCGCTGGGCCCTGTTCTGGCGTCGCCTGCATACACGCAAGGCCTTGTTGGAGCTTACACCCGAACAGTTGCGTGATATCGGGCTGAGCCGGGAGCAGGCGCGGGCGGAGGCGCTCAAGCCGTTCTGGCGGCTTTGAAGCCATAGGAACCCGGTGGCGAGGGAGCTTGCTCCCGCTGGGCTGCGTAGCAGACCTAGATTTTGCGGTTGCTGCGCAACCGAGCGGGAGCAAGCTCCCTCGCCACGGATCCGGGACTAAACCAACTCTTTCAACCGATGCCACAGCATCCCCAACGCCAACAGTGGCGAGCGCAGATGCTTCCCGCCCGGGAAGGTCATGTGCGGCACCTGGGCGAACAGATCGAAACCACCACTCTGTTGCCCACTGATGGCTTCGGCCAACAGCTTGCCGGCCAGGTGCGTGGCATTCACCCCATGACCGGAATAGGCCTGGGCGTAGTAAACGTTGGGCTGATCCTTGAGTCGGCCGATCTGCGGCAAGCGATTGGCGCCGATGCCGATCATCCCGCCCCATTGATAGTCGATTTTCACCTGCGCCAGTTGCGGGAACACCTTGAGCATTTTTGGACGCATGTACGCGCCGATGTCTTGCGGGTCGCGACCGGAATAGTGGCAGGCTCCGCCGAACAGCAAGCGTCGATCCGCGGAAAGCCGGTAGTAATCCAGCGCCACCCGTTGATCGCAGACCGCCATGTTCTGCGGCAACAACGCCTGGGCCTGAGCCTCGCCCAAAGGTTCAGTGGCGATGATGTAGCTGCCGGCGGGCAGCACTTTGCCGCTGAGTTCCGGGTTGAGCCCATTGAGGTAGGCGTTGCAGCCCAGCACCAGGGTCTTGGCCCGGACCGCGCCCTGTTGGGTGTGCACCTTCACTTCCGGGCCGTAATCAATGCGCGTGACCGCCGATTGCTCGAACAGCCTGACCCCCAATTGCTGCGCGGCGCAGGATTCGCCCAGGGCCAGATTCAGCGGATGTAAATGGCCCGAGCCCATGTCGATCAGGCCGCCGACGTAGCGATCCGAACCCACCACACTGTGCATTTCGTGTGCTTGCAGCAGCCGGGTCTGATGGCGATATCCCAGGCGGCGCAGCTCTTCGGCGTCCTCAGCGAAACCTTCCAGGTCACCTGGCTTGTTGGCGAGGTCGCAATAACCCCAGGTGAGGTCGCAGTGGATCTGAAAGCGCTCGACCCGTTGACGGACGATTTCCACCGCCTCAAGACCCATCAGCTTCATCTGGCGTACGCCGTCGGCACCGATGACCGGGGCGAATTGATCAAGGCCGTGACCGACGCCGCGAATCAGTTGGCCGCCGTTGCGCCCGCTGGCTCCCCAGCCGATCTTGTGCGCTTCCAGCAGCACTACGCTCATGCCGCGCTCGGCCAGTTCGATCGCTGTGTTCAATCCCGAGAACCCGCCGCCGACCACGCAGACATCCGCCACCAGCTCGCCCTGCAGCAGCGGATGATCCGGTTGCGGCAGGCTGCTGGCGGCGTAGTAAGAGGCGGCGTGCGAATGGCTCGGGACAGGTTGCTGAACACGGGCGTTCATGTGCGTAATCCTGATTATTGTGTTTGAGAAATTTTACGGAGCATAAGCCGGGGATTCGTCCATGGGCAACATCGGTCGGTTGGCGCTGTCTGGGATAAGCCTTTTCGTGCAGAATCCTGCCTTGTCCCGTCTCGGTAGCCGCTTCGATGAGCTGCAACAGTCAAAAAATCCGCACGTTGCGCCAACAGATTCCCTCGTTCGAGTGCGTACCGGGCTGCCATGACTGCTGCGGGCCAGTGACCACCTCGCCGGAGGAAATGGCCCGCTTGCCGCGCAAGACCCGGGCCGAACAGGACGCGGCCATGGAAGCGCTCGACTGCGTGCACTTGGGACCCAATGGCTGCACTGTCTATGACGAGCGGCCGCTGATCTGCCGGTTGTTCGGCACCACCGCCACCCTGCCGTGCCCAAACGGGCGACGGCCAGTGGAGTTGATCCATCCCCGGGTCGAGAAGCAGATTCACGAATACATCGCCAGCACCCGGCAGGTGTTGGTGTAGCCTAGAACGCCCTTCAATCCGGAATCGGCAGGTTCAAGCTCTCCTTCACTTCTTCCATCACGATGTAGCTCTTGGATTCGCGCACGTGGGGCAGCTTGAGCAGGATGTCGCCCAACAGCTTGCGGTACGAAGCCATCTCGGAAATCCGCGCCTTCACCAGATAGTCAAAGTCGCCTGACACCAGATGGCATTCGAGCACGTGAGGCAATTTCAGCACTGCGCGCCGGAATTCTTCAAAGGTGTCGCCGGATTTGTAGTCGAGGCTGATTTCGACAAATACCAGCAGACTTCCCTTCAAATGCTGCGGATTGAGCCGGGCGTTGTAGCCCATGATGATTCCCTCGCGCTCCAGGCGACGAACCCGCTCGGTGCAAGGCGTGGTGGAGAGGCCGACCTTTTCCCCAAGCTCTGTAAAGGAAATCCGTCCATCCGCCTGGAGGATGCGCAGGATGTTGCGGTCGATCTTGTCCAGCTCACGTTTGGTCTGAGTGTTGGTCCGCACAGGTGATGCTCCTCCATGAAAAGGGTTTTTGCCGAGAATTCTCGCCAAATATAGGCATTTATATAGTGAAAAGCACTGGCTGATCTTTTCTAAACTGCGCACATTACGGTCTGTACAACAAAACGTCAGCGGTTATCCGCGATGAGGGCTTCAACATGCGCGTTCTGGTTTTAGGTAGCGGCGTCATCGGTACCGTCAGTGCTTACTACCTGGCCCGTGCCGGGTTTGAAGTCGTGGTGGTTGATCGTCAGCCGGCGCCAGCCATGGAAACCAGTTTTGCCAATGCCGGCCAGGTGTCGCCGGGTTATGCCTCGCCGTGGGCCGCGCCAGGTGTGCCACTCAAGGCCATCAAGTGGCTCCTGCAGCGCCATGCACCGCTGGCGATCAAAGCCACCGCCGACATCGACCAGTACTTGTGGATGGCGCAGATGCTGCGCAACTGCACCGCCAATCGTTATGCCGTCAACAAGGAGCGCATGGTGCGTCTGTCCGAGTACAGCCGCGACTGCCTCGACGAACTGCGCGCCGAAACCGGGATTGCCTACGAAGGCCGCAGTCTGGGGACCACTCAATTGTTCCGTACCCAGGCTCAGGTTGATGGTGCGGCCAAAGACATTGCCGTGCTGAAAGAGTCCGGTGTGCCCTTCGAAGTGCTGGACCGTGAAGGTATTGCCCGCGTCGAGCCGGCGTTGGCCAATGTCACTGACATCCTGGCCGGAGCCTTGCGTCTGCCCAATGACCAGACTGGCGACTGTCAGATGTTTACTACGCGTCTGGCGGAAATGGCCGTGAAGCTCGGGGTACAGTTCCGCTTTGGCCAGGATATCCAGCGCCTGGACTACGCCGGTGATCGCATCAACGGCGTCTGGATCGACGGCAAGCTGGAAACCGCCGACCGCTACGTCCTGGCCCTGGGCAGTTATTCGCCGCAATTGCTCAAGCCGCTGGGCATTCGTGCGCCGGTTTATCCGCTCAAGGGTTATTCCCTGACCGTGCCGATCACCAACCCGGCGATGGCCCCCACCTCGACCATTCTCGACGAAACCTACAAGGTCGCGATTACCCGGTTCGATAACCGCATCCGCGTGGGCGGCATGGCGGAAATCGCCGGTTTTGACCTGTCTCTCAACCCGCGTCGGCGTGAAACCCTGGAGATGATCGTCAACGACCTTTATCCTCAGGGCGGCGATCTGGCCCAGGCCAGTTTCTGGACCGGCCTGCGTCCGACCACCCCGGATGGCACGCCGATCGTGGGCGCCACCCCGTTCAAGAACCTGTTCCTGAACACCGGCCACGGCACCCTTGGTTGGACCATGGCCTGTGGTTCCGGGCGCTTGCTGGCGGACCTGATGGCGAAGAAAAAACCACAGATCAGCGCCGAAGGCCTCGATATTTCCCGTTATGGCAGTAAACACCAGGAGTCTGCAAAACATGTCAATCCAGCGCCAGCTCACCAATGACCGCATGAGTCAGGTCGTCCTGCACAACGGCACCGTTTACCTTGCCGGGCAGGTTGGCGACGACATGAGTGCCGGTATCGAGCAGCAGACCCGGGAAACCCTGGCCAATATCGAACGTTTGCTGGACCTGGCCGGGACCGACAAAAACCACCTGCTGTCGGTGACGATTTACTTGAAAGACATCGACGCCCATTTCGAAGGCATGAACGCGATCTGGGACAAATGGCTGCCCAACGGCGTCGCGCCAGCCCGGGCTACTGTGCAGGCCAAGCTGTGCGAACCGGAAATCCTGGTGGAGCTGTCCGTCGTGGCCGCGCTGCCCTAAACCCGGAAAACGATCCCTCTTGCGGTGCTGTTGGTGGTTCGTGCCGTCAGCCAGCGCCGTTTTTTTTACCGAGTCCGCCTAGAAGCCTGCCGCCATGCGTCCTGCCCGTGCCCTGATCGATCTTCAAGCCTTACGTCACAACTACCAATTGGCCCGCGAAGTGACGGGAGCCAAAGCCCTTGCGGTGATCAAGGCCGATGCCTATGGGCACGGCGCAGTGCGCTGCGCCGAGGCTTTACAGGACACGGCCGATGGGTTTGCCGTGGCTTGCATCGAAGAAGCGTTGGAACTGCGGGCCGGCGGGATTCGTGGTCCGGTCTTGCTGCTGGAAGGCTTCTTCGAGGCCGATGAACTGTCGCTGATCGTCGAACACGATTTCTGGTGTGTGGTGCATTCGTTGTGGCAGCTCGAAGCGATTGAAAACGCGACCCTGAACAAGCCGATTACGGTCTGGCTCAAGCTCGACTCGGGGATGCATCGGGTGGGGCTGCATCCGGCGGATTATCAGGCGGCCTATCGTCGACTGCTGGCCAGCGGCAAGGTGGCGAAGATTGTGTTGATGAGCCATTTCGCCCGTGCCGATGAGCTGCACGATCCCAGCAGCACCGAGCAACTGGCTGTGTTTGAGGCAGCCCGCCAGGGGCTGGCGGCGCAGATCAGTTTGCGCAACTCCCCAGCCGTGCTGGGCTGGCCGCAAATGCCCAGCGACTGGGTGCGGCCAGGCATCATGCTGTACGGCGCGACACCCTTCGAGGAGGCCAACGCCGTTGCCGCGCGGCTGCAGCCAGTCATGACACTGGAGTCCAAGATCATCAGCGTGCGTGAATTGCCCGCCGGTGAGCCGGTGGGGTATGGCGCCCGTTTTGTCACCGCGCAACCGACGCGGGTCGGCGTGGTTGCCATGGGGTACGCCGACGGTTACCCGCGCCAGGCGCCGAACGGTACGCCGGTGCTGGTGGATGGACAGCCAAGCCAATTGGTCGGGCGGGTGTCGATGGACATGCTGTGCGTGGATTTGACTGATATCCCCCAGGCCGGGCTCGGTTCGACCGTGGAACTGTGGGGCAAGACTATCCTGGCCAGCGATGTCGCGAAGGCGGCCGGCACGATTCCTTATCAGATTTTCTGCAACCTGCGCCGGGTGCCACGGCTCTATTGCGGGGGCTGACGCAAAGCGCAACCTACCGAAAGTCGCTTCACCGCACGGGATTGAGGTCAAAGTGTTGTAAATACTGAACGCTGTCGCCATGATAACGCTCACTTTCCACACAACCTGATTCCCTGGAGGCTCCAGCATTGGACGTCGGTGAACGACTGCAATCCATTCGTAAACTCAAAGGCCTTTCCCAGCGTGAACTCGCCAAGCGCGCGGGCGTCACCAACAGCACTATTTCGATGATCGAGAAAAACAGCGTCAGCCCCTCGATCAGCTCGCTGCGTAAGGTCCTTGGCGGGATTCCCATGTCCATGGTCGAGTTTTTCTCCGAAGAAATCCTTCAGGAGAAACCGACCCAGATCGTCTACAAAGCCAATGAACTGATCGACATTTCCGACGGTGCCGTCACCATGAAACTGGTGGGCAGGGCACACCCCAGCCGGGCGATTGCCTTTCTGAACGAGATCTACCCGCCTGGCGCCGATACCGGTGACGAGATGCTTACCCATGAGGGCGAAGAGACCGGGATTCTGGTGGAAGGGCGGCTGGAGTTGGTAGTCGGCGCCGAAACATTCGTACTCGAAGCGGGCGATAGCTACTATTTCGAGAGCACCAAGCCACACCGCTTTCGTAATCCGTTCGATGCGCCGGCGCGACTGATCAGCGCAGCCACACCGGCCAACTTCTAGGAAAAGAGGCGCCGTGCCTGCACGGCAAAGGCGCCCGAAGGATGAGCTGTCATGACAAACAAGACCCTTGCGACTTTGGGGTTGTTTCAGTGTGACGGCCTTCCCGCTATACTTGCGCCCGCCTGCAAACCGTGGCCGCAGGCGTGACTAGCCACCATTGAGGGTGTACGCGTGAACCTAATTATGAAAATGCTGGCTGCACCAGCAACCGTATTGGCCCTATGGGCGGTCAGCGCCCAAGCGGCGACCAACGACGAAATCGCCAAGCGCCTGGAACCGGTCGGCCAGGTCTGCGTTCAGGGGCAGGAATGCAAAGGCATGGAAGTCGTGGCTTCGGCTGGCGGCGGCGGTGCCAAGACGCCGAAAGACGTTATTGCAAAACACTGTAATGCTTGCCACGGTACCGGCCTGCTGAATGCTCCGAAGATCGGCGACGCGGCAGCTTGGGGTGAACGAGCCAAGAAAGAAGGTGGCCTTGATGGGCTGCTCGCCAAAGCGATTTCCGGTATCAATGCCATGCCCCCTAAAGGCACGTGCGCCGATTGTTCGGATGATGAGCTCAAAGGTGCCATCAAAGAGATGTCGGGTCTGTAAACACCAGCATCTTCAACAAAAAAGCCGCTTGCGAGCGGTTTTTTTGTGCCCGGTGGTTTTACAAAGCTGTTCATCGCAACCAAGACCCGGCAAGCTCGGTCCAACCCACATTCATGGAATGTCCCGGAGGGTCGGATGGTGCAGTTGTGTTCAATCGAACAGGCGGTGGATGACGTACTCGCGCGCCTGCCAGCGCACATTCATCTGGGGATGCCCCTGGGGTTGGGCAAACCCAATCTGTTCGCCAATGCGCTGTACCGGCGTATCGCGCAACTGCCAGAGCGCCAACTGACCATCTACACGGCCCTGAGCCTGGGCCGACCCAATCTGGGCGATGGGTTGCAGAAGCGCTTTCTCGAACCTTTTATCGAGCGGGTTTTTGGTGATTATCCGGAACTGGATTACCTGGCCGATCTGCACCGCGACAGCCTGCCGGCCAACATCCATGTCCAGCAATTCTTCCTGCAACCGGGCAGCCTGCTGCATAGTGCGTCGGCCCAGCAGGATTACGTCAGCAGCAACTACAGCCACGCCGCGCGGGACATCAATGCCGCCGGCTTGAACCTGGTTGCGCAATTGGTGGCCAGTGATCCGCAGCATCCTGACCGCCTGAGCCTGAGTTGCAACCCGGACATTACCCTCGACCTGTTGCCGATGATCGCCAAGCGGCGTGCGGCGGGGGAGACCATCCTCATGGTGGGCCAGGTTCACAGTGATCTGCCTTACATGCCCGGTGATGCGGAAGTCGGCATCGACACGTTCGATCTGTTGATCGATGAAAAGGACAGCCACACGCTGTTTTCCACGCCGAACATGCCGGTGGGCTTTCAGGACCATATGATCGGCTTGCACGCCAGTGCCCTGGTGCGTGACGGCGGTACGTTGCAGATAGGCATCGGCTCCATGGGCGATGCGTTGACGGCGGCGCTGCTGGCGCGTCAAGCCGACAATGCCGCTTACCAGGCGTTGCTGGCGGAACTGAATCTCAGCCAGTGGGCGCAGTTGATCGAGCGTGAGGGCGGGGTCGAACCCTTTGCCACAGGGTTGTACGGTTGCAGCGAAATGTTCGTCAACGGCTTGCTGGTGCTGGCGGAGGCCGGAATTATCCGGCGCAGGGTCTATCCCGACGAGCCGACCCAGGAACGGGCCAACGCCGGCACCCTCGACGAGGCGGCGCAACCCGACGGCGTTTGCATCCATGGCGGATTCTTCCTCGGTCCTCGCAGTTTTTACGAACGCTTGCGCGAGTTGCCCCAGAGTCGGCGCCTCGAATTCAACATGACCCGCATCAGTTACATCAACGAGCTGTTTGGCCAGGAACGACTCAAGCGCCTGCAGCGACTCGACGCACGCTTCATCAACACGGTTTTCACCATGACCTTGCTGGGCGCCGGGGTGGCGGACCAACTGGAAGACGGTCGGGTACTCAGCGGCGTGGGCGGGCAGTACAACTTCGTTGCCCAGGGCCATGCGCTGGAGGGCGGGCGTTCCATTCTGCTTCTGCGCAGTTGGCGCGAGGCGGGGGGCGAGATCAGTTCGAACATCGTCTGGGAATACGGCCATTGCACCATTCCCCGGCACCTGCGAGACATCGTGGTGACTGAATACGGTATCGCTGACCTGCGGGGCAAGACTGATGCTGCGGTGATCGAGGCGCTGCTGAACATCAGCGACTCACGTTTCCAGTCGGAGCTGATCGAGCAGGCGCAAAATGCCGGTAAGTTGCCGAAGGATTTCCGCCTTGATCCGCGGTTCACCGACAACACCTCGGAACGCTTGCAGGCCATCCAGGCGCGGCATCCGAATTTGTTTCCGGAGTATCCGTTAGGTTGCGATTTTGACGCAGTGGAACGCGACCTGCTGCGTGCGCTGAACTGGCTCAAGAGCAAGTTCAAACTCACCGAGATGCTGGAGTTGGGCAAGGCCGCGCTGGACGCGCCGCCGCCGTCGGAGTTTCCCGAGCATTTGGAGCGGATGCAGTTGGCGAGCCCCGAAGGGCTGAAAGAAGAGCTGGGCCAGCGTTTGTTGCTCGCTGGTCTCAAGATCACCGCTATCCAATGACCGCCGCAGATCCCTTGTGGGAGCGGGCTTGCTCGCGAAAGCGGTGGTGCTATTTGACGACGTAGATCTTGCGTACGTAGACGTGACTCGTCCAGGCGCACGGCGCATTCTGCGGTACGAACACCGTGTCGCCGGTATTGACCGTCAGGTCGGTGCCGTCGGCTGTCTGCAGGGTGACGCTGCCTTCAATCAGGTGCATCAACTCATGCAGTTTGTGGGGCCTGGCTTGGCGAGTGTAAGGCGTTGAGTCCCAAACGCCGATGCGCAGGTTGGTGGCTTCTTCGACAAACAGACTGTGCGAGCGACATTGCGGTGGCGGGCTGAGCAGTATGGCTTCATCGGGAGCCGCCGAAGGCGAGAGCAACGTGTGGGCCGGGAGTGCTGTCAGCCCGGGCTCGCTGGCATTCACGCGCTGGGTATCGGCACAGAAGGTCCATAAAGACTCAGCTTGCGCGTCGATCTCAAGCGCCGTACCACGGGCGATCACCGCGCTTTCACCGGCGCTGAGGCGCAGCGTTTGTGCCTGGCTGCGCAGTTCAACGCCTCCGGCATGCACCACGATCATTTCGCTGAAGGGATACTGGTCGCTGCTGACCCGACCGCTGGCCCGGACGATACCAGCGGCGATGCCATCCGCCCCGGCATAAGCGATGAGCCTGTCGAATGGATCATTGGCCCCCAATGAGCCTGGGGTGAACGAGGTTGAGGCGGGGCTGCCGTCGGCATGGGCCAACAGCACTGCAGTGGGTTCGAGCATGAACAGGATTCTCCAAAATAAGCGATGGGATTTGTCAGCCAACGGCCTGGGTCACCAGCACAAACTGCCGCACCGCGCCGCTCGCTTGCGGTGGCGTGCCGCGAGCCATTTGGGCGACGGTGTCGACTTGCTTGAGGCCCGCGTCTTCGAGCCAGGGGCCCAGCCCCGTGTTGGAGGGAATGTCGATCCGAACGAATGCATCCGGCACCCGTGCCAGCAACACAGCGATCAGGTGCCGGGCCTGTTCAGGGTTCTGCGCGATGACCGGACCGATGCAACGGCCACGTCCGAAGGGGCGCAGCAGGGCGAAAGCGCACAACTGGCCGTCCCGCTCAATACCCACTGCATGCTCAACGACATCGAACAGATCGGTGAGCACGACCCCACGGTCCAGGCCACTTCCGGCATTGGCCAGTGTGATCACTTCGGCGTGATCGGCGTCGGTCAGCGGGCGGCAGCGTTCGTTGGCGGCCAATGTCTGCGGTGCAGGCGGTAAAGCCAGGCCCTGATGTTGCTGGATATGCCCAAAGTCCACGAATCCCTGACTGGCATACAGCGGGGCGCCGGCCAGCGTCGCATTGAGGATGGCAGTACGCGAGCCGCACGCTTCGATGGCCAGCTCCATCAGTTTGCGACCGATCCCCTGGCCCTGATACTCGTTATCGACGATCACCAGGCCGATGGTGGCGTAGCGTCCCTGGGCACAGGTGAATGCAGTGCCGATCAGGCGGCCCTGATCCTCAACGACAAAACCTTGGGCCACGCGCTGCAGCATCGCCCAGTCCTCCAGGCGATGGGGCCATTTCAGTTGCACGGATAAGGCGTGTGCCGAGGGGACATCGGTAGCGGTCATGGCACGATAGACGTAGTCAGGGCGTTTCGAATTGGACATGGCAGATCACCATTGAGAGAGGGGGTAATCAGTCGGATTTATCCGCGGATAATGTTTGTATCTCACCTGCAAGCAAGCCTGACAAGGGGCGCAAAACGATTCGGCAGGTTCCTTCTACAACGACGCTTGCGGCCACATTTCTTGCTCAAATCAGCGGCCGGGCCGGCAGTAAATACCGGATGGTTTTTTGCCCGATGCACCTTGTCATGCACGGGTCAGTAGCTGCGCTGACGGTCCACCAGACCCCGCATCGATTCGCCCCGTTGATGCCGGCGAATATTGTCCAACAACACGCCGAACGCACTCTCGGGTTGAGTCATCGCTGCGATATGGGGGGTCAGCATTATTTGCCGATGGTTCCAGAACGGATGATCCGGCGCGGCCGGTTCCTGTTCCAGCACGTCGAGCACCGCCGCGCTCAGCTGGCCGCTGGCAAGGGCTTCAAGTAAATGCGCTTCTACCAGATGCCCACCCCGACCCATGTTGACCAGGGCCGCGCCGTGGGGCAGATGCTGGAACAGCTGGCGGTTGAGAATTCCCTTGGTCTGCTCGGTCAGTGGCAGGACACACAGCACAATGTCGCATTGGCTGAGGAAGGCCGGCAGTTGCCCGGTTCCGGCAAAGCACTGTACTCCATCAATGTGATGTTCACTGCGCGCCCAGCCTGATAAGGCGAAACCAAAGGGCTTCAAGGTGTTGAGTATGTGACGGGCCTGCAACCCCAGGCCCATGACCCCGACCCGGCGCTGCTGCGCGGGCACCAGCCGGTGTGCGTGCCAGCACCGCTCGGCCTGTTGCTGGCGATAGCGCAACATGTCCCGGTGCAAGCTGAGCACGGCGAAACTGGCGTATTCACACATACCCTGGCTGATACCCGGGTCGAGCAAGCGCACCACCGGTAGCGTTGGCGGCAAGCGGCCCAGATCCAGTTGATCGCCCCCTGCCGACAAGGCGAACAGCACTTGCAGGTTGGGCAACAACGTTTCGATATCGTCCGGTGCCTGCCAGGCTGCCAGGTAACGAATATCCCGCGGATCGCCGATGTCCGGCCAGGCACGCCATTGGATATCCGGTGCGTGTTCGGCGAACAGGCGCTTCCATTGTTCACCGCGCACCGGGTCGGCTTTGTAGAGCAGGGCCATGAGGTCATTTCTCGCATGAAATAAGGAAGTAACAAGCATGCCTTAATGGCAAAGCAGGATCTGTCGAAAGGCCCCCCCTGGGAACATCAGGCTGCGTTGTATGGCGCGCAAGTCAGCAGATTCCATGGGGTACGAGGCCCTTGGAGGATTCTGCTGTTTGCCGGGGTGTAAACAGTCGATCCGAATTTCTCAACGACCAAGTTCGGCTTAGACAATCGTGTCGAACGCTTAACCTGTGAACACACCGCAGCCGCTTCCTGGTTGCGAGGCTCACGATGGGAAATGCCATGAACAGTAAAGTCGAAGAAACCCCAAGTCTGCTCCGTCAGCGTGATCAATTCGTGCCACGTGGCCTGGTCACTGCCCATCCGCTGGTGATCGACCGGGCCCAGGGCACGGAGTTGTGGGACGTGGACGGCAAGCGCTACCTGGACTTCGTCGGCGGCATCGGGGTCCTGAACATCGGCCACAATCACCCCAAGGTAGTCGCGGCGGTGCAAGCCCAACTGCAGAAAGTGACTCATGCCTGTTTCCAGGTCGTGGCCTACCAACCTTATCTGGACCTGGCCAAGCGCCTGTGCGAAATGATCGGGGGTGAGCAAGCCTATAAGGCGGCGTTCTTTACCTCAGGCGCCGAAGCGGTAGAAAACGCGGTGAAGATCGCCCGAGCCTACACCCAGCGCTCGGCGGTGATCGCCTTTCGCGGCGGCTTCCATGGCCGGACGTTGTTGGGTACCACGCTCACCGGCATGAGCCAGCCTTATAAACAGAATTTCGGACCGTTCGCACCGGAGGTGTTTCACACGCCCTATCCGAATGCCTACCGGGGTGTCACCAGCGAAATGGCGCTCCAGGCGCTGGACGAACTGTTGGCCACTCAAGTGGCGCCTGAGCGGGTCGCAGCGATCATCCTTGAGCCGGTGCAAGGCGACGGCGGTTTCCTCTCGGCGCCCGCCGAGTTCCTCCAGGGCCTGCGCGCGCTGACGGAAAAACATGGCATTGTGCTGATTCTCGATGAAATCCAGACCGGGTTTGGTCGCACCGGTAAATGGTTCGGCTTCCAGCATGCCGGCATCCAGCCAGACCTGGTCACGGTCGCCAAAAGCCTGGCCGGCGGCTTGCCGCTGTCGGGTGTGGTCGGCAAGGCCGAAATCATGGATGCGCCACTGCCTGGTGGACTGGGCGGCACCTATGGCGGTAACGCGCTGTCGTGCGCGGCGGCGCTGGCGGTGATCGACGCCTACGAGCAGGAACACCTGTTGGCCCGTGGCGAAGCCCTGGGCGAGCGGCTGCGTCAGGGGTTGTTGCGCCTCCAAGCCCGTTACCCGCGCATTGGCGACGTGCGTGGTAGCGGCTTCATGCTGGCGATCGAACTGATCAAGGATGACGTTGCACGCTCCCCGGATGCCGACCTCAACCAACGCTTGATCGACGAAGCCCGGGCCGGTGGATTGCTGGTTATCAAGTGCGGGGTGTACCGCAACGTATTGCGCTTCCTTGCCCCGCTGGTGACCAGCGAGGCGCAGGTCGATGAAGCCTTGCAGATTCTCGACGCTGCGCTGGCACGGGTCATGGGCTGAAGGCCTGGTGTTCATGGCGTTTGCCAGGGCAAGCGCCCATGCAAATCAAAGGAGCGTGGATCGATGGGACATCAGCGGAGGCTTTACCCATGAGGTTGACTGAGTATCGGGCATTGTTGATCGACTGCGATGAGGTCCTGGTGGATCGGGACTCCGCCATCTGGACGGCGCTGCAGCCGCTGCTGGAACACCACGGTGAGTCGCCAGAAAAAACCCAGGTGCTGGCCGAGTTCGACGAGGTGCTGCAAGCGCTGTATCCGCGCTTCGGCGAGTTGGGTTTCAGCGGTTTGCTGTGTTTCGCCCACCGTCAGTTGGCCGAGCGCTGGAAACTCAAGGTCAGTTGGGAGGAGGGCATGAGCTTCGCCCGCTCGGCCGCCGCCTGGACGTTGTTCGAGGATGCGCCGGGGGCGATGCTCTATCTACGCAAGTTCTATCGCCTGCTGGTGCTGGGCGACCGCGATGCAGAAGACCGGGGCGCGTTATGCGAGCGCCTGGGCATCGAGCCGGAGGATTTTATTTCACTGGCCAGTGACCCCTTGCACGATCCCGCTTGGCTCAAGGCCAACGACCTCGATGCGCAGGCTATTCTTCAAGTAACCCGTCCGGGCGCCCGCCCAGCCAAGGTCGGGGCGGTTTGCCTGATTTGTCGCAACCCCGACAACCCACCCAAGCCATGCGCAGGCCAGCATTGCATCAACAGCATGGCCGACCTGGTGGCTCAGCATCAGCTGTCTTTACGGTGCTGATTTTGTTAGAAGATTGTCTTACAAATGGCAGGCAGAGGTAGGCGATGGAAGGTGTAGCGAAACTGGACCGGATCGACATCAGCATTCTGGTAGAGCTTCAAAAAGACGGCCGCATGACCAACGTCAGCCTGGCCGATGCCGTGGGGCTTTCCGCCAGCCCATGCCTGCAACGGGTCAAACGGCTGGAATCGTTGGGGTACATCTCCAGCTACAAGGCCCACTTGAACCTGGCCAAGATTACCGATTCGGTGACGGTCTTCACCGAAATCACCTTGAGCGACCATAAGCGCGAGGACTTCGCCAAATTCGAATCCAACATCCGCCTGGTGGATGAAGTGCTCGAATGTCACCTGATCAGCGGCGGCTACGACTATCTCGTGCGCTTCATGACCCGCAGCATCCAGGATTACCAGGATGTGATGGAAAGCCTGCTGGACAAGAACATCGGCATCTCCAAATACTTCAGCTACATCGTCATCAAATCGCCCGTGCGCAAGGACGAGATTCCGTTGCGCAAGCTGCTGCGGCATTGATTGATTGAAACGTTTTACGCTGATTCAGCGCCGTCATCACTGGCGTGAATCAGCGAAGCCACCTGCTGCCCCAGGTCGGTCAAGCTGAAAGGCTTGGTCAGGATGCGGGTCGTTGCATCCACCGAAACCAGGCTTTTGCCTTCGGCGAACCCGGTGATGAACATCACTTTGAGCGAGGGATATCGGGTCTTCATTGCAGCCGCCAGAGCGACACCGTTCATGGTTCCGGGCAGGCCGATGTCCGTGAGCAGCAGATCGAGATGCGCCGTTTTCTCGGCCTGTTTCAGGGCAGAGGCACTGTCCAGGGCCTCGATGACACGATAGCCGGCTTCGGTCAGGAACTCCGAAACCATCTGGCGAATAGCCGCTTCGTCGTCGACCAGCAGAATCGTTTCGTTGGCACCTGGTTGCAGTCGCGCAGCCTCCGGCTCAGCGTCCTCCGGCCGAGCGGGGGACTGGCTGACCACCGGGAAATACATCGTCACGGTCGTTCCCACCCCGACGCTGCTCTGAATCTTCACCTGCCCGCCGGATTGCTGGGCAAACCCGTAAATCATCGACAGGCCCAGACCGGAACCTTCGCCAATGCGCTTGGTGGTGAAAAACGGATCGAACACGCGCGGCAGGATGTCGGCGCTGATCCCGGTGCCTGAGTCCGCGACCGATATCGCCACATACAGGCCGGCGGGCAGCATCTTTTCGCTGCAAGATTGCGCGTCGATAGCGCAACGTTGTACGTCCAGCTTCAAGGTCCCGCCACCGGGCATCGCATCCCGAGCGTTGATCGCCAGGTTGAGCAGCGCGTTCTCCAGCCCATTCGGGTCGCATTTGATCGGGTCGTGCCCCCTGAAAGAACATTCGACATGAATGCTCGGCCCCACGGAACGCCGGATGATTTCTTCGAGGCCGGCCACCACCTCCCGAGGTTCGAGCACTTCCGGTTGCAACGATTGCTGCCGGGAAAATGCCAGCAGGCGCTGGGTCAAGGCGGCTGCACGGGTTGCCGAAGTCAGGGCGACAGAGTTGTACCGGGACAGCTCGTCATAACGTTGATTGTCGATGTGCCGTTGCATCAACTCCAGGCTGCCGGTGATGCCGGCCAGAAGGTTGTTGAAGTCGTGGGCGATGCCCCCGGTCAGTTGGCCGACAGCTTCCATTTTCTGGCTTTGGCGTAGTTTGGACTCGGCCAGCGCGCGCTCTTGTTGTTCGGCTTCAAGCTGCCTTGTTCGGACAGCGATGCGTTCTTCGAGCAGCTCGTTCCAGTCCCTCAGCGCCGCCTCCAGTTGCACCCGCTCGTGAATGTCTTCGACGGTGCCATACCACTGTTCGCAACGGCCTTCAGGGTCCAGGCTGCAAAATGCACGGATTCTGAACCATCGATATTCTCCCGTGGACTTGCGCAACTGGATATGCGCGTCGAAGGGTTGCAAACTGGCCAGCGACTGTTTCCATAGCTTGGCAAATGATAGCCGGTCATCGGGATGCACTGCGTTTAACCACTGGCGTCCCAATGTCTGCGCCGGCGACCTTGCGGTGTATTCATACCAGCGTTGATCCAGTGACGTCACCGCGCCATGGCTGTCGGCCGTCCAGGGCCAGAGCGGAGTGAGCTGCGCCGCGATTCGGTAGTGCCTTTCGCTTTCACGCAATTTTTCTTCGGTCAGGCGCATGGCTTGCATGGTTTGCGAGCGCCTCAATGCGGCACCGAGGAGGTTGCTGTAACCGCGCAGAAAATCGATATCGCTCTGGCTAAACTGCCTGGGGCTGCGACTGTCGACTTCGAATATGCCGAATGGCCGTGTTTCGCTGGCTCCGTATACCAGTACATTGACGAACGCCTGAACGCCGTTGCGCTTCTGAAAGTCGTGATAGTGAAAGCGTGTTTCTGTTGAGGCATCCGTGGAAATGACGGCGTTGCCGGTGTCCAGGGAATAGCGTTCCGGGGTTCCTGCCAGGGCCTGCACCCGTACTTTTCCCACCACGCCGGGTGCCCACCCCACACCGTTACGCACGAGGAAAGTGACACCGTCGTCTTCCAGCAACATGAACTTCGCCAGATGGGTTTCCAGCGCCTCACCCACCAGGCGACACGCCTCATCCAGAATGTGCTCCAGGTCGTCTGAAACCAGGGCCAGCTCGCCGAACTCGGCAAGTACCTTGCGTTGACGTAATAAAGTGTCTTCGATTGCCATATGGGTCACCCTGAGTACGTCTTGAATATCCGAGGGTGGGAGGACGGCTAGGTTCACATGAATTGATGAGCGTGCCCGCCACAGAGCGTTGACGAACGCAAAAGCCCTTCCTGAGAAGGGCTTTGCAAGGTGGATGCAGTATCTGTGAGGCTCCCTGAACAACGGAGCGGGCAGTGCATGTTCCGGTTCTATTCCTGAAGGAACGTCAGCAGATCCTGGTTCAGCCGGTCCTTGTGCGTATCGGTCAGGCCATGCGGCGCGCCGGGGTAGACGATCAGGCGTGCACCCTTGATCAGCGCCGCCGACGCCCTGCCTGAAGCATCGATAGGCACGATCTGATCGTCATCGCCATGGATCACCAGCGTCGGCACATCGAACTTCTTCAAGTCGCCACGGAAGTCGGTCGCCGAGAAGGCCGCGATCGACTCATAGGTGTTCTTGCTGCCCGCCTGCATGCCCTGGACCCAGAACGACTGGATCAGCCCTTGGGACGGCTTGGCACCCTCGCGGTTGAAGCCGAAGAAGGGGCCGGAAGCGATGTCCAGGTAAAGCTGCGAGCGGTTCTCCAGGGATGCCTTGCGCAGCCCGTCGAACACCTCGATGGGCAGGCCGCCGGGGTTGGTCGGGGTCTTGAGCATCAGCGGTGGGACGGAGGAGACCAGCACGGCCTTCTTCACCCGGCCGGTACCATGGCGACCGATATAGCGAGCCACTTCGCCGCCACCGGTGGAGAACCCCACCAAAGTCACCTCTTTCAGATCCAGCGCTTCAATCACCGCCGCCAGATCGTCGGCGTAGTGATCCATGTCGTTGCCCTCCCATGGCTGGCTGGAGCGTCCGTGGCCGCGACGGTCGTGGGCAACAACGCGGTAGCCTTTGGCGGCGAGGAACATCATCTGCGCTTCCCAGCTGTCTGCGTTCAGCGGCCAGCCGTGGCTGAAGGTGACCACCTGACCATCGCGGGGGCCCCAGTCCTTGTAGTACAGCTGCACGCCGTCCCGGGTGGTGATGTAACTGGCGGACTGGATCACGCTGCCGACGGCGGACGCGCTAGCGCCGGCCTGGGTGGGCGATGCAGCCTCGGCGCTGAGGGTAGCCAGTGCCAGTGTCGCGATGGCCAGGGTGCGATTGAGTGTGTTCATCGTTTCTCTCTCCATAAGGGGCGGACTGTGATCTGCTGCGATCGTCATCGATCGCGTTGGTGGGCAGATTAGAGAGAGAGGCCGATGACGAGAACGGCGATGGTATCGATAGCAACTATGGGAATAACAGATACCTGAAACCCGCCAGTTTGACTCGTGCAGCTCAATCATTGTGGCGATCAGCCGAAGAAGCGGGTGGTCTCGGAAATTCTGGAACCAAGAGATTGCCAAAGGCAGGAGTGTGGATTGCATCAGCCGTCAGCCACGGGTTTGCGTCTATGCTTGTTCTGTGAGTTTCCACCTCGGCCTTGCGCGAACACCGAACGGCTTATCAGGAGAACACGTGAGAATTTCGACACCGGCTGCGGCGCTGCTTTGTCTATTGCTCGGCACAGGGGTCAAGGCCGGAGAGTACCAGGTCGTTACCGAAGAATGGGCCCCGTACAACTATCAGGAGAACAACCAGCTCACAGGTATGACCACGGAGATCGTGCGGGCCATCATGGCGTTGACCGGGGATGACTTTGAGGTGCATCTGCAGCCCAGCATGCGCGCCACCCAGGTACTGAGGACCCGCAGCAAGACCATCATGTTCTCGTTGTTCCGCACGGCGGAGCGCGAGCCGTTATACAAGTGGGTCGGGCCGATCGTGGAGGAGTCCATTTACGCCTATCAACTGGCCAATGCGCCGCCGGTGAACTCCCTGGAACAACTGCTGCACGCCCCGCAGATCACCACCCGTCATGCCGGCCTGGTGCCCCAGATGCTGCAGTCGCTGGGTTTCAATAACGTGGACAAAAGTGCAACCGAGAGCAAGTTGCTCTACCGCATGCTGCTCGCCGGGCGCACCGGCATCATCGTCGGCGACACCGATGCCGGAGTGGCTTACTACAGCCGCCAGTTGAACATCGCACCGGGCACGCTGCGCAAAATTCCCATCGAGCTCTATCGCTCGTCGCTGTACATCGCGTTCAGCCTCGATTCTGAGGACGAGGTGGTGACTGCGTGGGCCAAGGCTTTGGAGCAGTTGCGCCGTTCGGGCGAGGTGGAACGGATTCAGCGGCGGTATGAGGGGGTTGTTGGGCAGTGAAAGCGGGTGGGTGGTCAGGTAATAGCATCCATGGCCCGTCCGATAAACCATCATCCTACCCCGCACTCAACCCCCACAGCACATCCAGCACATGTTGCGTAGACCGCTCGACTTCGCCAGCTCGGTGGGCAACGCCCAGTTCACGCCACAATAAGGGCTGCAAGGGCCTCATGACGATCCGGGTATCGGGTAATGGCGTGGAAGCTTCATGTGGCAACAACGTCGCGCCATAACCGGCAGCCACCAGGCTTTTGATCGCATCGTTGTAATTCAGTTGAATACGAGGCCTAGGCTGGTGTCCGTCACTGGCGAACCACTCCGACGTCAAGCGCGAAAGCCGGGTGGTGTTGTCATTCAGAATCAAGGGCTGAGTGGCCAGCCAGCCGGATGTCACAATAGCCGGGCATTCCCAGCGAGCCGGCAAGAAGGCCATGACCGGGTCCCGTCGCCATGGCTCGATCCGCAACCCCTTCACCTGTGGTTGAGGCAGCGCGACCAGGCCGATCTCGAGCGAACCCTCGACAAGCTTCTTCAACGTTTCCTGTGAGGTGAGCACAGCCACCTGCAGATCGATAGCGGGGTGGCGTTGGCCCAACGTTTCCAAAGCTTGCGGCAGCAACTGAGCAATGGCCCCTGTCGAGGCACCCAGCCGCACGCGTCCGGCCAAGCCCTGCACCTGACGCTCCACGTCTTCAAGCGCCTGCTCCGCGTCCGCCAACAGGCGTCGCGCGCGCTCCACCAGTGTTTCTCCAATCGTCGAAGGCTGAATGCGCCCGCGCGTGCGTGACAACAGCTTGCCGCCAACCCGTGACTCCAGGTCGGCGATATGCAAGCTGACTGTGGGGGGCGCAAGGTGCAATGCCCGAGCGGCCTCGGCAAACGAACCCAAGTCGACAATGGCCACCAACGTACGCAGACGGTCCAGGCTGATTTCGCGCATGCGGCCCTCCTTGTTCAGTAAATCTGAATTTAAAAATTGGGAAATTCAACTTTTCCTATCTTAGCCTTTCGCTGAGGATGGAATCTCCTGATTTCCTGTTTCCGAGAGCATTCCATGGCAACTCCTCTGATATTCATCGACGGCGACCAAGGCACCACCGGGTTACAAATCCATCAGCGTCTATGCAACCGGACCGATCTTCGACTCCTCACACTCAGCCCCGAACATCGTAAGGACCCGCAACGCCGCGCTGAAATCATCAACGACTGCGACATCGCGATTCTCTGCTTGCCCGACCAAGCTGCACGCGAGGCCGTAGCGAGTATCAAAAACCCCGCTGTCCGTGTGATTGATGCAAGTTCCGCGCACCGTACCCATCCAGACTGGGTCTATGGTTTCGCGCAGATGAGCTCGCAGCAGGCCAGACAAATCGCCACGGCGCGGCGCGTGAGCAACCCCGGTTGCTATCCCACGGGGGCGATAGGGCTGCTGCGGCCTTTGCTGGAGGCCGGGCTACTGCCTGCCGACTACCCGACGAACATCCATGCGGTGTCGGGCTATTCCGGAAAAGGGCGCGCCGGCGTGCAAGAGCATGAGGGCGAGAATGCATCGCAAGCCCCCGCGTTCCAGGTTTATGGCCTGGGGTTGGCACACAAACATATTCCAGAGATCCAGCAGCACAGCGGTTTGATGGAGCCGCCGATGTTCGTGCCGGCTTATGGCGCTTTTCGGCAGGGGATCGTGTTGACCATCCCCTTGCAGCTTCGGTTATTGGCGCCGGGTGTGGATGCGATGAGGTTGCATGCCTGTCTGACGCAGCACTACGCCGACGCGTCCGATGTACAGGTAATGTCGATGCAGGAAGCTAAAGAGTTGACGTCCCTCGATCCTCAGGCGCTTAACGGGACCGACAATTTGCGATTGGTGGTGTGTGAAGATGACAAGACGGGACAGGTTTTGTTAGCGGCGGTATTTGACAATCTTGGGAAGGGCGCCGCTGGAGCGGCGGTGCAGAATCTGGATTTACTGATGACGTGAACTTCAGTCAACCAAAAAAGGCTAGTCCCCAAAGGCAAAATCCAAAGGCTCGAACCGCTCGCTCGTGTCCATCCGAACATTGCGCAGCTTCATGGTTTCCAGGTGTGACGTGTACAGCGGCTCCGAAAAATAACTGATCAGAATCGAGCGACGGCGTGCGCCGATCACGTTCAGACTGCCCGCATGCAGCAAATCGACATCGAGCACCAGGATGTCACCAGCACTGCCGGACAGCTGTACGGAGCGTGACTCTTGGTGGAAATCCAATGGCGCTTCGTCCGCCTCGGGACGATGGCTGCCGGGAACGATACGGGTTGCGCCGTTCTGCGGACCATAATCGTCGAAAAAAGCCAGGGCGATGGCGATGTCGCCTGGCCGTTGGGCCGACAAGTCGCGGTGCAACGGTTGGTGGCCGCCGCCGATAAGGGGCTCGCGGCCCTCCACGAACACGGCACGCAGGTCCTCCAGCCACTCGGCAGGGATCGCGCGGCGGAGCAGGGCATAGCCGTCTCGATGGAGTTGCTGGCGGTCAATCATGGATTGCTCAACTTCCAAACCCCTCAAAGCCACCTTTAAATGCCAGAATCTCTTTACTGGATCGTTTTGGAGGTCACCATGCTTCGCGCTTTTGAACAACGGCTCGACCCTTTTCCGCCCGACGAGGTCCCCCCACCACCTGACGGTCTGGCGCGTTTTCTGTGGGCCTGCACGCGGGGCGCACGCGGTTACATCCTCGCCCTCGCGCTGCTCAGTGCCGCCGTATCGATTTACGAAGCCTGGCTGTTTTCTTTTCTCGGGCAGGTCGTGGACTTGCTATCGGTTTGGCAGGCCGGCGGCGATGCAGCCAGGGAGGAGAGCCGGGTGCTGTGGGGCATCGGCGTGGTGCTGGTGACCAGCATCGGGCTGGTAGCGTTGCGCACGATGGTGCAGCACCAAATATTGGCGATCAACCTGCCGTTGCGGTTGCGCTGGGATTTTCATCGGCTGATGCTGCGACAAAGCCTTTCGTTCTTCTCCGATGAGTTTTCCGGCCGGGTCACCACCAAGGTGATGCAGACCGCGCTGTCCGTGCGCGAAGTGTTATTCACCCTCATCGAGGTTGCTCCCGGAATCGGGGTGTACTTCATCGCGATCATCGCACTGGCCGGCGGCTTTGACCTCAAGCTGATGCTGCCTTTCGTTGCCTGGGTAGTGTTGTTCGGGCTTGCCATGCGCTACTTCGTGCCCCGCCTTGAGAAAGTCGGGCAGGAACAGGCCAATGCGCGCTCATCCATGACCGGGCGCATCTCAGACGCCTATACCAACATCACCACGGTGAAGCTGTTCTCCCACACCAAACGCGAAGCTCACTTCGCGCGCGCGGCCATGGAGGATTTCAAGCAAACCGGCTTTCGCCAGATGCGCCTGGTCAGCCAGTTCGAGATCGTCAATCAGGCATTGGTGGTCGGGTTGATCATGGGGGCAGGCGGTTATGCCCTTTGGCTATGGCACCAAGGCGAAGTCGGCCCAGGTGCGGTGGCGGCGATTATCGCCATGGCGTTGCGCATCAATGGCATGTCGCACTGGATCATGTGGCAAATGACCTCGCTGTTCGAGAGCATCGGCACCGTACAGGATGGCATGGCGACCTTGACCCGTGGCCCCAAAGTGCAGGATGCGCCGCATGCCGGCGCGCTGGTTACCACCGGCGGTGCGGTGACCTTCGACAAGGTGAGTTTCAACTACAACGGCGAACGCCAGGTGCTCGATGGCCTGAGCCTGAGCATTCGCCCGGGCGAAAAGATCGGGCTGGTGGGCCGCTCCGGCGCCGGGAAATCCACGCTGATCAACCTGCTGCTGCGTTTTTACGACGTGGACGAGGGTGAGATTCGCATCGACGGGCAGAACATCGCGCACGTCACCCAGGACAGTCTGCGCAGCGCCATCGGCATGGTCACTCAGGACACTTCGCTGCTGCACCGCTCCATTCGCGACAACATCGCCTACGGACGCCCCGATGCCACCGACGCGCAAATCCGCAGCGCGGCGGCCAGTGCCCAAGCCGATGGGTTCATCAGTCAACTGAGCGACAAGCAAGGCCATAGCGGCTACGACACCCTGGTGGGCGAGCGGGGTATCAAGCTTTCGGGCGGCCAGCGTCAACGCATCGCCATTGCCCGAGTGATGCTCAAAAATGCCCCGATCCTGCTACTGGACGAAGCCACCAGCGCGCTGGATTCAGAGGTCGAAGTCGCCATCCAGGAAAGCCTCGATAAAATGATGAAGGGCAAGACCGTGATCGCCATTGCCCATCGGCTGTCTACGATTGCCGCGATGGACAGGCTCATCGTCATGGATGATGGACGCATTATCGAACAAGGCACCCACGCCGAACTGCTCGGGAAAAACGGGACCTATGCGCGGCTATGGCATCACCAGAGTGGCGGATTTCTGGGGGAGGATCAGGGCGTGGCTGAGGCGGTGGAGTAGGCATGAAGGTGTAAATGCAGCCAGGTCTGGTGCCCCAGTGCAACTGCCAACCAGGCCGAACACCTGCTTTCAATTGAAGCGTGGCTTGAGCCGTTTCCCCGTTACTGCTCAAGCATCAAACCACGCCAAATGATGATCGGCTTTTCTACCCGTGCGGCTTCCGGTTGCAACTGCTCCTGTGGGGGCTTGTCGTGCGGTGGCGGCTCCTCTGGTTCAGGCGCCGCAATCGGGTGCTTGGCGGCATGCACATCATCTACTGACATCTTTTGTCGTGCGCCTATTGGATTGTTATGGTGACTTTGCCTTTTGATCTGCCCTGCTCGACGTACCGCAACGCCTCTGCGGTTGATGCAAAAGGGAAGGAGCGATCGATGACCGGTTTGATGATGCCGGCCTCGATAAGCGAGGTGATCTTCTGCAGTTGTATCCCGTTGGCACGCATGAACAAAAATGCATAACTCACCCCATGTTTGCGGGCTTTTCTGCGAATACCGCTGCTCAGCAGACGCATGATTTGCCGCAGCACCCAGGACAGGCCTTGCTCTTGGGCAAATTGCGCGGTCGGCGGCCCTGAAAGGGAAATGAGCTGTCCGCCAGGCTTGAGCACCTTGATCGATTTCTCCAGTACATCGGCGCCGAGGCTGTTCAACACCACGTCAAAATCGCGCAACTCCTTTGCAAAATCCTGCTGTTTGTAATCGATGACCACATCCGCCCCGAGTGCTTTCACCCACTCGACATTCGCCGTGCTGGTGGTGGTCGCAACGAAGGCGCCGAGGTGTTTGGCGAGTTGGATAGCAAGCGTACCGACGCCACCGGATCCGGCATGAATCAACACCTTCTGGCCTTTTTTCAGCTGGGCGGTCTCAACCAGCGCCTGCCAGGCCGTCAAACCCGCCAAGGGGATGGCGGCCGCTTCGGCCATGTCGAGATTCGAGGGTTTGAGCGCGAGCGCGTTTTCGTTCACGGCGATCAGTTCGGCAAACGTCCCGATCCGTGCTTCTGGAGGACGTGCATAGACTTCGTCTCCTGGCTGGAACCGCTTCACCGCCGACCCCGTGCGCACGACCACTCCAGCCAGGTCATTGCCCAACACCAATGGAAACGTATAGGGCAGGATCAGTTTGAATTCCCCCGTTCTGATCTTCGAGTCCAGCGGGTTCACGCTCGTTGCATGCACCTGGACCAGAACGTCATGCACACCGACTGCAGGGTCGGGCACTTCGCCAATCATTCCGTTCTGCTTGCCGTAGCGGTCGATAAAAAATGCCTTCATGTTGCAGCTGCTCTTGTCGGAGGAATGAGAGAGGGGCGAGGCCGAGCTGTCGACAGGGATCAGCCTTGAGTCAGATAGCGCTGCGCCACGGCGGACTGCCTGATCTGCGACAAAAGACCCTGACGCGCGGTTTGCAGGGCATCCCAGCGCTCGCCTTCATGCAGCGGTGGAATGGTCACCGGTTCGCGACGGTCGAAGCCCACCAGGGCGGCATCGACCAGATCATCCACTTCCATGATTTCGCTCAAGGTGTTGATGTCGACGCCGGCGCGATCCCAAATCTCCGTGCGGGTGGCCGCGGGCAGTACGGCTTGTACATAGACACCCTGAGGCGACAGTTCCAGGCTCAGGCCTTGGGACAGAAACAGCACGAACGCCTTGGTCGCACCGTAGACCGTCATGCCGAACTCAGGCGCCAGACCCACCACCGAACCGATGTTGATGATCGCGCCTTCACCTGCCTTGACCAGGCGTGGCGCGATGGCGCTGGCGAGCCGCACCAGCGCGGTGGTGTTGAGGGCCACCAGTTGTGCAACGCTGTCGGTGCTTTGCTCGATGAAGGCGCCGGACTGTGCCGCGCCGGCATTGTTGACGAGGATGCCGATGCGCGCATCATCCCGCAGGCGGGCTTCGACGGTGTGCAGGTCACTGAGTTGAGTCAGGTCGGCCTGAAGCACTTCAACGGCGACGTTGTGCTCGCCACGCAACTTCGCGGCGAGCGTTGCCAAGCGCGAGTGATCGCGGGCGACCAACACCAGATCGTGTCCGCGTTGGGCGAAACGCTTGGCGTAAACCGCGCCAATGCCGGTGGAGGCGCCAGTGATGAGAACGGTAGGGCGAGTAGTCATGATGTCAGCTCTTTATCAAAAACATGGATTGGGATTGATGCACGAGAAAAATCAGGCTCGATCAGCCAGTGCCTGGTTCGCGCTAGCGCTTGATTCGGCAAGCGTCGGGTAGTCGATGTATCCCGCTGCACCGCCGCCGTAGAGCGTGGAAGGATCGAAGGCGGACAGGGGCGCACCGCTCTTGAGCCGCTCCACCAGATCAGGGTTGCCGATAAAAGGGCGGCCAAAGGCGATCAGGTCGGCCTTGTCATGGTCAAGGCGTGCCGTGGCCAGGTCCAGGTCATAGCCGTTGTTGGCGATGTAAGTGTTCTTGAAGCGTTGGCGCAAGGCATCGAAATCAAAGGGCGCCACGTCGCGTGGCCCACCGGTTGCACCTTCGACGACGTGCAGATAAACGATGTCCAGAGCATTGAGTTGGTCGACGATGTAATCGAACTGCGCCTGCGGCTCACTGCTCGATACACCATTGGCCGGCGAGACCGGTGAAAGGCGAATGCCCGTGCGATCAGCACCAATTTCGGCGGCCACCGCAGCCGTCACTTCCAGCAGCAGGCGCGCACGGTTTGCGATCGAGCCGCCGTAGGCATCGGTACGCAGGTTGGCGCTGTCCTTGATGAATTGATCCAGCAAATAGCCGTTTGCACTGTGGATTTCCACACCGTCGAAGCCGGCCGCAATGGCGTTTGCCGCCGCCTGGCGGAAATCGTTGACGATGCCTGGCAGTTCGTCGAGTTCGAGCGCGCGTGGCTCGGACACGTCGGCAAAACCGTTATTGACGAAGGTCTTGGTCTGGGCACGGATGGCCGATGGCGCTACTGGCGCGGCACCGCCCGGTTGCAGGTCCACATGGGAGACCCGGCCAACGTGCCACAGCTGCACAAAAATCTTGCCGCCCTTGGCATGCACGGCGTCGGTCACCAGGCGCCAACCGTTGATCTGCGCCTGAGTGTAAATACCGGGGGTGTCTTGGTAACCCTGAGCCTGCGCCGAGATCTGGGTGGCCTCGGTGATCAACAGTCCGGCCGAAGCGCGCTGGCTGTAGTAAGTGGCGGCGAACTCGCTGGGCACCAGTCCAGTGCCTGCGCGGTTACGCGTCAGTGGCGCCAGCACGATACGGTTGGCAAGGGACAGTGGGCCAAGGGTATAGGCGGTAAACAGATTCAGGTCGCTCATGGGAGGTTGTTCCGTGTCCGTTGGTAACTGGTCAGGTCGCTGGAGATTATGATGATGATCGAAATCTAAAGTGTCAACGGTTTTGATTATGATCAACATCAATGTATGATCAGTCGATGAATTTCCAGCGGTAACGAGGTATCGAAACATGCGAGTGACCAAGGCCCAGGCCCAGGCAAATCGGGAACACATCGTCGAAACAGCCTCGGTTGTATTTCGCGAGCGCGGTTTTGACGGGGTCGGCGTGGCCGACCTGATGGCCGCCGCCGGTTTCACCCATGGCGGTTTCTACAAACATTTCGGTTCGAAGGCTGACCTGATGGCCGAAGCCTCGGCGAAAAGTCTTGAGCAGTCACTGATCGGCGCCGAAGCATTGAGCGTGAAGGACTTCATTGATGTGTATGTGTCACGGGACCATCGCGACGGACGCGCCACGGGTTGCACCATGGCAGCGTTGTGCGGGGACGCGGCACGTCAGTCGGACGATTTGAAGGCGGCATTCGCTGAAGGCATCGAGCGCATGTTGCAAACACTCGGCGAAAAATACCCGACCGGGCCGGATGCGGCGCCGGGTGAGGCGAGGGTTAAAATGATCGACCTGCTGGCGCGCGCTGTCGGCGCGATCATGCTATCGCGTGCCTGTCCTGACGACTCGACACTGGCCGATGAAATTCTGGCGGTGTGCCACGCGCAAATGACTGCATCTTTATCTATTCGATCGTAGATTTTGTCGTTGGACGACAGGCGCGAATGCCCGCTTTCCCGAAGTCAAAATCCAAAGGCTCGAACCGTTCACTCGTGTCCATACGAATATTACGCAGGCCCACGGTTTCCAGGTGTGAAGCGTACAACGGCTCCGAAAAATAACTGATCAAAATCGAACGACGGTGCGAGCCCACCGAGTTCAGACTGCCCGCATGCACCAAGTCCACATCGAACACCAGGATGTCACCGGCGCAACCTGAAAGCTGTACGGAGCGTGATTCATCGTTGAAGTCGAATGGCGGTTCCCCCAGCGCGGGTCGATGGCTGCCAGGCACGATACGCGTCGCGCCGTTCTCGGCGCCATAATTGTCGAAAAAAGCCAGGGCCATGGCGATGTCGCCTGGCCGTTGGGCCGACAAGTCGCGGTGCAGCGGTTGATGGCCGCCACCGACAAGAGGTTCGCGCCCCTCCACCTGCGCCAGAAAGAACCGCTCCCCGATCAACTCCCCCGCGACCGCCAGCACCCGGGGCAGACGACACACAGCCTGAACCTTCGCATCGTCGTCCAACATCGAATGACGCCAGTCCATGCCTCGCGGCACCGGCCACTGGTCCGACGGCCTCACACCTGCATCGAACACCGCACGCAGGTCTTCCAGCCATTCGGTTGGGATCGCTTGACGGAGCAGGGCGTAACCATTTCGATGGAGTTGATCGCGGTCAGTCATGGTTTTCTCGACTTCCTTGTGCGCACGTTTGCAAGGCTAGTATTCAAAGCAAAGTTGGACCACCCGACACTGCAAAGTCGAAAGCGACCAGAGACAAGCCCGGAAGGTTTGCAGTTATCATCCGGCCACCATCCAAGAAAAGGACTTCACCGATGAAGCGTCTGTTCGCCTGCACCCTCCTTGCACTGGCCGTCGTCGGCTACGCCAAAGCCAACCAGAGCACCTTCGAAGAAACCAACCAGTGCTCGGAAGATATCGACTGCCAAGGGGATTTCATCTGCAAGAACGGCCTATGCGATCTTCCTGAACCCCAACAAAGCCTCGTTGCAAAACCCACCGTCACGACTCAAATCGCCCCCCCAGCGCCCCCCGGCGTTGCCTATGAAACCTTGCCCGTCACCGCCGAGCGTGCGGGGCCGTTTACAACCCAGACCCTGGGGACGGGGACCGCGCTGAATTATCAAACGCGCGCTGGGGTGGTGAATGTCATGGAGGCAATTGTCGAGGAGGCTGAGTACACCGGGTATGTGGCGATTGAAAAGGCTTATACGTTTGGGCCGAGCCGGTATGTGGTGGTGGTTTCCACGGGGGAGGGTGGGAATGCTTGCCCGGCGTCTACTTATGTTTTTAGTTTTGATGCCAAGGCCGAGCGTGTTGATGGGAAACGGGAGGTTGATGGGTGTTCTGAGTTGGTTGAGGTTGTGGTGGAGGGGAATAGGTTGACGGTTCAGAAGGAGGGGGGTGGGACTGTTGTTTTTAATGGGGTTGTGGAGTAGATCGGTGGGTGGGCCTTCGTCTGTTTTCGGCCAAAAGCGGCCTCTCGGTGAAGGTGGCTCGTGCTCCGTGCTCTGGTACTTTGCTCATCGATTGGATCTGGCAGAAAGTAGTTGAGATCAGTTTGCTTAGCGCCAGCAGTGAGGCCGATAGACAAGAGTGCACGGTTTGATCCCTAACGTTAGGTTAAAGGGCGGGCTTTAGCCCGTCCCAGTGAGCGGAGCGAGCGATTTGAAGCACTAGTTAGGCATTGGATCTCAGCCACATTTCCAGCGTATGCCAAGAAATATAAAATACTACTCCGGCAATGAGCAGGCTGAACTGTAACTTTGCAAGGTTATTAGACGTTTCGCTGTTGCTTTCAATTGCTGATCGAACACCTTCGCTAGCCGCAGCCAGAGCCTGCGGATGATTTCCAACTTGTGGGTGTCTGCCGCTTTCGATTTTTAACATTTCTATATTGGTATAAAGAGTAGAACTTACATATTGCAAGTGCCGACAACCGAAAAAGAAGCTGAAGCCCCAGAGCAATATACTAATGGCTAAAGGTATTTGAGATGACTTCAAAGAAAGCCCCTGAGTCTGGTTTAGGGCAAAAGCAATAGATGCACCTACCGCAGCCAGCAAAAAATAAGCATATTTATCTTGGGAAGTTCGAAGCTGACGATATAGCTCAATGATTTCTTCTTGCACAAGACCCTCCTTTACCTAACGTAGAGCTTTACAGCAATTTTGTAGCCGCGAAGCGGTGGAGAAATTGTCCGACAGCAGCGACTGGTAGGGCTGCTTTTTGCGTCGGATGTATTTTATTTTTTATAAGCCTTAAGTGGTGAATCCAATCCATTCCCGATTCATATTGAATATATTGAAACTTTCTTCTCCTGTATCACACCAGAATCCAATCCAATTTTTAGATAGATCAAACTGATTAAATGCTCCGTCCCCGGTTGCAACCAGAAAACCAACCCATTCTGATGCAGTGTCAAAGATCAGAATTACTTCTTCGTCTGCCTTTACGGTGAAGCCTATGGGCTGGCAACTTTCTGAGAAAATATATAGCCCTGTAATATTTGAGGCTCTATTCGGGTCTATGCTTGACGTCCTTTTGGGGTCTATAGCCGACCTCAGTTTTGGGTTGATATGTGATCTTTGGAATGGATCAATGTGTGATCTCCTACGAGGATCAATATGGGATCTTTGATTGGGATTTATATGAGATCGCCGATGAGGGTCGATATGACTTCTCCTATTGGGGTCAATATGAGAGCGCCTCCTAGGGTCAATGTGGGATCTCATGTTCGGATTGATATGGGATCGCGAAGCCGGGTTTCGTGTTGAGGGTATTTTCATTTCATTCCTTATCATTCGCCAAGCCTAACTATAAATAGACACCAACTGGTGCATAACTCCCCGGACGGGTGTGGTGTATAACATTCCTTGTTCCTCTCGCTATCCGTGTTTATGCTGAGGCTTCCAGCGTTCCGATGACCGTAGAAGGAAGTTATACACCATGGATGGACAGCCTCGTTTGCTCGACCAGGTGCGGGGGCAAATTCTCTCGCGACACTACTCGATCCGTAAGGAGCGTGTCTATTGCAAGTGGGTTACGCCGCACGGCAGGAATAGGTCTGCTGAGGTCGAAGCATCTCATGCAGATTTCGCAGTGTATGGCTGCGTATTTACCATTACCCAGCACTAGGCACCATCTGCATAAGCAGAGTGTCTCTACCGGAGCGGAGGTAGTCCAAAAACGTCCACTTTTGGCCGATTTCTGCCTGTCGCCAAGGGCAGAAAACGGCCAAGAGTGGTCATTCAGCCTGTCTTACATTGGATGATTCAAGTATTTCGGGTTTCGCATCTACGATGTAGGCGCTCATACGCGATTCGATGCCCAAGTGCAGCAACGTCCTACGTGATCACTGACGAACTCGCATGCTTGGTAGACGGAGCTGTCGCACGGCTATGCAGACGAGACAGCATATGTGCGACAGGATCTGGCTCTATTACGGAGCCAAGCATCCAGCGGTTCGCATTGGAAAGTAGCGGAGTGTTAGCGAAGGAAAGGTAAGCGAGCTAATCAAGACAGGGGCTCCCTGGATCGATTGTGTTCTAGAGTTGATGAGAGAGGCTGCGTAAAAAGGAGTTGTCCATATGGGATAGCTCTGTTTTCATGGTACGGTGTTAAGCTTTTTCAGCGCGACACCACAGAAAATGCCCGGCGCTTACCGGGCTTTTGTCAATGGCGAGCGCCTGAAAACCCGTCAGCTTTTAGCCAAGCAATGAAGGCCCCATGGAAGAAAAAGAATCGATCCAGTTGGTGATTGAGTCAGAGCAAGATGCGATAAATCTGATTGAACTTGCTCTCAATGGCGAATTTAAAGATAAGGATGTTTCTTTTGATTTTCAGGGTTGGCCGAGCCTGGATATTAATATCAAAGGCGAGCGATACCACAGCACTTTGCCTGTTGGCGTGATGAAAGGACTGGTTGAATATCAAGGAGTGCTCAATCGAGCATACGCACTCGTATCTGAAAATGAATCTGCAAAGTCGATTTCTGACTCCAAGAGGAAAGACCTCGAAGTGGTATTTCAGGTATCTCAAGGAAGTTCAGAAATTGTAGGTGCTATCGCCGAGCAATTCGGTACATTAGCGGAGCAAGCAATGCTAACCATGTCAGGCGATGAACTTGTCATAACAATTCTTGGGCTGGGATTGATTTTCGGTTTATCGAAAGTGGCTTTGGCAAAATTTAAAATTAATGGTGAGCTCAAGGCTGAAAAGCAGCGGCTCGATTACGCCGAAAACATTGTAGAAAAAAATGTAACTCTCAGCAAGGTGAACTCAGATCTCAGCAAAGCCTTGGTTACGGTAGTCAAGGGCGCTTACGATGCAGACCATTTGAGTTTGGGAAGCATAGATTTGGATGAAGAAGAAATCAGAAGCATAACGCAGCGAACCAGATCTTCCACTGAGAAAATTAGAATCGACGACCTCTTTCTAGTGAAAAAGCTAGAGACTGCGGCTAATCGGTGGAAGTTGGTTTTTCAGCATCCTAATTACGGCCTAATAAATGTTGTTCTTTATAAGAGTCAAGAGGCCGAACGGGTGTTAGATGAAATTCAACATGCGTTTCGCTCAGAGACGGCCGTGCATCTTTATATGCTCGGCGCCTTTAAAGGTAAAAAGCTGATTTCCGCTGCCGTTGTAGGCTCGCCAACTTTAGGTCTCTTGTACGAAGATGATGAAGCATAAATAAAGCTCTTTCCAAATGAAGCCCGTCTAGTGCGGGGTTTTCATGTATGTCTTCCTGCATAGGAAGCTTTTTAGTTGACAAGCATAACTCCAGAAAAAGACCCAGCTTTCTGAACCATGCTTCTTGCTTTTCTTCGCGACCATGGTCCGGCTGCTGGCATGGGCTTCGCGTTAAGTAATCTACGTATTCTGTACGAAGCACCCGATGTGCCCTGCTTCACTGCCGCGGCGGCTGCATCGACAGATCTATGGCTTGATGACAATCAACAGGTGAACCGGCCTGGATTCGTTGACATCTTCGAGCATCGGTTTTTGGCCGATTGCAGTCTATCAGCGGTATTAGATTGCCCATCATTAGGGTTACCTGGGACGATTCTGAAGTCGTCTCTTGAAGCTGATGCCTAGCCGATATTCGTGCCCCTGGGCTTGGCCAAGCCCTGTTTGATGTGGCCAGCGTTTTCCCCAATAGCACTCCAGTGCTCCACGAATATTGTCGCCTACCTCTGGCGAAGCACGCTGCTCCACCCACAACGTCAGCTCCATTACCGCTGCCTCCAAGGCGAGCTGATTGTCGTAGATCCTTTCCAGTACATCGGGTAGTGAGTAATCACCTGACATGTGGTCGACTCCTTTCGAGAAAACCCAAGCATAGCAGCGGCAGTGGCGGAGAGGTTTAGGGCAAAATTAGGGCAGATTCAGGGCCGCCAGACCGCAAGGCGCCATAAACAAAGGTCGTAAGTACCGTATTTTCTGGCCTAAAGCGGTATGCAGAGACGCAAGGAGGGGTTCGAATCCCTATCCATACCTCCGTTATTACCGGAAATCCGAGCGACCGTATTTGGCCAAAGGCCAACGTTTAGAGCAGGGCAAATAAATCTGCCCTATTTCCAAAAATCCAAAAGGGCAGATTTATTTAGGTTGTTAAGTTTTATGTTAAGTAAAAGCCAAATCTGTGATAAATATTTATTTGTACTTGATTTTGAACTGAGAAACATTGATTCGTGGCTCTTTAATGCTGATAGAATCGCTCGTTACTGTGCGCGCATCTAGATTTAAGGTGATGAGCACGAGGTCATCTTCGGTTGGCTTCTCAAGTCCTAATATGTAAGGGCCACGCCAGGAGCCTGTGCCAGCCTCAAGGAGAATCTGGGAGCAAGGATCTGACACTGATGAATTTTGTTCCTCCTCAACAATAGAGGAAAGACCCCGGGGCGTTTTACAAACTCGTAATTGAAGGGTGTCGCTTTCAGACTTGGTTACTTTAAGTCTATAAAGTGTCTTTGAAGAGCTTTTGCGATTTTTTATATCGGCGGTGCGTTCGCGACTTTCTTGCCCTGGCCTGAGTGTAAATGAAGAAGGGTACTCCTCAGTTTCTTGTCCTCCAGTTATGTAACTCGTCTTAGGGCGCATAAAAGAAAAGAAAGGTTCGTTTGGCTCAAATTTAGCGGCAATATAGCTCAAGCAGACATTGGGCTTATCAACTTTTATTTTCAGTTCGTCCGGTGACGTAGGGTTTGAACTGATACCAATGGATGCCTTCTCCATTCCTAGAGCCTTTGCCCATTCGCTTTGAGCCGCATCTATTCCGATATTGGTAGAGGATTTTTTTCTTGCGGAGAACTCGTAGCTACCGGCAATAAGACACTGGTAAACAAACCATCTATTTTCCTCGTTTACCATTGTTGCTTCTTTGACCTTTGACACCTTCAAGTTGTTAGCGATTTTACTACTTGATCCGTCTGTTTCATAATTTAGGTCTGCTGAAATTCCCTTAATCGTAAGATCCAAGCCACCTTTAAAATTACTTACGTCGGTCTGACTGTATGAAGATAAGGAGTCCCTATATTCGATTTGGTTAGGTTTTACACGCTTTACGTAGTCGCCAAGATGGTTGTTTCCTTTAAACTCTAATATGGATGCACCTAGAGCGTCCGCCTGTGGTGGACTTAATGTACTCCATCCGCTTTCAGAGTAAGGGCCTGCCGACTTAATTGAGCAGCCGCTAATTGAGCTGCAAACTATAATACTGCAAATGATTTTGTTCATCTCATCTCCTTGTATTTAAGCTTATCGCTATTCTCTACGAACCAGCGTCACGCTGGATATTGTGCGAGTACTGAGATGTAAGGATCGCAGCACAGTCGTTCCAGCAAGGAAAGAGTAGTGGCGCTTTGCCAAAATGCAAATGATCGTGTTAAAAAAGTAGCTCGCATCAAAAGGCATGCAAACAGCTGATTTTAAATAACAAGCTGGTATTGCGCCTCTAGCTCTGACTCGAAAAAGGAATGAAATGCGGAATGGGCGGTTCTATTTATAGCGTGAAGGGGGGCATGGAAATGGAGTTGTAGACAGAATATTATTTCTACTCTAACTGCCTGCTCTTAGTCGGATGTGGACCTGTTGCGAATGTCCGTTCCTGACCGAATGCAGACCTTGACCAACGTCTGCACATAGCCATTCTCTGCCAGTCATAGGTGGTCAAATCCGATGTAAATGGCAGGTAAGGTCGAATGCATGCCGCGGGGGAAGTCCGTGCAGAACTCATCGGCCAGCTAAGCAGAAACGGGCGCTTTAAGCGCCCGAA
>NZ_JABWQV010000179.1 GCF_014268615.1 Pseudomonas tehranensis | reverse complement strand
TTTCGCGAGCAAGCCCGCTCCCACAGGGAAAGCGTTTGCCTCAGTGAGTCAAACCCCCTCGTCCAACACCTTCGCCAACATATCGACAAAGAAATCCACGCTCTGGCGGCTGGTGACCATCGGCGGTTTGATCTTGAGGATGTTCAGGTAGTCGCCGGTCGGTTGCATGAAAATGCCCAGCTCCCGCAAGCGATTGCACAGCGCCGTGGTTTCTTCGGTGGCCGGTTCGAGGGTGTCGCGGTTGCGGATCAGCTCCACACCCAGGTAAAAACCGGAGCCATGCACCGCACCGACCAACGGATATTGGTCGATCAAGGCTTGCAGGCGGGCCTTGAAATGCCCACCCACTGCCCGGGCGTTTTCCCACAGCTGTTCTTCTTCCATGACGTCCAGCACGGCCATGCCGATCTGGCAACTGACCGGGCTGCCGCCGGCTGACGAGAAGAAATACCCTTCAGCTTCCAGCGCCTCGGCGATTTCCCGGCGGGTGATGACCGCTCCCAGCGGCTGGCCGTTACCCATGCCCTTGGCCATGGTGATGATGTCCGGCACGACATCCTGTTCTTCGAAACCCCAGAAGAATTCGCCCATGCGCCCGTAGCCGACCTGCACTTCGTCAGCGATGCAGACACCGCCGCGCTCACGCACCATCGCGTAGACCTGCTTCAGATAGCCCGGCGGCAATGCGATCCCACCGGCATTGCCGTACACCGGTTCGCAGATGAAGCCGGCGAGCTGGCGCTTGTGTTCGGCGATTTTTGCCAGGTTGTGCTCGACGCTGCGCAGGTAGTCCGGCGCGCTGTTGGGGCCGCGGAATTCACCGCGATAAGTGTTTGGTGCGGTCACCGGATGTACCCAATCCGGGCGACTGCTCAGGGCCTTTGGGTTGTCGGCAATGGACGTCGAGACCGCATCGGCCGCCACCGACCAGCCGTGATAGGCCTCCAGCACGCTGAGCATGTCCCGGCCGCCGCTGTAGGCCCAGGCCAGGCGGATCGCCAGGTCGTTGGCCTCGGTGCCACTGTTGACCAGAAATACCCGATCCATGCCGGGCGGCGCCAGCGCCAGCAAGCGCTCGGAAAACTCGGCAATCGCGGCATAGTGAAAGCGTGAGTTGGTGTTGAGCAGCGACCACTGCCGGGCCGCCACCGCCGCCATGCGCGGATGCCCGTGCCCCAGCACCGCGACGTTGTTGAGCATGTCCAGGTAAGAACGGCCCTGCATGTCGATCAGGTGATTGCGCCAGCCGCGCTCAATGCGCGGCGGATCAACGTAATAGTGCTTCTGCGAGCGGGCAAAGCTCGCATCGCGCCGGGCCAGCAGCTGCTGGGGGTCGATCTCTGGCTCGGCATCGCAGGCAAGCCCCAGCAGCACCGCCGGCGAGGGACAGAGCGCCTGCCAGGCCGACGCCCTGGATGGCGTGCAGAACAACGGTGAATTCAGGTGAGCGCCGCGACACAACTGCACCCGCAACGGTCCATCGACTTCGCCCAAGACCTGACCCTTGACCAGCGCAGCCCCGGAATGCAACGGCGATGTCACGCCCCAGAGCCGAATGCTCAGTTGCACGCTGTCCAGTTGCAACATGCCGTCGGCAGCCTTGTGCACCACCCCGGCAAACGGCGATTCCAGCGGCGTGCCCCGCGGCACCTGCAATTCTACGTGTAATGGATAAGTATCCGGTTCAACGGCGCTGTCCGGCCGGGTCCGAGACAATCGGTACTGCCCGTAGCGGCTGGCGGCCAATCCATGGACCGCGGCGGCTTCGCTCAGCAGGCGCTGGTCGATCCCCTCCTGCTCCCAGTTGCCGGCTTCGAAATGCGGGCTCAGGACACCCAGGTCGATCAGGGCGAACTCACGGCCCACCAAGGTCGGCAACAGCGGCACAAAGCCTTCACTGGCAACGGGTGGCAGATTGTGGCCCACGCACGAGAGGATCGCCGCTTCCATCAGTTCGAACGGGACCGACTGAGCAATTCGAAAAATCTCCCACTCATGGTCCAGGTTGTCGCGGCTGTATTGATTTTCCGGGTCAATGGATACCTGCTGTTCACCGCTGAGCACCAGCACAACAGCGCGGGCGACGATCAGCGGCCAAAGCGCCAGTAATTCCTCATGCTGCAGCGGGTTGAGCGCGTTGTAGGCCTTGATCGCCGGCAGGATGAAAAACGGATCGCCGTCGGCATGGTGCAACAAAGCTGCACAGGTCACCGACAGATCGGTCACGCGCCAGGTGCGGATCAGATCGCCGAAATCGATGACACCCTGCAATTGCCATTGGCGCTGGGCGTCGCGCTGCCAGACCACGTTGTCATCGGTGATGTCCATGTGGATCGCCTGCACCGGCAGGCTGGCCTTGAGCGGCTGCAAGCGTCGTTCGGCCTGTTGCGCCGCCTCCGCGATCAGGTTGCGTTCTTGATCATCGTCGATGACGGGCAGCAGGTGGCCAACCAGCGCATTGGCGTGGCGGGCGTCCCATTGCAGCGTGCGCTCCAGGCCAGGGTGATCGAAGGTGGCCAGGGCCAGGTCGATGTGTGCGCACAAGCGCCCCAGCCCCGTGACCAGTTCAGGCCCCCAATGGTTGAGCTGGGTGAGCGGCTGGCCATCGATGTACTCCAGCAATCGCACATGAACCGCTTGCCCTGCGATCTCCAGGGTCAACAGATCCTGGCCATTGTTGGCGGCGATCACCCGCGGCACTTTCACCGCGCCGTGCTCGGCCAGATGCTTGAGGGCGGCATGCTGGGCCTGGAGTTCCTGGACGGCGTAGTCACCATGGCAAATCTTCAGCACAAACCGTCCGCGCTCGCTGTCGACGCGATAGTTGAGGTCCTGCTGGCTGCCCAAGGGTCGCAGGTCACCGCTGAGTCCGTAATTCGAGCGCAGCAGCACCAGCGCCTGTTCGGCACTGATCTGTGGGCTTGGCAAACTGGCACGGTGAACCAACGTGGCGAGTGGCATACAACGACCCCTGAGGTGGTTTTATCGGATGTCTATCTCGCCATTGAGTCGGGGGATAAGCAACCCCTCACCACAGTTGAATTGCCAAGCGCGTGTACATCCCCTGAAATATCCTGCTTGCACCGCACTCGCCATGCCGACAAGCTATGCTCCAATCGCTTATGTTGTATTACGGAAGAAGGCTTATTCGGATGCGCATTCTCATCACCGGCGGTGCCGGTTTTATCGGCTCGGCGCTTATACGGCACTTGATCCTGGATACTGGACATCAGGTCCTGAACCTCGACAAGCTGACCTATGCCGGCAATCTCGAATCACTGAGCAGCATCGATCACGACAGCCGCTACGAGTTCGTCCAGGCCGATATCGTCGATCAACCGACGGTCAATGCGATACTGGCCAGGTTCAAGCCTGAGGCCATCATGCATCTGGCGGCCGAATCCCACGTGGACCGCTCCATCGACGGCCCGGCGGACTTCATCCAGACCAATATCGTGGGCACCTACAGCCTGCTGGAAGCCACCCGTGCCTATTGGCAGACCCTGGCCGAGCCGCAGAAACGCACGTTTCGCTTCCATCACATTTCCACCGACGAAGTGTATGGCGATCTGCACGGCGCGGATGATTTGTTCACCGAAACCACCGCCTACGCCCCCAGTTCGCCGTACTCAGCGAGCAAGGCGGCTTCCGACCATCTGGTACGCGCCTGGCAACGTACTTACGGCTTGCCCGTGCTGCTGACCAACTGCTCCAACAACTATGGGCCGTTTCACTTTCCCGAGAAGCTGATTCCGCTGGTGATCCTCAATGCCTTGGCCGGTAAGCCCTTGCCGGTATACGGCGACGGCCAACAAGTACGCGACTGGCTGTACGTCGAAGACCACGCCCGGGCGCTGCTCAAGGTGGTGACCGAAGGTGCCGTGGGTGAGACCTACAACATTGGCGGCCACAATGAACAGAAGAACATCGACGTGGTGCGCAGCATCTGCGCCCTGCTCGAAGAACTGGCACCCCACAAGCCCGACGGTGTGGAGCACTATGCCGACCTGATCACCTTCGTCAAAGACCGCCCCGGTCACGACCTGCGCTACGCCATCGACGCCGGCAAGATCGAGCGTGAGCTGGGCTGGACGCCCCGGGAAACCTTCGAGACCGGCCTGCGCAAAACCGTGCAGTGGTACCTCGAAAACCTGCTTTGGTGCCGACGTGTCCAGGACGGTAGCTATCAGGGCGAGCGCCTGGGCTCGCTCGACAACAAGGAATCGATTGCATGACAAAAGGTATTGTTTTAGCTGGAGGGTCAGGCACACGACTGCATCCCATTACCCTCGGCGTATCCAAGCAGTTGTTGCCGATTTATGACAAACCTATGATCTATTACCCGATTTCGGTATTGATGCTTGCCGGGATCAAGGAGATTCTGGTGATCTCCACTCCGCAGGATTTGCCGCAATACCGCAATCTGTTGGGCGATGGCAGTCAGTTCGGTGTGCAATTCAGTTACGCCGAACAACCCTCGCCCGATGGTCTTGCCCAGGCCTTCCTGATTGGCGAGCAATTCATTGGCAACGACTCGGTCTGCCTGATTCTGGGCGACAATATTTTTCATGGGTCGTATTTCAGCGATCGATTGCAGACCGCCGTCAGCCGGCAGAGCGGTGCAACAGTGTTCGGTTACTGGGTAAAGGACCCGGAGCGTTTCGGCGTGATCGATTTCGACGCTGAAGATCGTGCCATTTCCATCGAAGAAAAACCCTCTTCCCCCAAGTCCAGTTATGCAGTAACCGGCCTGTATTTCTATGACAACGATGTCATCCAGATCGCCAAGGCGGTAAAGCCATCCAAGCGCGGCGAACTGGAAATTACCGATGTCAACAATGCCTACCTGCAACGCGGCGACCTGCACGTCGAGCGCTTTGGTCGAGGTTTCGCCTGGCTGGACACCGGCACCCATGACAGCCTGCTAGAGGCGTCGCAATACGTGCAGACCATCGAGCATCGGCAAGGCTTGAAAGTGGCGTGTCTAGAGGAAATAGCCTATCAACAGGGTTGGGTCAGTCGCGAGCACGTCCTTGAGCGCGCCAAGTATTTCGGTAAAACCGGTTATGGCCAATACCTGTTCAAGATAGCCGGAGAGCCACAATGAAAGTCACTCCCACCCGATTGCCGGAAGTCTTGTTAATAGAGCCAAAGGTTTTCGGAGATGAACGTGGTTTTTTCTACGAAAGCTTCAATGCCCGTGCCTTTGCCGAAGCCACCGGGTTGACGCCTCAATTCGTTCAGGATAACCACTCCCGTTCAGCCAAGGGGGTTCTGCGTGGCCTGCACTATCAAATCGAACAGCCCCAAGGCAAGCTTGTAAGAGTCACGGATGGGGAAGTGCTGGATATTGCAGTAGATATCCGCCGCAGCTCTCTGAACTTCGGTCAATGGACCGCAGTTCGTCTTTCAGCAAAAACCGCGCATCAATTATGGATTCCACCAGGCTTCGCCCATGGCTTCGTCGTGCTCAGCGATAGCGCCGATTTTCTCTACAAAACCACCGACTACTATGCGCCCTCGGCCGAGCGCTGCATTCGCTGGGACGACCCGGACCTGGCCATCGACTGGGAATTGCAAAGCGCGCCGATCCTGTCGCCCAAGGACCAGGCCGGCAAGGCTCTGCACGAGGCCGACCTGTTCCCATGAATACGTCCTTGCGCATCCTGATCATCGGTCAGAACGGCCAGGTCTCCCGAGCGCTCCAGTCGCGCCTGGCCGGCATGGCTGAGTTGATTGTGCGCGGCAGCGACCAACTCGACTTGGCGCGCCCCGATCACCTTCGTTCGCCCATCACTGCCCTGCGGCCTGACCTGATCATCAACGCCGCCGCCCACACCGCCGTCGACCAGGCCGAGAGCGAACCGGAGCGGGCCTTCGCCATCAATGCCACGGCGCCGGGCGTCCTGTCTCACGTGGCGGTCGAGTTGGGTGTGCCGCTGATCCACTACTCCACCGATTACGTCTTCGATGGCCACAAGCCTGAGCCCTACACCGAGGCCGACTCGCCCAACCCGCTGAGTGTCTACGGGCGCAGCAAGCTGGCCGGCGAGGAGGCCATTCGCCACGCCGCCGGGCAGCACCTGATATTGCGCACCAGTTGGGTGTACTCCAGGGAAGGACGCAATTTCCTGTTGACCATGCAACGTCTGCTGCAGGAAAAACCGCACCTGCGGGTGGTCAACGATCAGATCGGCGCACCGACCTGGGCCGGGACTATCGCCGAGAGCACTGCCCACTTGATCGAACGCTGGCAGGCCGACCGGTGTGGCGCCTGGGGGACTTATCACCTGACGGCGCAGGGCGAAACGTCCTGGTTCGGCTTTGCCCAGGCCATCGGCGAGCACCTGATCGAGCAGCACAAACCGTGCGCGGTGCTTGAGCCCATCCCCTCCAGTGCTTACCCGACTCCGGCCCCACGCCCGCTGAACTCGCGTCTGGATTGCACGCGCCTGCTTGAGCAATGGGGTGTCAGCCAGCCAGACTGGCGAAGCGCGTTGCACCAGTGCCTTGCCGCCGGACACTAGGCATAATGCGCCTGTCCCCACAGGCGCCTGATGCTCATGAATTCCACTCTTCCCCGCAGACCCCGCTGGCGCAGCCTGGCCTTGCTTGCGCTGTGCCTGGCGCCGTTGCTGTGGCCGCTGGAACATCTGGCCGAGCGTTACTACCGCAGTGAACTGGCCGGGCAGAACCGCCAGACCCTCGATCTCTATGTCGCCAACCTGTTGGGCACCCTGCACCGTTATGAAGTGCTGCCGCAGATTCTCGGTGAACTGCCGGCCCTGCGCGCCACCTTACTGACACCGGACGACGGCATCATCCAGGGCAATGCCAATCGACTGCTGAAAAACATCAGCGCCCAGACCGGTGCAGAGGTCATGTACCTGATGGACCCCACCGGCAAGACCTTGGCGGCATCGAATTGGGACAAACACGACAGTTTCGTCGGCCGCAACTTTGCCTTCCGGCCGTATTACATCGAAGCCATGGCCGGGCGGCTGGGTCGCTTTTTCGGCTTGGGCACCACCTCGGCCAAACGCGGTTATTTCTTCGCCGCAGCGGTGCGCGACCTTGAAAAAGTGATCGGCGTGCTGGTGGTCAAGGTTGATCTGGACCACACCGAAAGCCTCTGGGGCAAAACCCCCGAGCAACTGCTGGTGACCGATCACAACGGCGTGGTGATCCTCACTTCGCGACAGGAATGGCGATTCCGCTCGACCCGCCCCTTCAATGACGAAGAACGCAATTCCATCAGCGCCGTACAACCTTACCCAACCCGCGACCCAAAGCCGCTGAACCTGGATGCGAACGCCTGGCTGATCCAGACCCAGTCCATCGAGGAGACCGGCTGGAGCGTGAGCATTCTCGCCCCGCGTACCCTGATCGACCGTCCAGTGCGCACCGTGGTGGTCATCGGCGGCGCGGCGTTGCTGGTCCTGATGCTGTTGCTCGGGTTGATGATGCAGCGCCGGCGGCATTACCTGGATCGTATCGCTTTCGAAGGCAAGGCCCGTCAGGAGCTGGAAGGTCGGGTGGCCGAGCGCACCAGTGACCTGGAAGGCCTGAACCGACGACTCAAGCAAGAGGTGCTGGAACGCGAACAGGCCCAGCAGGAACTGGTCCGCGCCCAGGATGACCTGGTGCAGGCCGGCAAGCTGTCGGCCCTGGGCACCATGTCGGCCAGCATCAGCCACGAACTCAACCAGCCGCTGGCGGCGATTCGCAGCTACGCCGAAAACGCCGAAATATTGCTCGATCACCAGCGCACCGAGGACGCCCGAGGCAACCTCAAGCTGATCAGTGAGCTGACCGGGCGCATGGCCTCGATCATCGCCCACTTACGCGCGTTCGCCCGCCGCGACCGTCACGCCCCGGAAAGCGTCGCCCTGCAACCAGCACTGGATGATGCCCTGGCACTGCTCGCCAAACGTCGGCGCAGTATGGAAGTGGAGCTGATCCGCGACCTGCCGGCCGCCACGTTGTGGGTCGAGGCCGGGGAAACGCGCTTGCGCCAGGTGCTTGGCAACCTGCTGGCCAACGCTCTCGACGCCCTGACTGAAAAAGGCCCACCACGCAAACTCTGGCTCAGTGCCGAAGCCACTGAAACCGGCGTCAACCTGTACATCCGCGATAACGGCCCAGGGTTTTGCATGGAAGCCCTTGGTCGCGCGGGCGAGCCCTTCTACACCACCAAGACCCGCACCCAGGGCCTTGGCCTGGGGCTGGCGATTTGCGACACCCTGATGCGCGCCTTCGGCGGTGAACTGTCGTTCGCCAACCACAAGGAAGGCGGCGCCCTGATTACCCTGAAGTTGCGCGCTGGCGCGCCCGGTGTGAGCCTGCAACCGTCCGAGGACCGTAGCGTATGACCATCGATAACCGGATTGAGGTGGTGTTGATCGACGACGATCCCCACTTGCGTCAGGCCTTGAGCCAGACCCTCGACCTGGCCGGCCTGAAAGTCCTGTCCCTGGCCGAGGCCAAAGGCGTGGCCAGGCAACTGTCCCGCGACTGGCCGGGTGTGGTGGTCAGTGACATTCGTATGCCGGGCATCGACGGCCTTGAGCTGCTGAGCGAACTCCATGCCCAGGACCCGGAGCTGCCCGTGCTACTGATCACCGGCCACGGCGACGTGCCGCTGGCGGTCCAGGCCATGCGCGCCGGAGCCTATGACTTCCTTGAGAAACCTTTTCCCAGCGATCACCTGCTCGACAGCGTGCGTCGGGCCCTGGCCTTGCGCCGGCTGGTGCTGGACAACCGCAGCCTGCGCCTGGCCCTGAGCGACCGCCATGAACTCAGTGCCCGGCTCGTCGGCCAATCGCCCTCGATGCTGCGCCTGCGCGAGCAGATCGGTGCACTGGCGGCGACCCGCGCCGATGTGCTGATCCTCGGTGAAACCGGGGCCGGCAAGGAGGTCGTCGCCCGAGCCCTGCACGATCTGTCGGGCCGGCGCAACGGCCCCTTCGTCGCGATCAACGCCGGAGCCCTGGCCGAGTCGGTGGTGGAGAGCGAGCTGTTCGGTCATGAGCCCGGCGCTTTCACCGGCGCGCAGAAGCGCCGCATCGGCAAGTTCGAGTTCGCCAACGGCGGTACGCTGTTTCTCGATGAAATCGAAAGCATGAGCCTGGACGTTCAGGTCAAACTGCTGCGGCTGCTGCAAGAGCGGGTGGTGGAACGACTGGGGGGCAATCAACAGATTCCGCTGGACATCCGCGTCATCGCCGCCACCAAGGAAGACCTGCGTCAGGCCGCTGATCAGGGTCGTTTTCGCGCCGACCTGTATTACCGCCTGAACGTCGCGCCGCTGCGTATACCGCCGCTGCGTGAACGTGGTGAGGATGCCCTGATGCTGTTCCAGCATTTCGCCGACGAAGCCAGCGCCCGTCACGGCCTGCCGCCGCACGAGTTGCAACCAGCCCAACGGGCATTGCTGCTGCGTCATAGCTGGCCGGGCAACGTGCGGGAATTGCAGAACGCCGCCGAACGTTTTGCCCTGGGCCTGGAACTGGCCCTGGACAACAGCGCGCCAGACGGCAACCCCGGCGCACCAGTCGAGTTGGTCAGCGGCGGTTTGAGCGAGCAGGTGGAAAACTTCGAGAAAACCCTGATCGCCGCCGAACTGGCCCGCCCTCACAGCTCGGTGCGCAGCCTCGCCGAAGCCCTGGGCATTCCGCGCAAGACTTTGCACGACAAGTTACGCAAGCATGGGCTGAACTTCGGCGACAGCCAGGGCCATGCCGATGAGTCCGATTGAGTCTGCTTGAGTGATTGCCATCTTCCCTTTCAAAAGAGGCCCTGCATGAACCGCGACAGCCGCTACCTGGAATCGATCCTGCACCACGACATCCCGTTGACGCGGGACATGGGCCTGAAGGTGCTCGACTGGCAGGCCCGGCAACTGCGTCTGTTTTTACCGCTGGAGGCCAACGTCAACCACAAGAGCACCATGTTCGGCGGCAGCCTGTACTGCGGCGCAGTGCTGGGCGGCTGGGGCTGGCTGCACCTGGCCTTGCGCGAAGAAGGCATTGAGGACGGGCATATCGTCATTCAGGAAGGGCAGATCAGCTATCCACTGCCGGTCACGAGGGACGCCACAGTCATTTGCCACCCCCCCGAAGAAAAGGTCTGGAAACGCTTCCTGGCCACCTACCGGCGCTACGGACGCGCGCGACTGACCTTGCAGACCCAGGTGATAAATGCCGGGAGCGAAGCACCAGCGGTGCAATTTGTGGGGCAGTACGTGTTGCACCGCTGACCCCCGAGCATCACAAAACCCCCTGTGGGGGGGGGGGGGGGGGCCCCCC
>NZ_JABWQV010000178.1 GCF_014268615.1 Pseudomonas tehranensis | reverse complement strand
TGCATCCATGCTGAATCTGCCGCCGTCATCACGGGCAAGCCTTGCTCCCACAGAGGGTTCTTATCCCATTCATGATCGGCGTGGCTTCAGCCTTCCACCAACTGCCGCACCGCAACGATTTCGGGCAAATCACGGCGGGCCATGTAAACCCGTAACGGTTCGGTGAGGTTGATCCGGTCGTCGATGTTCTGGTCCAGCAGCAACTGGATGCGCTCGCGATTCAGGGTCATGGTGCCGTCCGCTGCGGGCGTCCAGACAAATTCGGATGCCGCAATGATGCCGTCGTCGGCCACGTCCATGCCAAAGGCATCTTCGCTGAAGCGCACGATGTACTGGTCGGTTTTGCGGTTCAGGCCGACAAAACCCTTGAGCTGGTCGGCGGCCTGGCAGATGAATGTCGAAGTGGTGCGCATGGTAAACCTCATGGATGCGTCCCGCAGGACGTCTGATCGATGGTTTACACGCAGGGCAAGTGAACGCTGTCTTCGGGTTTCCCTCTGCCGGGGAAACTGGTGCGGCCAAGCGTACTGCAAAGCGGCCTGAAAAAGCGTGGGAAAAATCTGCTTCGCGCATTTTTATGTCGGTATAGCGATAGCGCCAGGAACGTTCAGTTGTTAAAAGATAGGTCTTTGCGAAACCTACGAAAGGATCTCGAGCATGCCTGTCACCTTCACCCGTAGCGCCCTGATGCTGAGCCTGCTACTTGGCTTCGGCCAGACACAGGCCGGCGAAGTCCCGTCCCCCAAGGCCCTCGCGGCCCTGCAAGGTATTCCTCACCCGGCGGTGATCGCCCACCGCGGCGCCTCGTTTGACGCGCCGGAGACCACCGCCGCGGCCTACAAACTGGCCCGCGACCTGGGCGCCGATTACCTGGAGCTGGACCTGCAACGCAGCAAGGACGGCGTCCTGTTCGTACTGCACGACGACAGCCTGTTGCGCACCACGGATGTCGCGACCAAATTCCCCGAGCGCAAGGACAGCACCGCCAACGAATTCACCATGGCGGAACTCAAAACCCTGGATGCCGGCAGTTGGTTCAACACCGCCTACCCGGACCGCGCCCGCCCGTCGTTCGTGGGCCTGAAAATTCTGACCCTTGACGAGGTCATCAACATCGCCGAAGGCAACCCGCTGCACAAACCGGGGCTGTACATTGAAACCAAGGAGCCGAAGCTGTTCCCCGGCATCGAACGCGACCTCAAGGATAAATTGCAGGACCGCGGCTGGTTGAGCCCGGCGGGTTCCAAGCTCGCCAAACGCGCCACTGGTGTAGGTCAGGGCAAAGGTAAAGTGGTCTTGCAAACCTTCGAAAAGAGCAGCCTCGAACTGCTGCAAAAAGAAATGCCCAACGTGCCAAAGGTCCTGCTGCTGTGGGTGGGCGATGGCTACATCGAGGCCAAGTCGAAGGTGACGTTTGCCGAGTCCGGCGAAACGGACAAGGCGGCTTACTACGCCAAACAGCAGCCCAAGGACAAAGCCGAATTTGAACAATGGGTCCAGTTGGCCAAGGCACAAGGCGCCATCGGCACCGGGCCGTCTGCCGCATTGACCCACGGCGGCAGCCAGAGTTATTCGGACCTGGTGCAGCCGTGGATGAACCAATACACCCATGATCAGGGTCTGTTGGTGCACGTCTACACGGTGGATGAAGCGGTGGACTTCAAAAAAGTGCTGGAGGCCGGAGTGGATGGCATCTTCACCAACCGCGCCAGTGAACTGCTCAAGTACTTGAAGCGTCCCGCGACAGGCAGCGTGGCACAGGTGCTGGAGAACAACGGTTACTGAATTAAGGGTGAATTAAGTTGCCACAGTTAATCTGAAGCCACTTAAACGAAACACACCTTTAACGACGCTAAGGAAAGAACCTATGAAAACTTTAACTGCCCTGTTCACCGCCGCAGCCCTGACCCTCACCGCTGGCCTGGCCCAGGCTGATGTTCGAGTGGACCAGATTCCACAACTGGTCAAGGAAGGCAAGATCAAGTCGCTGGAATCGATGAATGAAGAGGCCCTGAAGTTGCACCCGGGCGCCACTATCACCGACACCGACCTGGATAACCACTTCAACGGTTATGAATATGAAGTTGAACTGAAAACCGCCGATGGCAAAGAGTATGACGTTGACTTCGATGCCACTACCGGCAAAGTACTGTCCAACAAACAAGACACTTGATTGAACATCAAAAAATAGCCGCGCAGCCTTAGGGTTGCGCGGCTTTTTTACGTCTTCGAACAACTGACACTCACAATGATCAGGCACTCAATCGCGCCGTCACTTCATTCAACTGCCCCGACAAACCGTGCAGGTTTCGACTCGCGGCTTCGGTGCGCTGCACATTGTCCAGATTAGTGCTGGCGATGCAGGTGATTTCGGTCAGGTTGCGCGAGATGTCTTCAGCCACCGAGGTCTGCTCTTCTGCGGCAGTGGCGATCTGACGGTTCATGTCGCGAATCGCTTCCACGGCCTGGGTAATGCGCTCGAGCATCGCACCGGCCTGAGTTACCTGCTCCACGCTTTCCTCACTGCGCGACTGGCCGCTCTCGATGGCCTGGGCCGCGTCCACCGCACCGGTTTGCACGGTCTGAATAATCTGGTTGATCTCGATGATGGACGAGGCAGTGCGCTGGGCCAGACTGCGCACTTCATCGGCAACCACCGCGAAACCGCGCCCGGCCTCGCCAGCCCGGGCCGCTTCGATGGCAGCGTTGAGGGCCAACAGATTGGTCTGCTCGGCGATACCGCGGATCACTTCCAGAACCTTGCCAATGCGCCCGCTATCGGTTTCCAACTGGCGGATGACCGTGGCGGTGTTGGCGATTTCACCGCGCATGCGGGTGATGGTGTGGATGGTCCCTTGCATGACCTTCTCGCCCTGCTGCGCCGAGTGATCAGCATCGTCGGCCGCTCGCGCCGCGTCGGCGGCATGGCGGGCGACTTCCTGGGCGGTGGCGGACATTTCGTTCATCGCCGTCGCCACCTGATCGGTGCGTTCGAATTGCTCGCTGGTGCCTTGGCTCATCAGGCTGGCGATGGCATTAAGCTCGCCGCTGGCACTGTCCAGCTCGGTGGCACTGCGCTGCAGACGCGAGAAGGTTTCGGCGAGAAAATCGCGCAGGGTATTGGCGGCCAGCGCCAGGTCACCCAACTCGTCCTGCCGGTTGCTGACCACGCGCTCGGCGAAACGGCCGCGACTCAGTTGGGTCACGTACTCGATCAGGTTGCGGATCGGCTGCACCAGGTTGCGATTGACCAGCCACAAGCTGAACAAGCCGATCAGCAGGCCGGAAATCAGCATGACCACGGTGCCCAGCATAATCGTGTGATCGGCGCCGGCACTGATTTGCGTCGATTGTTCACTGGCAAGCTTGCGTAATTCCACCACCAGCGCACTCATTTGCTCACTGGCCGCGCGGTCCACACCCTTGACCGCCGCATCACCCGCCGCGGCATCGCCACCCGCCGTCACAAACGCATCACGGCCCTTCTGGTAGGCCGCACCCAACTGCTTATGTTCGTCTCGCAGCCCCTCAATCCGGGTCTTGATGGGTGTCGCAACCCCTTCGAGGCCGATCAACTGACCAAGAATGTCCTGCACATCGTGCTGGCGATCTTCGAACTGCTTCCAGTATTTAGCCAGGTCCGCCGGCTGCTTGCCGCGCAGCAGCACGTTCTTCCATTCCTGGACCTGCACCTTGAATTGCAGGTTGGCCTCATCGATCAACTGCGAAGCACGCAACGGGCCATCGATCAGGTTGCGATAATTCTGCACGCCATTGGAAAGGAAATGGAAAGACGCCAGGGCAATCAGCAGCATCGCCAGCAGACTGCCACTGAGCAAAGCGAGAATCTGCGCTCTCAGGGATTTTTGTAGAAACATGGAGGGAAATCTCTTGAAAAGAAGAAAGAGCCAAGCTCACGAACGACACGTCCCGACCTCCATGTTCGTGGTATGCAGTGTCGCAACCGAATCCGGGATATGTACTAGCCATCGACCTGCCGGGCTTATTCTTGAGCCTTCGCGACGACCGGTAGCGGCCGTTTGACGATTGGACATGTCCTGTCCAGACAAGCCCTTTTGTCGCCACAACGGAACTTAAAAGTCTTTTTGTCATTTCTTCTGCGGTATCCTGCCCACGCTTTGTAAAAGCGCGGATCTACCAGATCTACCCACAGACTTTGCGAGGAGCGCGATATGCACGAGATTCCTAATCTCCCCTTCCCTAGCCTGCACGAAACTGAGCAGACGACCACGCTACAAGCCGGGGGGCAACCAGACGCCCAGCAACCCGAGCCTAAAGAAGCCACTGAACGCCGCCAGGCCGACAGCGAAGACTGATTTACCCGCACGACCAGACCGTGTGGAAAGCGCTAAGATGCGCTTTCCACACTGCCTGAATCCTGAGCCCCCCATGACCGATGCCCCCACCTTCAGCGAAGCCCAAGCCAGCGTTCTGATCGGCACCGCCGAAAAGATGGTCGATATCTGGACGCGCCTTTCCCCGGAAAAACAGGCCGCCTTGCTGGCACGTTTCGGCACCGAAGAAAACGCCCTCGCCGCGCTGGTCACCACGCAACTGGTTGCCGGGCACGACGACAACTCAGCGCCATCCGGCAAATAGTTTTACTTTTCCACGCTTCACGGCCGCAGGCACCGCTATCATAAGCAGCCTATCTATCCTGCTGCTCCGTGGACCCTCTACCCATGCCAGATACCCAGCGCCCCTTGGCGGTCACGCTGCAAGTCGTTTCCATCGTTCTGTTCACTTTCATTGGCTACTTGAATATCGGTATTCCCCTTGCCGTGTTACCCGGGTTCGTCCACAGCGAACTGGGCTTCGGCGCGGTGATCGCCGGGCTGGTGATCAGCGTCCAGTACCTGGCCACCCTCCTCAGCCGTCCGTATGCCGGGCGCATCATCGACAACCTGGGGAGCAAGCGCGCGGTCATGTTCGGCCTCGCCGGTTGCGGGCTGAGCGGGGTGTTCATGCTGGTCTCTGCCTGGACGTCAACCCTGCCGACGCTGAGCCTGATCAGCCTGCTGATTGGCCGCCTGGTGCTGGGCAGTGCGGAAAGCCTGGTCGGCTCGGGGTCGATCGGCTGGGGCATCGGTCGGGTCGGCGCGGCGAACACCGCCAAGGTGATTTCCTGGAACGGTATCGCCAGCTACGGCGCGCTCGCGATTGGCGCGCCGTTGGGCGTGTGGCTGGTGAAGTCCCTGGGGCTGTGGAGCATGGGCGTCAGCATTGTCTTGCTGGCGCTGCTGGGGCTTGCGCTGGCCTGGCCGAAAACGCCGGCGCCGATTGTCACGGGCGAACGGCTGCCGTTCATGCATGTGCTGGGGCGCGTCCTGCCCCACGGCTGCGGCCTGGCCTTGGGCTCCATCGGTTTTGGCACCATCGCCACGTTTATCACCCTGTATTACGCCACGCAGCAGTGGGACAACGCGGTGCTGTGCCTGAGCCTGTTCGGCGCCAGTTTCATCGGCGCGCGCTTGCTGTTCGGTAATTTGATCAACCGCCTGGGCGGCTTCCGGGTGGCGATTGCCTGCCTGTCGGTGGAAACCCTGGGTTTGTTGTTACTGTGGCTGGCGCCTGATGCGCACTGGGCCTTGGCCGGCGCGGCATTGAGCGGCTTCGGTTTTTCCCTGGTATTCCCGGCGCTGGGGGTGGAAGCGGTGAATCTGGTACCGGCCTCCAGCCGTGGCGCGGCGGTGGGCGCCTATTCGTTGTTCATTGACTTGTCACTGGGGATTACCGGGCCGTTGGCCGGTGCGATTGCCGCCGGTTTCGGTTTTGCTTCGATCTTTTTGTTCGCCGCGCTGGCGGCATTGGGCGGGTTGTTGCTGAGTCTCTACCTGTACCGCCAGGCGCCGACGCATCGCCAGGCGCGGGAGAAAAACTAGAAGTCCACCTTGCCGCGCCCGGCTTTGATCGAACCGCGCTTGGTCTTGGATTCCAGGCGACGTTTCTTCGAGCCCAGGGTCGGCTTGGTCGGACGGCGCTTCTTTTCGACCTTGGTGGCGTTGAGGATCAGTTCGGTCAGGCGTTCCAGGGCATCGGCCCGGTTCTGTTCCTGAGTGCGATATTGCTGGGCCTTGATGATCAACACGCCGTCGCTGGTGATGCGACTGTCGCGCAACGCCAGCAGCCGCTCCTTGTAGAAGTCGGGCAAGGACGAGGCCGCAATGTCGAAGCGCAAATGCACGGCGCTGGAGACCTTATTGACATTCTGGCCCCCGGCGCCCTGGGCGCGGATGGCCGTCAGCTCGATCTCGGCGTCCGGGATGTGCACAGTGTTGGAAATTGCCAGCATGAAAAAAGAGGTCCGGTATCAGGACCCACAGGATACCGCGAATCCCCAAGACAGCGACCAACCCTTGTGGGAGCGAGCCTGCTCGCGATGGCGGTCTGGTAGGTGAAACCTATGCCGGATGTGACGGCCTCTTCGCGAGCAAGCCCGCTCCCACGAGATTCCGCAGTGAACACACATTCTGCGACCACTGAAGATCCAGTGTGGGAGCGGGCTTGCTCGCGAAGAGGCCATCACAGGCGATATCTGTATTGACTGTGCCGCCGCCATCGCGAGCAGGCTCGCTCCCACAGGTTTCGTGCTTACTTGGCAACAGTCGCCACGCCCAATTCTTGCCGGGCACTGCGCTTGTTCTTGATCACGTAGCACACCCACATGAACACCACCCATACCGGAATCGCGTAGACCGATATCTGGATGCCGGGAATCAGCAGCATCACGCCAAGGATGAACACCACGAAGGCCAGGCAGACGTAGTTGCCGTACGGATACCACAGTGCCTTGAACAGCGGTGTCTGGCGGGTCTGGTTCATGTGCTGGCGGAACTTGAAGTGCGAATAGCTGATCATTGCCCAGTTGATCACCAGGGTCGCGACCACCAGCGACATCAGCAACTCCAGCGCATGCTGCGGGATCAGGTAGTTCAGCAGCACTGCCACCAGCGTGACCGCAGCCGAAGCCAGGATCGAACGCACCGGCACGCCACGCTTGTCGATCTTGGCCAGGGCCTTGGGCGCATCGCCCTGTTCGGCCATGCCCAGCAACATGCGGCTGTTGCAGTAAGTGCCGCTGTTGTACACGGACAAAGCGGCGGTCAGCACCACGAAGTTGAGGATGTGCGCGGCCGTGTTACTACCGAGCATCGAGAACACCTGCACGAACGGGCTGCCGCTGTAGGCATCACCGGAGGCATTGAGCGTACTCAGCAGGCTGTCCCATGGGGTCAGGGACAACAGCACCACCAGGGCACCGATGTAGAAAATCAGGATCCGGTAGATCACCTGGTTGATGGCCTTGGGGATCACGGTTTTCGGTTTGTCGGCCTCGGCCGCGGTGAAGCCAAGCATTTCCAGGCCACCGAAGGAGAACATGATGATCGCCATCGCCATCACCAGACCGCTCACGCCGTTGGGGAAAAATCCGCCGTGAGCCCACAGATTGGTCACCGAAGCTTGCGGACCACCATTGCCGCTGACCAGCAGATAGCTACCCAGGGCAATCATGCCGACAATTGCCACGACCTTGATGATCGCGAACCAGAACTCAGCCTCACCAAACACTTTGACGTTGGCCAGGTTGATGACGTTGATCAGGACGAAAAATGCTGCCGCCGAAGCCCAGGTAGGAATGTCCGGCGCCCAGTAGTGGATGTACTTGCCGACCGCGGTCAGTTCCGACATGCCCACCAGGATGTAGAGAATCCAGCAGTTCCAGCCCGACAGGAAACCGGCGAAACCGCCCCAATACTTGTGGGCAAAGTGACTGAAGGAGCCGGCCACTGGTTCCTCGACAATCATCTCGCCCAACTGGCGCATGATCATGAAGGCAATGAAGCCGCAAATGGCGTAACCGAGGATCATCGACGGGCCCGCTGACTTCAGCACCCCCGCCGAGCCGAGGAACAGGCCTGTACCGATCGCGCCGCCGAGGGCGATCAGTTGAATGTGTCGATTTTTCAGGCCGCGTTTCAGCTCGCCTGAATGCGAGTTTTGTCCACTCATGAAAAGGTCTCACGCAAGGTTTGATGATGTTCGTTAGACGTTGCCGCTCAAATCGGATTTCAAGCAGCGCCGATCAAACCCCAGCGCAGGCACCAGGAATTCAGCGTTTTTACAACGGTCATGCGTCACCTGTTTGTTTTTATCTGTGACGAAATCGAACCCGACACGCTCGTGACGTGGCGGAGTGAACAAGGCGGATAACCTTGAAAGTGCGTGGGTACGCGAAGGGTCACAGTAAAACGCGGCGCATTGTACACCGCCGACCCCCTGCTGCCAGACACCACCGGATCAGCGTGTCATTTGCCGGGATTGCATGGGGGCGCCTCAAGCATTGAGGACGGCCGCAAAATCATGTCCAGGCTCTTGCAAGCCGTTGAAGGGTGTGACGTATAAAACGCCACGACGGGAGAGATGGGTTGAGCTACGGCGTTCATTGCGCCTCCTTCTTGTTATGCACCTGCACGACAGGCATGGCGTGCATATCACCCTTCTATCCGGCCTGAAACAAGCGGTCCAGAGCCGTTCAAAGGTCGCCGCAACCCGCGCGGCGGAAGCTTTTTCTTACAGCCTGTGAAAAGGCTGATTCCGTCCCCCGATCTCGGCTCAGATCGTCAGATTTTCTTTACGATGCGTAACGCAGGTTTTCCATCCAGGCATTTTGTGTCGGCTGCCTGCAAATTGACGGTAGATAGCTACCTATTAAAAATATTCCCCAGACAACTGTTTTTGAATGAGTAATTTTCTCGGAAAAAATAGAACAAAAAGTTCAAACGAAAAAAATAATTTATTTTTTTGCATTCCAAAAAACCCTCGACTAGGTTTTCAGCGACTTGCCAAGGCGTCGTACCGGCAGGTTTTGCACAGTCGCTTCCGGTCAGTTCTCAATCGCGGAATCGACTTCGCAACTTTCCGTAAAAGTCATCTAGGAGATTCGCTATGCAAGCACTGGACAAAGACTTGGAAACCGAACTGCAACTGGACGAATGGTTTGAAGCACCGACCCATGAAGCCGCCGTTGAAATGATGCAAGCCGACGCCGTTGTTCCGTTCGGCACGGCGATGTGGCCTCTGTAAGCGCTACCGGCGGAGGTGATCCGGCCGGTCGGCTCCGCCACTTTGCAGACACTCAGGGAAGCCAACACCACTGTCAGGGAAGAATAAGCATGGACACACAACGAGCCATCTCACATTTCCTTTACTACCTCGAACATCATCCAGCCCTGGCCGGCATCCAGCCCGCCAAGGTGTTGCTCGGCCATACCGCCGACTACGAAGCACTGACCGGAGCCATTGCCGACCAGGCCGGTAGCGGCTCGCCCTTCCGGTTCAGCGCCATGCGCCTGGACCTTGAATCCACTGAGCGACTGTCCAAGGCCATTGCCGACAGCGATCTGTACATTTTCTTCTACGACTCTTCCACCCTGCCTAATCCACGCCCCGACGGCCCGGACTTTGTTCGCGCGCTGCAAGGCGTGATGGCAGACAACTGGAAGAAATCACTGCTGTTCAAGGACTACGGCGATTATTTCTACGACACCTTCAGCGTGATTCCTCAGCGCATCGCCGGGCTCAACAGCCACCTGATCCGGCGCATGTCCCAGGCGACGACCTTGAGCTTTCAGGATGACCTGGGTTCGTATTTCGACACCGACCTCAACAGCGTCAAGAAATGGACCGACATCAACGGTCTCGGCAACTATGACCTGGCCCCCGGCGAAATCGCCACCCACAGCGACACCATCAATGGTCAGGTGAAGTTCGTCGGTACGTTCCTGAGCACCATCCCGTTCGCCCGCAAGTACGGTGTGCTGCAATCGCCGCTGGAGTTGTGGATCGAAGACTCCACTATCCAGAAAATCGCCACCGACGTGCCGGGGCTGGAGCACGACTTCAACAAATATCTGGACGCCAACCCCTCCAACCGGCGCATCGAGGAACTGGGCATCGGCACCAACGAAGGGGTCAAGAGCCTCTATGCCCGCAATGCCGGTTTCGAGGAACGCCATTGCGGCCTGCACCTGGGCCTGGGTGGCGGGGCCAAGGGCAGCCATCACCTGGATCTGATTTTTGAGAGCGGTGTGTTGGCGCTGGATAATGAGCGGATGTTTGATGGGCGGTTTGTGCTTTAGGGCAGCTTCAAGCGGCCAGCTTTGAGCTGCAAGAAAGAGCCAATAGCCTCTGGATTGTGGTGGATCCGCTGGCCTCTTCGCGAGCAAGCCCGCTCCCACAATGAATCTGCATATGAACCGTAGATTTGTGGCAACACAGATCAAATGTGGGAGCGGGCTTGCTCGCGAAG
>NZ_JABWQV010000177.1 GCF_014268615.1 Pseudomonas tehranensis | reverse complement strand
GGCCTCGGTGTCATCCGAGGCCGGGCTCCAGACTACTCGAGGTCTTCCAGCTCAGGACTGCGCTGCACTTTTTTCACCTCATCCTGAGGCGCATTGCTCGCTTTCATCAGTTTTAGCGGCACGATTTTTTCGCAAGCATTCTTGCCGTCGGCATAGACGCCACTGTGGTTGCATTTCCAGTCATAGAAGTTGGCCAAAGCCGCGGACAATTGCAGGCTGTAGTCCGTGCTCTGGGTCCCTGGCGTAAAGGGTTGGCCGGCGGGGATGTTCTGGAACCATTGCATCCACTCTTCAGTGCCCGGCGCCGGCGGATCGGCCTGGAAGGTCGGGTTCATGATCGCCAGTTGCTGGTATTCAGCGGTCATGTGGCAGCTCAGGCACGAAGCCTGGGGGTTGTCCACCGGCCCATTGAGGCGTCCGTTCCAACCCAGGTGGGTCGGCGGCAGTTCTTTGGCATTGGCATTGATCGCGGTCTGCTTCAACGCTGGGTTGATTTTGGTTTCTGTCGGCGTCGGATTGGTGAACTCGCTGCTGGTCACTTCAGGGTCGTTCCCCCACATGATTCCGACCGGCACCAGGTTTTCCCAGTCGCCTTTGCTCTTATCGATGCCGTTGTACTGAAAGGTCCCAAAGAGCCAACCGGTCTCGCTGACACGCGTGTCACGCACGGCAATGTCCATCTGGATCAGTGCGACTTTTTTCACGACGCGATCAGTGGATGTAAACGTGACGGCGGTGTAGGCATCCAGCAGCAATGGATTGGCCAACGACGGCACCGAATTGACATCGATGTCCGCATACAACGCCTTACACACCACGGTGCCATTGGGGAAGCTCTTGGGCTTTGAAGTGAAGCTTGGGTCGGGGTTCTGCGGATCTTTCCAGACCTGGCCAATGGTAAAGGCACCGATATCGTTATAGATCCCCACCGCATAAGTCTGGCCAGACTCCAACTGTGTGTGAGCGAGCTGTTTAGGCTGAATGGGCGCCTCTCGGGTCAGCCCATGGATGCCTTCACGCCCGCTTGGCCCGTAATGCTGCCAGGGCATGTGGTACCACTGGCGCACGGTGTTCTTCTGCACATTCCAGTTGGTCTCGGCGTTGCCCTCCAGACAATATTGCTTGACGCCCTCCATGTAGGCTCGCCAGGTTTCAAAATCGTTGCTGCGCGTTGAGGGCAGAATCTTGAAGAACGCCGGCATCGATGCGGCGCCAGGGGCTGTGGTGGGATAGTTCTGGCTGAGCTGGAACGCAGGGCCGGAATATTCACTCTTGGGAGGGGCGAAGCCGAAATCAGGGAAGGTGCCGGCATTGGCGCTGGTCATGGACAACCCGCCTGCCAAAGCCATGAGTGCAACGATCTTTGCGTGGGACTGAATCATCGGTATCTCCTTATAGGGACAACGCCTGCCAAAGTCATCGATCTCCTGATTGATGCGCAGGGCTTCCTTGTTATTGGGCCAGGGCGCGTTGCCCGGCCGGCTCACGGTTAACACTCAGTGATGCGCGTACACCTCCTTGGCACCTGAAAAACGGGCGCAGTCAGACCTGGCTCGGGTAGCCGAATGCGAACGATATCGGGGGAGAACGTGGCGAACATTTCGCGCGGTGGTTGACCGGTTTACCTCATGCCGCCCCTGGCAATGCAATCCCTTGTCATAGTTGTAGATCAATTATTCAAAGCCGCCATCACGATGCGGCTTTTTTACGGGCCATTGGCCATAACGAAAAATCGGGGACGAAAAAAAGCCCGCCGAAGCGGGCTTTCCATATCACGCATGTTATCAGTCGTCGCGCCCCATCAGGCCGAACAGTTGCAACAGGCTGACGAACAGGTTGTAGATCGATACATACAGGCTGATGGTCGCCATGATGTAGTTGCGCTCGCCGCCGTGGATGATAGCGCTGGTCTGATACAGGATGCAGACCGACGAGAACAGCACGAAGCCGGCGCTGATTGCCAGTTGCAGGCCGCTGATCTGGAAGAAGAAGCTGGCAACTACCGCACCGAGCAACACGAAGAAACCGGCGGTGATGAAGCCGCTCAGGAAGCTCATGTCCTTACGGGAGATCAGTACGTAGGCCGACAGACCACCGAACACCAGCGCGGTCATGGCGAATGCCGAGCTGACCACTTCGGCGCCACCCTGCATGCCCAGGTAGCGGTTGAGGATCGGGCCGAGCAGAAAGCCCATGAAGCCGGTCAGGGCGAAGGCCGAAACCAGGCCCCAGGCCGAATCGCGGAGCTTGTTGGTGAGGAAGAAAAGGCCGTAGAAACCGATCAGCACCACGAAGATGTTCGGGTAGCCGACGCGCATCTGTTGTGCAACGAAGGCCATCACACCGCTGAAAGCGAGCGTGAGTGCCAGCAGGCCATAAGTGTTGCGCAGGACGCGGCTAACCTCTAGCTGCTCAGCCTGCACGCTGTTGTTCACTGCGTAATCCTGTTCGCGCATGGCGACACTCCTCCGGTTTTGAAACATTCAGTGGCAAGGATGATAACAGACGCTCTGTAACAAGCTACGTAGAGAGTTTGACAGTGTGTTTCATTCGGGTATTATGGCGCCCGCAACGCAATACGGAGGTGTGGCCGAGTGGTTTAAGGCAACGGTCTTGAAAACCGTCGACTGTAACAGGTCCATGAGTTCGAATCCCATCGCCTCCGCCATCTTTATACAAAAAAGCCCTGATCAGTCAGGGCTTTTTTGCGTCTGACGCCTGGAAATCAGCCCCGCAACGCTCAAGCCCTTCCTCGAAATCAGGTGCCCCCCGCCTACCCGCGCCGCCCAGGCATCGCCTGTTGTTTTCCCGTGCTTCGGTCCACCTATGGCCGCGTACATCGCGCTGACTCGTTAGCGCTACACTCACGCTATCGAGGTATTCAACATCACCGTTAGCAGGGAGCTCAACGTGTACCCAGGCAAAAACAGACCCGCGCCACCTGCAAGCCACCCCATCAGCATTTCCCCCATCATCCCACGCCCTGAAAACCCGCCCTGCTTTGGGCACTCACCGGTTTTCCCAATCATTTCGCCAATCAACTGCCTGGACGGGAGGACCGCGTGACCCAGCTCATCAAAAAATATAAATGGCCTGCTTTATTGGCCGTCGCGCTGGTGATTTTCTCGGCCTCGATTTTCTTTTTAATCAAATCCTATACCTACGACGCCTCCACCTATTTCGAATCCCGGGATTTCATCCGGCAACTCAAACAGGCCGACGCCAACTGGAACGTCAAAATCCTGCGAAAGAAGATCGGCATCAACAACAACCTGTCGCTGACCCCGCCACCTGAAGCGGCCAGTCGATGGAAGCAGTTGGAGCAGCTCAACAATTCTGGCCCTTTGGCGGCCCTTTGGGCGTCCAGGCGCCAAGGCTATGTGGAGGCGGTAAAAAACAAAAGCCTGCTGGTGGAGCAGTTCCAGCAACACAACACCCGCTTACGCGCCGCTCTGGATGCGCTGCCACTTGCCGAGGACGACATCCAGACACGGCTCAGAGCAATGGGCACCGACAGTCCGATAAACCGCCGGGAAGTTGCATCCAGTGTCCTTGACCTGACTTTGACAACCCTTGAATACGCCCTTTATGTCACATCGGACAAGGCCGAAGAGGTAAAGAGCCAACTCAATGCGCTGGAGCAATACATCGCCCTTCTGCCCCCGTCCTACCTGCCGTCCTTTACCACGCTGACACAACATATTGAATCCATTATCCAGGAACAGCCGATCGTCAATGACCTTATTGACCGCATCAGTGTTATCCCGGTCGCCCAAGAGCTGGACAGTATTAACGAGCTGTTGAACGAAACCCAACGCAGGACCGCCGCAACCGAGCGCCAATATCATATCTATCTGGCTGTGAGCGCCGGCCTCATGGCGATTTTGATGGTCTACCTTGTCGCGCGGTTGGTTCGCAGCTCCGCGCTCATCACTCAGATTAACCAGGAACTGCAATCCTCCAACGAAAGGCTGGAGGAACGGGTGGAAGATCGCACTCGCGAGTTGATGCAGGCCGAACGTGAGCTGGTGGAGGCGGCGCGAATGGCGGGAATGGCCGAGATCGCGACAAACGTGTTGCATAACGTGGGGAACGTTCTCAACAGCGTGAATATTTCGGCGGACCTGGTGACCCGCAAGTTGAAAAACAGCAAGACGCTCGGTCTGGGCAAAGCGGTAAAGATGATGAATGAACATGCCGAGGATTTGGGCCGTTTCATCACCCTGGATGAAAAAGGCAAATTGTTGCCTCGCTATTTCAATGAGCTGGTCGAGTCCATCAATGCCGAACAGGGACTGCTCATTGACGAGCTGGCACAACTGACCAAGAGCATTGACCACATCAAGGAAATCGTCGCCACCCAACAAACCTACGCTGGCGCCGCGAGACTGATCGAGCCGCTCAATGTCAGGGATCTGTTCGAAGATGCGTTGCGCATGAACTCAGGCGCGCTGAGCCGGCACCATGTCACGGTCATCAAGGATTTTCAGGACATCCCCACCATCCTGGGAGACAAGCACCGGTTGCTGCTGATTCTGATCAACCTGATCAGCAACGCCAAATTCGCGATGTCGAATGTTTCCGGGCATCCGCGGGAAATGACGCTGGGGATCCAGATCGTCGCCGAGAGCACGTTACGCCTCAGCGTCAAGGATCGAGGCGAGGGTATTGCGCCGCAGAACCAGGCTCGAATCTTCAACCACGGGTTCACGACCCGCAAGGACGGCCATGGATTTGGCTTGCACAGCTGTGCTCTGGCCGCAGTTGAAATGAATGGCCGTCTCTACGCCCAGAGCGATGGGCCTGGTCAAGGGGCCTTGTTCACCCTGGAGATCCCGCTGGAACTGGCCAATACCTGAGCCACTGGAGCGAGTTGGCTGCGTGCGCAGCATCCTTCTGGGTTGCGCGCGTGCAGCCAACTCTGACCTGCGAACACCACCTTCTGGGCGGGGCTATTTAGTGTTAACCGATCGATCGCTTCGGTTTCTGCGCACCGGCAACGCCGCCGCGTAAGCCAGCGCTTCCTCACGGGAAGCAAAGGAGCCAAGCCGGTCCACTTGGGTGCAGACCCTCCATGGGCCGCTGTTCACACTGAGTACGTCGTAACCGTTGATGTGTACTTTCGTTAGCATCGCAGCACTCATAGTTACCTCCTGCTAGATAAACCTAAGGTATGCCCTTTACCTTACACTCAGTTGGCACCAGGGCATCAACCGGACGTCGCAATTTCCCGGGAGCGACATGCCCATCAGGGTGAGCCCGAACCCCACAGTCTGTTCCACAACCCAGGCAGTTGCACCGGCTCGGTGCCGTCTTTGACGGTGCGAGCAAGCGCTGCTCGCTCAAGCGCCTGACGGTCGTCATAAAATGGCTTGGTGTCGATCTTCACCCCAGTTGCCTGGGCAGCGTCGAGCAGAATCTGCAGGTATTCCCGGGCGTGTCGTGCGGTGTAGCGATTGAGATCATGAAAGGTCACCACCACCGGAATGACCCCATCAACGGCAGGTATCTGCCCGACGGCGATACGTTCGCGCACTTCGCTGAGCTGACGTATGAGGTTGATTCGCCGTCTCGGACTGGCCGTAATACCCCAGACTTTGCCGTCGTTGGCGCTCAGATCGGTGAGCAACATGTGCAGGCCATGACGTCGGTAGGCCGCGAAGGTGCGGGTGTCGTAGCTCCAGAACGGCGGCCTCACCAGGCCAGGAGCTGCCCCCGTGATGGCGGCAATGTCGGCGCTCCCCTTGAGCAGCGACTGTTCCAGTTCATCAGGGCTGAGGAACCGGTGGTTGCTGTGCCCGGAGGTCGCGGTATGAAAGCCCAGCACATGCCCTTCTTGCTGTTCACGACGCATCACCGAACGGCCGATATCACTGCCACCGGCCCGCGACGCTCGAGTCTGCACGAAAAATACCGCTTTGATCCCCGGCTGCACCGGATTTTGCGCCAAGGCATCGAGCACGCTCATGCTCGGGTTCCAGAAAGACGATGCGCTGGGCCCGTCATCGAACGTCAGCAGAAAGCGGATAGGCGGTTGCGTGCGAAGGCGTTGTTCGGTCTGCGCAGTCAGTTCGATGGGAGCGCTAATACACCCCAGCAAAACGCTGGCAAGGGCTACGAGAGACAGCACCCTGGCGAAGATTTTCATTGTGTGCCTTTTATGGTGATCGCACTGACTCGCCTACGATCCATGGCCCTTGATGCCCAAGCCCAGCTTGGAGAAGGTTAACCGGGTTTGGTTCCCGGCCGCGAGCCTCGCCGCCCCGCTGATTTTTGACCGTTTGGAGATCCGATGGAATTTTCCGCACGCCTCTGCATCCATCCGTATAGAACTAATTAGGGAGGATTTATGGGCGGGCCATCGCTTTACATCATCGACTACATGCTCCATGGCGAGCCCAAGTCATTCATCATTCGTGCCGAAGTGATGAACAATTCCGAAGCTTGGCATTGGGCCAGTTGCGATGCGGGTGTCGGGCGCATCCCCAAATTCGGGAGGGAAAAGGTCAAGCGGGTGTCAAAACCACTGGCAGAAAAATACGGTATTACCGACGTGCGCTGGCGAGCCAGTGTCGCGCCGGCCTGGGTAAAGGAGTCAGGCTGAGTCCGCAACCCCTCTTCGGCGCACCGGCCGTCCGGCCGGGCGCCGTTTTCTTCGCCCGACCCGAAATAACTCAACTACGCTTAATTATCGGTACAACCCGCTGCTGGCGGGTTTTGTGGTGCCCTATACACACTCAATGGAGGTGCGACATGTCTGAAAAAGAGTCCATCACCACCGTGCTCACCTTGCTGGAATCGCGTCAGGCACGATTGGCGGCGGCCTGCAAGGAAATCGCTGACTGGGTCGACCATCAGGGCGGGCACCCTACCGCCGTGCGCATCCGGGATCGTCTCAATGACATCGAAAAAGACGCCCCCTCTATCCAGAGCGCGCTGACGTCCCTCAAGCCCGCCGAGCGACCATTGCCCAAGTTCCGCTAACGCATTGCGCTGCACAGGTTCTTCCTCAAGTTCTACCGGTTGGAAAACCGATGGAACGCGGGCGTTCTTTGCGCCTCGATATTGATATGTATCGGAGCAAAGCCGCTAGAGGGAGAACACCATGTACGCCAGAATCCTGCTGCTGATAGCCTGTGCCAGCCCTGCCGTCGCCATGGCGCAAGGCTGCGATGTAATCACTCGGTCCCAGAGCCAAGCGATACCGAAGATTGAAACCCATAGTTGTTACGAATACAAAGGCGTGCCAGCCGAGGCGATTGGCTGGTCGTGCAGCAACGAAAGCAAAGGAGCGCTGAGTACGCAGAAGAACCCCGTCGAACGCTGCGCCGAGGGGTATGTGGCGACATGCCAGGCTCGACTGACTCAGGAAGCCCTGGCCAACCCACGCTCAACTAGCAAGGACCGCAGCGGCGGGTCGGCGAACATTCCCGACGACGCGCAAGTTACGTGGTACTACTACGACGCCGAACAATTGGCGCAAGCACAGAAAGATTGCGAAACCACCGGTGGGCGCTGGAAAAACCAATGAAGGGTCAAGGCCCTGTCCTAGCCTTTGCTGTGCTCTGGCGACGACGGGCCTTCCTTCACACCGCGAGGGCCGGCCACGCCCCAGATGATCAGGCCCACCACAGGCAAGATGATCAGCAGCAGCGCCCAGCCCGCCTTGGTCCCGACCGTCTTGTCACTGCGAAACACACTGATGATCGCCCACAGATCCACAAGCAGCAAAAGCACCACAATGCCGATCCAGAAATAGCTGGCTAGTTCAGACATGGTCTAATCCTCTTAAGGTCTATGGTTTAGGCATACCCCCTGACGGTCCGTTCAAAGAATCTGCCATCGCCTCCCCCACACCCGGAATTTCATCTAACCCCGCTCATTCAGATAGGCGACCCACCGTTCATAAGCGTCATGCTGGCGCTGGACGGCTTGCTCCCAACTCACCCCGCTCGTTTGATGTGCGTCGACGAGCGCCATCATCTCTGACGTGGCCGCGTCCAGCTCCACGAGAAGCTCGTGGGATTTGATTTTGAAGTCTTCAACGGTGGTCATGTCTTCTCACTTCCCCTCTAACCGAGGTTGGCTATCCACCCAACATGGATACGTTTTTTCCAAGCTGATTCAGTCGAGGCGATGATCGGTCTAATGCCCAGTCCAGACAGATAGCGAGTGTGGGAATGAAATGAAGTTCAGTCTTTCGCCGATTGCCGCGGTCGTACAAAGAGGCGCCCGGTAAAAACTGTAGTGGACATCCCGTATGACATCGGGCTCAAATATTGCAGTTATATTTCAGTTTAATGACAGTCACTGATTGAGCAAGGCCATGAAAATTCGAGCGACCGTCATCTGCGAGGAAGATCGCCACATCTTGCTCGTGCGCAAGGCCAACAGCCGCTGGACATTGCCTGGTGGGACCGTGGAGCGCGGCGAAACCCATGCCGGGGCGGCCCTGCGCGAGTTGGCCGAAGAGACCGGGCTGGACGCGCACAACCTGCTTTATCTGATGCGCATCAGCGACGGTGAAACCGAACACCACGTGTTCGAAGCCGCGGTCACCGATTCAAAGACAGCCCGGCCACAGAATGAAATCAGCGACTGCCTCTGGCATCCGCTGGACGCCATCGCGCAACTGCAAATGAAAAAGGGCACGCGGGAGATTCTCGAGGCATTTCGGCGCAGGTTGTGAACGCAGCTTGGTGGTGACCGAGCAACGCCTACAAAAGCGGACTGGGAATCACGCCCTGCCATCCTCACTTCGGAAAGAATAATTAGCTCAACAACCACAAAAGATTAATTTCTTAGCTACAGTTTCTTCGCACTCTTAAATAAATCAACTCATTCGCCCATCGCGCCGAGGGACCTCAACGATGCCAATGACACTGGATCTTGCACAAAAAGAAAAGTGGATTTCGGAAATGAAAACATTGACAACCCATGCCAAATGGGGCGTGCAGCTAGTACTTAATCTGCCAACAGGCATGAAAAACAGAATCCCTTTGTATCCATGGCTAAAGGGGCCTGAGACCTTATCGGAAAGCGAACCCACACTCCCCACCCAACGTCCACCCACTTCAATGAACTGTTGGGAGTCACTGCTTGTTTCAGGATACTATGCAGGCCTATGGAATAAAAATTACATAGTAAAAGCAATTACAAAAACAGCCGGAACCGGAAATTAAGATTCAGGCTTTAGCAAGCTCGCCTGGTATATGAGTCGTAAAGGCACTCCGTTCATGCCTAACAGATACAGGGCTGAGGAACGGGCGCTAATCATAATGTTTGGCGATACCGGCGAGCACTTCGCCTTAACGTGCGGAGAGGGGAAAATCATTGAACTCGATAAAGCCGCCCAAGGCGTAACGGATCTACAGAATACATTGCAAAGGGCGCCTTACTACACTTACAAGCGTGTCTATGTTGCGCCCCCACCCACCCTATCAGAACTCAATGAAATCACATGAACCCATCTTGCCTGCGGGAGAAATGAAAATAAATGCAGCCATTGCTCCTCCAGAACGGCCTGGGCCTGGATGCTGCGCTTCCGCTAGTGGCGTCGCCGCGAAACGAATACGTGATAACCGAAAACATGTCACGCAAACTTGGGATCACCTGTAACCGCGAAGCCTCGCGCATCAAAATCAATCATGGACCGAACACCAAATCCTCAGCCTGTTGAAAAGTTAACACCTGAGTGAGCTCAATCTTTAGATGCTTATAAGCTCTAGGGTTAAATTTAATCTGCACAGCTGGATTTTCACTAGCGTTCGACAGCCAATCATAATTATTGCAATAGTCTGCAGGTATGTTCTGCCACTGCTGAGCCTCCGGAACCGCAAAGCTCTCCATATCGACCAATTCCTGAGCACAATATACAGACCATATATCAACACCCTCCGGAGGAACAACAGCAGAAGCAATCCCATACCCATAAGTATAAAGAGCTGGTGTTTTTTTAAAAGATCTTATTACATAAAAACCACTTCCCAACTCCCCTCCTGATGCATGATCCCAAGCCCCAGGCATGACTTTTAGACCGCTTGTTAAGGATGCCCTATGCCCAGATCTAGTAGCGTGAAACCCTATTAATCTCATAGAAAACTCCATTTAAGTTACACGCAGCGTCCAACGCTAAAATGAACCACCCGCACAGACTGAGTGATTTGACTCTTAAAAAACCGAGACACCTAGATTAATAGATCAGTTTCCTTATCCAAGCTTAATGCCAGCTATCAAGAAATAGACCATTCCCGAATAAAACGCCAATACGCCAGCCATCGCCCCCGACGGGGCTTAAGCCCGGAAGGCGGTCGGAGTCGCGAAGGCTGACTTTCAGATGCGCGATTTGCGAGCAAAGGTCCAAAATAGCGGACCAGAAACGAACAAGGGTTTGCATCAGCTTTCGCTCGCAAACCCTTGATTTTA
>NZ_JABWQV010000176.1 GCF_014268615.1 Pseudomonas tehranensis | reverse complement strand
CTGCACCGTGGGCGGGAAGAGCGCGTTGCCGATGCCTTCGCAGATATTACTCAGGCCTTTGTCGGCCCCGGTCTTGCTCATGGCAAGGCCAACGACGGCACCCACCACCGCACCGAGCAGGAAGCAACCCAGGCCACCCGTGGCGACGGTGATGCCGGTGGCGGCCACCACGGCAGCGGTCGCCAGGGCGGTGATGGCGATATTCGCCGCCACTTCCAGCACGCCGCCGAGAATGTCGGCCATCATCGAGGTGTGGTTCAGTGCATCGCCCAGGCGAGCGGCCCAGAGCGCGTCAGACATGCAGTTCGCTCATCACGCCGGAACGTCAAACAACAACGAACCCTTGATCGTCGCCCAATGCGCCGCCTCAGCATCACCGAGCTTCTCGGCCTTCACGTAGCTCAAGGCAAGCATCTTGCGCGTGCCGGGCAGTACCAGGGCGAGCTGGAACTGGAAGACCTTTTCGTTGCCCTTGTTGAACTGGCTGCGCAGCTCGACGCCTTCGACTTCCTGGTTGGCGCCCAGGCGCACGGCGACGCCCGGTTGAGCGCGCAAGTCCTGGACCTGTTTTTCCAGGCGCTTGAGCTGGTCGTCGAGGTTGCTCTGCAGGGTTTCGCCGTCGGCCAGCAAGCTGCGGCTGACGATCAACGAGGTGCCCAGTTCAGGGAACTTGAGGATGTTGATCGTGGCGTCCAGCAATTCGCTTTCCGGCAGCTGGAACTGGAATTCATTGATGCGGTAAGTCATGGCACTTAAATCTCGTGGTTAGCCCTTGGGGAACGCGGCAGCGACGTTGGCGTCGATGCTGGCCTTGACGCCCTGGCCGTCGGGCGTGGCACCGGGGCCGCCGCCGTTGTTCAGGTGCAGCACGCCGCCGGTGTTGAATTCGGCATCGCCGCTGGCATAGAAGCTGATTTGCACGCCGGTCAAATTGATCTGGCCGCTGGCGTTGAGTTCCAGGATGCTTTCGCCGCACACCAGGCGCAGGTTCTCGCCCACTTCAATGACGTAGCTCTGGCTGATGCTGTCGGTCTTGCGCAGGCCCACCGACAGAATGTCTTCCTGCTTGACGATGCGCAGGCGATTGTTGCCGATGGTCACCGTCTCGTTATGGCCGATGCTCTTGTTGCGGTCGTGGCCCACCGAGTGGCTTTCATCCACCTCCACCACGATGTCCTGGTTGCGCTCGGCATGGATATACAACTGCTCGGCGCCTTTTTTGTCTTCCATGCGGATTTCGTTGAAATTCGCTGGCGTACCGCCCTTGCTCGAACGGCTTTTCATGCCGCTCTGGGTGGCGTTTGCGGGCAGGTCATAAGGCACGGTCTGTTCGGCGTTGTAGACGCGACCGGTGATGATCGGCCGGTCGGGGTCGCCTTCGAGGAAGCTGACAATCACTTCCTGGCCAATGCGCGGGATCTGCATCGAGCCCCAGTTTTTCCCGGCCCAGGACTGTGACACGCGAATCCAGCACGAGCTGTTTTCGTTGGACTGGTCGTGACGGTCCCAGTAGAAATGCACCTTCACCCGGCCGAACTGATCGGTCCAGATTTCCTCGCCCTTGGGGCCGACCACCAACGCGGTCTGCGGGCCTTTGACGATGGGGCGATGGGTGGTGGGCAGCGGCCGGTAGCTTTGTTGAGCGGCGATGCAGGTCAGGCTGCTTTCGAACTGGGCCGAAGGCGCGCCGCCGCCGGTTTCACCGCTTTCCTGGGACACGTAATAGCGGGCGCCGACGATCAGGTATTCGCGGTTCTGGTCCTGGCGAGTGAAGCCGGTGAGGCTGAACAGGTGGCCCGAGCCCAGGCCGCGAGCGTTGCCGGCCAACTCCACTTGCTCGTGCAGGGTCTGCAAGGCTTCGATGCGGGTGCGGGCGTAGTGTTCGCCGTCCTGGCTCTGTACATAGGTGCCGGGGTAGTCGTACAGCGGATAGTCGCCGGCAGTGTGCGGGCGCGGCATGGCCGAACGCACGTCGATGCGCGCGCTGGGGCGCTGGAAGTCGTAGTCGTTGAGTTCCAGCGAGCCGGGCTGCACTTCCTGGGCCAGGTGCCAGTCGTGGATATGGTCGCGCTCGCGCTGCTGTTCGTTTTTCGGGTAGTAAGGCACCGAACCGTAGCCGGGCACCGTGGTGTGGGCGCCATAGGCGTCGGCCAGCACCAATACATGGCGGCCCTGTTCGTGGCGGAAGAAGTAGTAGATCCCTTCCTGCTCCATCAGGCGGCTGACGAAATCGAAGCTGGTTTCGCGATACTGCACGCAGTATTCCCACTCGCGATAGGGGCGGCTGAGGGCATCTTCGAAGTCGGAGAAACCCAGGTCGCGAAACACCTGCTTGATGATCTGCGGGATGGTCAGGTTCTGGAAAATCCGGCAATCGGAGGTACGGGTCAGCAACCATAGCCAGGGCCGCAAGGTCGCCTGGTAACTGGCGAACTGGCCTTGGTCAACGTTCTGGCTGAAGCGCGAAACGATGCCGTGGAAATGCCGCTCGCCGCCGCCGTCCAGTTGCAGGCTCACGCACATGGGTTTGCCGAGCACCTGGTTGAGGTCGATGGCGTTGTCCAGCGAGTGCAGCTGCAACTCGTAGTTGAACAGCCGCCCCAGCTCTTCGCCGCCACCCATGTCCTTGAGCAACAGCACCTCAGGTCCCAGGGGGCTGGTGATTTTGGCCAGGCGTGAGGCTTGGTTGAATAACATCGGTTATCTCATTGTGATAATGGCTGCGCCGCTGATTCCCTGAAGAAACCGGATCCATTGTGGGAGCGGGCTTGCTCGCGAAAGCGGTGTGTCAGTCAACATCAATGTCACTGACAGATTGCCTTCGCGAGCAAGCCCGCTCCCACATTCGATCCGGTTCCATTAGATCAGGCCGCGTCGCTGAAATCGTACTGCAATTCATTGTCCCGGGCGCTGATCCGCACGCCGGCCAGCGCCTTGCCTTCGAGCATGCGAGTGAGGAACTCGCGGCTCATGTCCGGCAGCAGGCTGTTGGTCAGGATGGCGTCGATCATGCGTCCGCCGCTTTCGGTTTCGGTGCAGCGCGAGACGATCAGGTCGATCACCGCATCGTCGTAGTCGAAAGCGACTTTGTGGGTATTTTCCACGCGCTTCTTGATGCGGTTGAGTTGCAAGCGGGTGATGGCCTTGAGCATCTCGTCGCTGAGCGGGTAGTACGGAATGGTCACCAGGCGCCCGAGCAGAGCCGGCGGGAAAATCTCCAGCAGCGGCTGGCGCAGGGCCTTGGCAATGTCCTCGGGCTCGGGCACGTTCTGCGGGTCTTTGCAGACCTGGGCAATCAGTTCGGTACCGGCGTTGGTGGTCAATAGAATCAAGGTGTTCTTGAAGTCGATCACCCGGCCTTCACCGTCTTCCATTACGCCTTTGTCGAACACCTGGAAGAAAATCTCATGCACGTCCGGGTGGGCTTTTTCCACCTCGTCCAGCAGCACCACACTGTACGGTTTGCGCCGCACGGCTTCGGTCAACACGCCGCCTTCGCCATAGCCGATGTAGCCCGGTGGCGCACCCTTGAGGGTGGACACGGTGTGGGCTTCCTGGAACTCGCTCATGTTGATGGTGATGACGTTCTGCTCGCCGCCGTACATGGCTTCGGCCAGGGCCAGGGCGGTTTCGGTCTTGCCCACGCCGGAGGTGCCGGCGAGCATGAACACGCCAATGGGTTTGCTCGGGTTGTCCAGGCCGGCGCGGGAGGTCTGGATGCGCTTGGCGATCATCTGCAAGGCGTGGTCCTGGCCGATGATGCGTTTTTTCAGGTGCTGGTCGAGGTTGAGCACGGTTTCCAGTTCGTTGCGGGCCATGCGGCCCACCGGGATACCGGTCCAGTCGGCGACCACCGAGGCCACGGCCTGGTAGTCCACGGTCGGCAGAATCAATGGGGTTTCGCCTTGCAGGGCGGTCAGGCGCTGTTGCAGGTCCACCAGTTGCTCGCGCAGGGCATGGCTGGTTTCGCTACCGTCCTCGCTGTCCACCACGCCGACGCGTTCGCGCAGGGTGGCGCGGGTGGCGAGCAACTCGTCCACCAGGGCTTTCTCTTCGGCCCAGCGGCCTTCCAGCTCGGCCAGGCGTTCGCGTTCAGCGCTTAGCAGGTTCTCGCTCTGGGTTTGGCGGGGGCCGATGGCGATGCCGATGGCGTGCTCACGGGCGATGATTTGCAGCTCGGTTTCCAGCGCTTCGATGCGCCGACGGCTGTCGTCCACTTCGGCCGGCACGGCGTGCAGGCTGATGGCGACGCGGGCGCAGGCGGTGTCCAGCAGGCTCACGGATTTGTCCGGCAACTGGCGCGCCGGGATGTAGCGGTGGGACAGTTTGACCGAGGCTTCCAGGGCTTCGTCGAGGATCTGTACCTGGTGGTGTTTTTCCATGGTCGAGGCCACGCCGCGCATCATCAGCAGCGCTTTGTCCTCGGAAGGCTCGGCGACTTGCACCACCTGGAAACGTCGGGTCAGGGCCGGGTCTTTTTCGATGTGCTTCTTGTACTCGGCCCAGGTCGTGGCGGCCACGGTGCGCAGGGTGCCGCGCGCCAGGGCCGGCTTGAGCAGGTTGGCTGCGTCGCCCGTACCGGCAGCGCCACCGGCGCCCACCAGGGTATGGGCTTCGTCGATGAACAAAATGATCGGTTTGGGCGACGCCTGAACGTCTTCGATGACCTGGCGCAGGCGCTGTTCGAACTCGCCTTTCATGCTCGCGCCGGCCTGCAGCAGGCCGACATCGAGGCTGCGCAGTTCCACGTCCTTGAGCGATGGCGGCACGTCGCCGGCGACGATGCGCAGGGCAAAGCCTTCGACCACGGCGGTCTTGCCCACGCCGGCTTCACCGGTGAGGATCGGGTTGTTCTGCCGGCGGCGCATGAGGATATCCACCAGTTGGCGGATCTCTTCGTCGCGACCGACGATGGGGTCGAGCTTGCCGCTGCGGGCCTGTTCGGTGAGGTCGACGGTGAAGCGCTTGAGGGCTTCCAGTTTGCCCATGGCACTGGGGGCCATGGCGCCACTGGCCTCGCCCGGTACGGCACCGGCGTTGAAACCGTCGCTGGCGGTCAGGGCGTTTTCCGGGGAGTCGCCGACGTATTCGTCAAAGCGCTCGCTCAAGGCCTCGACCTTGACCTTGTCGAACTCCGACGACAGCCCCAGCAACGCATGGCGCAGGCTTGGCGTCTTGAGAATACCCAGCACCAGATAACCGGTGCGCACCTGGCTTTCGCCAAACATCAGGCTGCCGTAGACCCAACCACGTTCCACGGCTTCTTCAACATGGGAAGACAGGTCGGTGATGGAGGTCGAGCCCCGTGGCAAGCGGTCCAAGGCTTCGGTCAGATCGCGGGCCAGGCGCGCCGGCTCGATATTGAACTGGCGGATGATGCGGTGCAGGTCCGAGTCCTGCAGCTGCAGCAACTGATGAAACCAGTGGGCCAGTTCCACGTAGGGGTTACCGCGCAACTTGCAGAACACGGTGGCGGCTTCGATGGCTTTGTAGGCCACGCTGTTGAGTTTGCCGAACAACGCGGCGCGACTGATTTCACCCATGCTCATGGCTCCTTGAGGTCTGTGAGGTGTTGGCCTGTTCGGCGTAATGCCGGGCCAGTATTAAATCCTTGGCATCTGTTTCGGGGCGTCCCAACCAGGTGTTGAACCCCAGGCGCAAACGACCGTTGAGTTGCAGCGCCGGTACTTCGGGTTGTTCCAGGATCAGGTTCAGGTCCCAGTCCAGTTCATGGCCCAGATATTCGGCGACCCAGGCCACCAGCTCGTTGAAGGGTTGGCTGCCGGGCAACATGCCCATGTAGTCATCGAGCTTGAGTGGCCCCAGGCGAATGCGGAATTTGTGCTGGCGATCCCACACGTAGCGGCCCAGGCAAAAGTCCACGCCCAACTGATGGGCGCTGACGCCCACGCGGCTGCGTTCTGGCAGTTCCAGCCATTGGCCGACGTATTCTTCGATCTCCACCGGCAGGCCGAAGTACTCGCTGATGATGGCCTTCAAACCGTCCGGGTAGCGGGTTTGCGCTGATAAGTGGCCGCTGTAGTGCAGTTTCGCCGTGTCAGGAATCAGCCCTTGCTTGAGCAAGCTCGGCATGCCCCGACCACTGAGGGCGGCCAGGCGTGCCGACCAATAGTCGTCGTCCGGGCGATCATGGCTGACCGTTGGCCGCGCTTCGGCCCAGGCCCGGTAGAACAGGCTGAGGAGGCGATGGTGGAACACGTCGAGGAAACGTTTGCTGGTGCTGTCGGCGTTGTTGCGCTGGCGTTCGCGCACGTATTCGGTGATGTGCAGCGGCAGCGGGCCGTTGGGGCCGCCGAGGCCGAAGAAGAACTGTTCCAGGCGCGCCGGCGCACCGTCGAGGCCCGGTTGCACCGAGGCCAGGGTCGCCGGGGCGAAGGTACATTCGGCCTGTTGCCCCAGGCGCAGCGGGTCATCGGCCAGGCGTAATGAATGGCCCAGACGCGGCAGTTCGGGGGATTCGCACTCGATACGCCGCAAGGCCTGGAAGAAGTCGTATTCCCAGGGCTCCTGGTGCATCGCGTCCAGGGTACTCAAAGGGTCGGACGACGTCCGGGCTTGGCTTTCCATCGCATGATCTCGCCGCGTTCGGTGGTACGGATCACCGTCTCGGTAAAACTGTTGATCGACACGTAGCGTGCCAGGAAGCGCTCGAACACCGCGCCGAGCAAAAACACCCCGGTGCCGCGAAACGCGTTTTCATCAAATTCCAGGGTGATTTCCAGGCCACGACCAAACACGATCGGGCCGGGCATCGGCAAGCGGCGGGTGCAGGCCTTGCTGCTGACTTCCCGCAGGCCTTCGATCTGCAACTGCAGCGCTGCATCGTTGCTGTCGCCGTACAGGCGCAGCAGTTCGCGCAGGGCAGCGGCGCCCTGGCCTTGCTCGCTCAGGGACAGGTAATTGAGCGACAGCTGGCTGATCAAGCGCCAGGCCTTGGCGTCGTGGGCATGGCTGGCCCGTGGCCGACTGGGACCTGCTACGCAACGAATCGCGCCAACGGGCGCGCTGTCGGCCAACGTGAAATCGGTCTTGCCGTTGCCCACACTCATGAACAGTGGCAGGTCGCGGTTGGTGCACAGCGCCGTCACGCCCAGTTGGCGCAGGTCGTGGCGATAGGGCGCCTGCTGGCTGTCCACCAGACTGACGAAGGTTTCGCTGCCCACGTAGGTCGAGCGCGGGCCGTTGCGTCGCTGGTCGCTGGATAACACTCGCGGCTCACGTCGTACTGTGTAGTAGGCCTGGTCGCGCCCGTAACGTGACGGATCGCGCACGGCATAGAACGGCAGGAACGGCTGCTCCGGCCCGGTGCCGTGGCCGGTGAGGCCGGTCAGCGAATGCACTTCGAAATCCATCGGGCGGGTGCGGTCGGCGATGACGTGATGTTCGTTGACCCGCTCCGAGAGGTGGATGCGATCCAGGCGCTTGGGGAACAGGTTGATCGCAGGCGTGCAGAACGGCAGAAACTGCGCGGCGCCAACGCTGCCCTCCAGGCTCGGGTCGTGACGGTCGAACAGCACGATCAGCTCCAGCTCCTGACCGTCGCAGCGCTTGACCGCGCGGCTCAATTGGGTGAAGTCGACGAACAGGAACCGATGGGGCAGGGCGAAGTATTCCTGCAACAGGCGATAGCCCTGAAAGGCGCGCGAGACCACGGGCAGCGCGGCATCGGCGTCGTCGAAACCCCGCGAGCACAGCGCGTCCTGAGGCAAGCGTTCAACCCAATCGCCGCCGGGCTTGCGGGCGAACACCGCGCAAGCATTGCTCAGCAGTTGTTCGTAGAGGCGGAAGGGCTGTTCGTCGGCACCGCTGAGGTACAGCGGCAGGTTGTCCAGGGGCAGGCTGTTGAATGGCAGTTCGGCGCCTGTACGCAGGGTCAGGCGCAGGCCGGCCTTTGCCTTCGGTTCGCTGGCGGCCAGGCGTCCGAGCACGGCGGACGGGTTGCCGAAGTACTCGGCCTGGCTGACCTGCAGCGGCCACAACGTCACCGCGTGGGCGGTGCGGTACTCGCAGCAGGTCTGGGTTTCACGCCCCAGGGCGGCGCGCAGGACGGTGTCCCGGGGCAGCGCAAAGCCTGCGCTCAGCGAGCCCTCATCGGGATCGGTCTGCAGTTGCACCACGGTCATCGACGGCGTGGGCGCCAGATAGTGGGGGTAGGCGATTTCCAGCAGGTTATGGGTGAAGGTCGGGTACTCGGCATCGAGCTTGAGCTGCACCCGCGCCGTCAGGTAGGCGAAGCCTTCGAGCAAACGTTCGACGTACGGGTCGGCGCAGTCCATCCCGGACAACGTCAGCCGACTGGCGATCTTGGGGTATTCCTTGGCGAACTCCGCCGCGCTTTCGCGCACATGGTGCAGTTCCTGGTTGTACAGCTCCAGCAGGCGCGGGTTCATGGGCGTCTCCGCTGGTCGGCATGGACCACGCGCACGTGGCCGGTTTCCAGGTCCAGGTCGGTTTGCAGCATCAGGCGCAGTGGCACGGGCTGCGCCCAAAGGTCACCCTCAATCTCGAAACTCAAGGCGTTGTGGTTCATTTCGGCGGTTGCTCGGGCTCGCACCCGCAGGGTATGGCGCAAGATGCGTGGTTCGAACGTGGCGATGGCCTGGTGGATCAGCGCTTCGAGGGCCGGCAGGTCGACGTTCGACGCGCTGTTGCCGGCCAGCGCCGGCAACCCGAAATTGACCACAGATGTGCCTGCCGGGGTGTACAGCGTGGCATCGGCATCGAGCAACGAAGTGGTGTTGAGTAACCAAGCCAGGTCGCGCAGCACCGAGGCTTTCAACTGGGTGAGCGACAACACGCGCTTGTCGGCGCTTTCCTTGAGGTTGCTCGGGTCGTCGTCGGTCAACCGGTCCAGCAGGGACGGTTGCAGGCGATCGCGGGTGGCGATTTCGGTTACCAAGTGAAAAGGCCCGTGTAGTCTTTCTGATCGCCTGCACCGCGCAGGCAACTACCCGTGCGAGCGATTATCGAGGGTTCGAGTTGTCCGTTGATCTGGCGTATGGCGCGATACTCGGATCGACACTCAGGACTGTCCTCAGCCGTTGTCGTCAAATGAATAACGATGACAATGGGCACTTTGCCGAAGGTCTCGACATGCGATTTGCCTTGTCTGTCGACGGTGAATTGGCAGGGCCATCGCAAGTCGAGTGGCATTAGGGTCTGGTCTGGTTTGCGTAGCGCGCAGCGTTGTTGGTCATTCACCAGCGTTAACTGTTGCCCGCCCATCGAGACCACTTGATTCACCGCTGCGGCTGGCGTCGCCGGTGCAGCTTGCTGCCCGGCACAGGCCGTCAGACTCGAAAGCAAGCAACCCATAAATACTGCGCAATGAGCTTTGATCATAAAAGCTCCCAGAACCAGATCGCCTTGGATCGATAGGAAGGATCGTCATACCGGCTAGCGGTAAAGCCACGGTTCCACAGATCGATATGATCGCCGGTGCGACCGTCTAGAGACTCTCCCAGTTGTTGGAAGCAGTCCTTGAAAAAAATAAGGCCTTTTTTGTCCATCAGATTTCGGCGCTCTTCTGCGCTGCCGCCGAGGATAGTTGGACGGCCCAGGTGGTGTTTCCACAACCAATTTGCCAGCGATTCAGCCCCCCGCGCATGCCCATGAGCACACTTGGGTTCGGTGTAGGTGGACTTGTTGACCTTGATGCTCAGTTCGGTATTGAGCGTGATGCTCATGCGAATCGCGCACTGGTTGGCCCACGGACCGTCGCAAGGTTTCGCGTCAGGGTAGGTCACCAGCAGATCGGAATAGGCTTTCCACAAATTGATAAACGAAGGCTTGGCCATGACTCAGATACCGGGTGGGAAAGGATTGGATTCGAGCAAGCACCAAACACCCCCGGCGCGTGGCACCGGGGGCGTGTTCGATCACACCTTGACGTTCTGACGGATGTTCCAGCCGAACTTGACCGGGCCGCCTTCCTTGGTGCCGTCGGCTTTTTGCGGCTGATAGTCGACCATCACCTTGGCGAAGTTCAGGGTGACGTTTTCGGTCAGGCGATCATCGTTGCCCGAGCCGCCGGTGCTCAGGGAGGTGATCAGCACTTCTTCCAGGTTGATGATCATGTACTCGACCTGGCTTTCACCGCCGGCCTTGCGCACGGTCAGCTTGACCTTGTCGATGTGCTTGCCGCTTGCGCAATGCATCATCAGGTTGGGCGATGCCTTGTCGACGAACTTGGTCAGCGACAGGTCCTGCACGTTGACCTTGCCCGCACCACCGCCACTGCCCACGTGCATGTTGCCGGACTGGGACATGCCCCAGCTCCAGTTCAGGACATCGATCTCGTCCTTGTGGGCCTTGTCCATGGACTCGCCCTTGATGTCGCCGATCTTGATGAAAATATCAACAGCCATGTTTTCTCCCTGTGTGGTCTCTACCACATTGTTTGATTGACGCCGACCTTGCGAAATCTGTGACTCAATGACGATCCCCTATGGAGCCCCCTGTGGCGAGGGAGCTTGCTCCCG
>NZ_JABWQV010000175.1 GCF_014268615.1 Pseudomonas tehranensis | reverse complement strand
GGGCCCGACAGGCCTGCCGCAACCATCCCGCCGAGGGTCGCGGCGCCGGCAAATTGTGCAGGCTCGCAGGTGAGCATCTGCCCGGCCGCGTCCAGCGCCGCCTCCAGCTCAGCCAGCGGCGTGCCGGCGCGCGCGGTGATCACCAACTCGGTCGGGTCGTAGCTGACAATGCCGCGGTGGACACGGGTATCGAGCACGTCGCCTTCAACCTTGCGACCAAGAAACGCCTTGCTGTTGCCACCCTGAATGCGCAACGGCGTAGCGCTATTGAGGGCGTGATTGACTTGTTCCAGCAGCGCCTCGCTGGCGTCGCAGTCATGCTGCATCACCATTAGAAACGCTCCAGTTCAGGAAAAGGCAATTGGCCGTGGTGCACGTGCATGGCACCGAATTCGGCACAGCGGTGCAGGGTCGGAATGTTCTTGCCGGGGTTGAGCAGGCCACGCGGATCGAAGGCGGCCTTCACCGCGTGGAACAGGGTCAGTTCGTCACTGTTGAACTGCACACACATTTGATTGATCTTCTCGCGCCCCACCCCGTGTTCACCGGTGATGCTGCCGCCCACCTTGACGCAGAGTTCGAGAATCTTGCCGCCCAGGGACTCGGCCCGCTCCAGCTCGCCGGGTTGGTTGGCATCAAACAGAATCAAGGGGTGCATGTTGCCGTCACCGGCATGGAACACGTTGGCCACACGCAGGCCGAACGCCTCGGACAGCTCACTGATGCCCTTGAGCACGCCGGGCAGTTCACGCCGTGGAATGGTCCCATCCATGCAGTAATAGTCCGGCGAGATGCGCCCGACGGCCGGGAAGGCGTTCTTGCGCCCCGCCCAAAACTTGACCCGTTCAACCTCATCGCGGGCCATGCGCACTTCGGTGGCGCCGGCCTCGCCCAGCACCGCGCGAACACGCTCGCAATCGTCGTGCACGTCGGCCTCCACGCCGTCCAGTTCGCACAGCAGGATAGCCTCGGCGTCCACCGGATAACCGGCGTGAATAAAGTCCTCAGCGGCGCGAATGGCCAGGTTGTCCATCATCTCCAGGCCGCCAGGGATGATCCCGGCCGCGATGATTTCACCGACTGCGCGCCCGGCTTTCTCCACCGAATCAAAGCTGGCCAGCAACACCTTGGCCACCTGTGGCTTGGGCAGCAGCTTGACCGTGACTTCGGTGATGATCCCCAGCATGCCTTCGGAACCTGTGAACAAGGCGAGCAGGTCGAAGCCGGGCGAATCCAGGGCATCGCTGCCCAGGGTCATGCGCTCGCCTTCAACCGTGAGGATTTCCACCTTGAGCAGGTTGTGCACGGTCAGGCCATATTTGAGGCAGTGCACGCCTCCGGCGTTCTCGGCGACGTTACCGCCAATCGAACAGGCGATCTGCGAAGAGGGGTCCGGTGCGTAATACAGGTCGTAAGGGGCGGCAGCCTGGGAGATCGCCAGGTTACGAACGCCCGGCTGAACACGAGCGAAACGCCCTTCTGGATTGACTTCGAGGATGTGCTTGAAGCGCGCCATCACCAGCAAAATCCCCTGGACCAACGGCAACGCACCACCGGACAACCCTGTCCCTGCCCCGCGAGCCACCACCGGCACACGGCGTTGATAGCAAAGTTTGAGCAGGCGTTCGACGTGTTCGATGCGTTCAGGCAATACCACCAACATCGGGGTGGTGGTGTAGGCAGAGAGCCCGTCGCACTCGTAGGGTTTGAGGTCTTCCTGGGTGTGCAGCACTTGCAGGTCTGGAAGCTGCTGGCGCAGTTCCGCCAGCAGCGCTGACTTGTCCACTTCAGGCAGCGCCCCATCAACGCGCTCGTCGTACAAAATACTCATGGCAGCCGTTCTCGCTTTATTGTTCTTTTGTGCGGCGTCGGTCGCGAGCCGGCCGCTTGTTATGCGCTATATGTAGAGCCTTGCAGGAGGGTCGTCTATTAGCGAATGAACTGGTATGACCAGTTTTTTCAAGCCAACCTCTAACCAGTCTTTTCCAATGGCCTTACATATAAAGGGCTTGGTAGCTATATTAGGCGCAGCGTGAATGACCATTTAGAACTGGTACTACCAGTTAGCCGAGGCCCCTGACATGCTCGAAGAAACCTCCGGTGTTCGCCGTCAGGTCAGTGATGTGGTCGCCGAGCGGATCGAACGATTGATCGTCGATGGCGTGCTCAAGGTGGGCCAGGCGCTGCCCTCGGAGCGCCGCCTATGCGAAAAACTGGGAATATCCCGCTCGGCGCTGCGTGAAGGGCTGAAAGTGCTACGTGGGCGCGGCATTATCGAGACCGCCCAAGGCCGTGACTCACGGGTGGCGACCCTGAACGGGAACCGCGATGCCAGCCCACTGATGCACCTGTTCAACTCGCAGCCGCGCACCTTGTTCGATCTTCTGGAAGTGCGCGCACTGCTGGAAGCCGAATCAGCACGCCTGGCCGCCTTGCGCGGCACAGACGCGGACTTTGTCCTGCTCACCCGACGCTATGAAGAAATGCTCGCCGCCCACAGTCAACCCGTACCTGCCGAGCCGCGCGAACATGCCCGCCTTGACCACGCCTTCCACCTGGCGATCTGCGAGGCCTCGCACAATCCGGTGTTGCTGCATACCCTGCAGTCGTTGACCGATTTGATGCTCAGTACGGTGTTCGCCTCGGTCAACAACCTCTACCATCGCCCTATGCAAAAACGCCAGATCGACCGCCAGCACACCCGGCTCTATCACGCCGTCATCGAGCGCCTGCCGGAACAGGCTCAGCGCGCTGCGCGTGAACACATCCACAGCATCCGCGACAACCTCAAGGAGATCGAACAGGAGGAGCAACGCCTGGTCCGTGCGACCATGCGTCTGGAGGGTTGGGGGTAGGTTTCTGGGTAGCAGGGCCGCCTGGGAAGCGCAAAATCAATGCTTGGCTTCACACCCAAACTTTCACCATCATCCAAGTCTTTGCAAACCGAGTAGAAAAGTATGAATCGTCGTAAAAAAATAAATCAGTTACTCAAAGCTCACGCAAAAAAGGCGAGTGCCAAACTGGCCCCGCCAAAGAAATCCAAATACATCAGTAAGGCTGACCGGTTAAAGCTGGCTGCTGAACCCGCTCCTGAGGCACTCATTACCCCTGAATCTTGAGCGCCAGCCAAACCAGCAATGGCGGTAGAAGTGGGGGCTGCTGCGCAGCCCAGCGGGAGCAAGCTCCCTCGCCACAATGGTTAAGGCAGGCCTTGAGTGAATGGCACCTCCCGGACCTGCCAAGCGAAAACTCTTTAGATAAAAGTCAGCGCAAGGTTAAACAGCATCGCCGCGACGAAGCCGATGGGCGCGGCACGCAGCAGCAATTGAGGAAATAGCCGGGTTCGGCTCTGCTCATCGGCGCAGGAGCTCAAGATCAGGCTGCCGCCGGAGGAGAACGGCGAGATAGAGGTGGCTTGGGCGCCAACCACGATACTGATGAACAGCACCATAGGGTCGATTGACATGGCCGCGGCCAGTGGCGGCACCATGGGGAACAACGCCGGCGTGACCACGCCCAAGGTGCTGGCGAAAATCGACATCAGCGCAGCGACGACACCGAACACCAGGGCTACCAGCACCGGTGGGATATTGCCGCCGATCCACGATGCCAACGCGTCGATGGCGCCGGCCTTGATCGCCACCGAAATCAGCATGCCCACACCGCAGATCATGATCAACGTGCCCCAAGGCAGCGAGGCGATGGCTTTGCGCTCGTCGCCCAGCTTAAGCATCAGCGCGATCACCGAGAACACGCTGGCGATCAGGCCGATGTCCACCTTGGAATTGACGAACGTCACCGTCGCGTTGTCGGGGAACAGGATGTGCGCGATGGGCCCGGCCAACACGATCAGCATCATCAGCAAGGTCAGCCACAAGGTGATTTTCTGCTCACGGTTGAGCGGGCTCGGCGCCTCGATCGCGACCGCCGCATTCTTCAGCGCGCGGCCGTGACCGGCGAAAAACACGAACGCGGTGATGACCACCAGTGGAATGACCATGGTGCTGGCGAAAATGGCCAGGCCATTGATGAACGCTTCACTTTCGGGAACACCCAGGCCGGTCATCAGGCCACGGAAGATGATGCCGCTCTGGCTGGAAACAAAATTGGCACCGCCCAGGGCCCCGTAGTTCACCGCCATGCCACCGAGTATCAGGCTCATGCCCGTGCGCTGGCACAGCAACAGCGTCAGCGGGGCCATGAAAGCCAGCACCGTGTAGTAACCCGCGCCGAGCCCGGCAATCAGGCAAGCGGTCAGGAACACCGCATAAGGCAACAGGTGCGGCACGTTACGACAGAGATAGAGCAGGTGTTCGGCCAGCTTCTCCAGCGTGCCGTTGACGATGGCGAAGCTGTAGAACAGGCAGACCGAGAAGATGATGAAGAAAATCTTCAACGGCCACATGCCGATGATTTCGGAAGGACTCAAGCCCATGCCGAAACAGCCCAGTAGATAGGCAAAGGCGATGGCGAACAGGCCGATGTTGATTTTGGTGGTGTATCCCAGCGCGACAGCAAGAACGATCGCGGCGACGACGTACAGGCTCATCATGATGTGTGTTCCGTATTATTTTGTTATGGGAAGTTCAACGCGTCGACGCAGCAAAGCCGAACAGGATCGTGGGGTTATCCACCAACACCTGCCGGCGCTCAACCGGGTCGGGAAACAAGGCGTGCACAAAGGCCAACTGCGCGTCGTAGCCGGTGCGCGATTCGAACTGGGTATGGGGCCAATCGCTGCCCCAGACAAAACGCTCGATACCGCCACACGCCTGGCGCAATTGCGCCAACACGCCAACCGCGCGGGGCAGGTCTGACTGACTGCGATAGGCGGCAGACAACTTGATCCACAGCCTGTCCTCGCCGAGCAAGGCCAGGAAGCCGTGATGGGCTGGGTTATTCGGGTCGATACCCTGGGAGGGAAGACCGAAGTGGTCCACAACCACCGTGACGCCGGTCGCCAGAACGAACGGGACTATCAGGACCAAGGCGTCGAAGCCACACTGGATTTCAACCTGCCAGCCAAGCCGGGCCAGTCGCTGGTAAAAAGTCTGCCAGCGCACATCGGTGTAGTCCTGCGGCGCCTTGCCGATCAGATTCAAGCGAACGCCTACCACGCCCGCCTTGGCTAATGCTTGGAGTTGCGCATCCTCGATGTCCGGCTCGACCACCGCGATGCCGCGCAAACGTTGCGGGTAACGTTGCAGGGCCTCGACCATGAAATGGTTGTCGGTGCCCAGAAAGCTCGGCTGGATGAGCACGCCATGGGCAAGGTTGCTGCGATCCAGGTGCCCCAGATAGTGCTCGGCCAAGGCGTCGTAATCAGGGCTGTAGCGCCGATCACTCGCCATGGGCAAGTCATGCCGGAAGATGTGGGCGTGGGTATCTATGCCTTCGAACGACAGGGACATCAGGAAGCTGCCTTTGTTGATTTTTGTGGGAGCCCGCCAGGCATGTAAGGCTATTACAGACCTGAAATTCATATAGATGACTGGATGACCATATCTATAAACAACCATCCCTGTCAACGCGATGACTGGGGTAAAGTGACGCATTACCTGGAATCGGATTGACGGTATGGCCCTTACACACCTTGGACATGACGAGCGACTGCCGCTCTATCAACGACTGCGTGAAGAGATGCTGGCGAAAATCGCCGCAGGTGAATGGCTGCCCGGTGAAGCCATTCCCACCGAGGCAGAACTGACCCGCCAGTACGGCGTTGCCGTGGGCACGGTGCGCAAAGCGGTGGAAACGCTGGTCGGGGAAGGGTTGCTGCTGCGCGTCCAGGGCCGTGGCACGTTCGTGCGTCGGCCCAACTTCGACGGTTCACTGTTTCGATTCTTTCGACAGGTCGATGCCAGCGGTCAATCGCAAGTGCCGCAAAGCCGCATCCTGAGCCGCACCCAGGAAATCCCGGACGCCCACGTGCGCCAGGCGCTGAATCTGACCGAGCACGACTCCACCATCCGCCTGGAGCGCCTGCGCCTCATGGATGGCAGGTCGTTGTTCCACGAGCAAATCTGGCTGCCAACCGCTCGCTTCGGCGCCCTGCTCGACACCGATCTGAGCGACTTCGGCACCCTGCTCTACCCTTTCTATGAAGAACGCTGCGGCATGCGTGTAGCGTCTGCGCGAGAAACCCTGACCGTCGCCTCGGCCGATGAGCCACTGGCCGCCACGCTGGGAGTCACCGTCGGCAGCCCAGTGGTGGTGGTCGAACGGGTGGCCCTGGGCTACGACCGGCAACCACTGGAATACCGACTGTCGCGGGGTGCGGCCGATACTTTCCGTTATCAGGTGGAGATTTGCTGAGCAGTGTCGGTGAAAACTCCGGAAAACGTTGCCTGTACCGGCCCGATGAGAAAGACCGACCCAACGCCATCCCATTGAACCGTCACGCTTCCACCATCACATTCAACCTCAACGCGATGGTCCAATAAGCCTCGACGGATTCCGTTAACAGCGGCGCCGCAGGAGCAGGAGCCTGATCCGAGTGCGATGCCACCGCCCCGCTCCCATATGCGCAAACGAATGTGCTTTCGATTGATGACCTGGACGAAATGCACGTTGGTCTTGAGCGGGAACAGGGGGTGGGTTTCGATCGCCGGACCGATTGTCGCGATATCAACGTCGGCTAGATCATCCACAAAGTAAGTGCAGTGTGGGTTGCCCATGCTGCACGCTATCGGGCTACCCGCCATTGGCAAAACAGCGCTGTCCAGGTCCCCAGCCAAGGGAATGTCCGACCAGCCGAAAAGCGGCTGCCCCATGTTGACGGAAATTGCGCCGCTTGAAGTTCGTTCGCAAGTGAGCAAACCGCGGTGGGTGCGCAGCGTTATCGAAGTCACATTCGCTTCGCGCATCAACCGATCCGCCGCGCCCCGCGTCGCGCTGCCGCAAACGTCCAGCGCGGAGCCATCTGCATTCCAGAACATCAGGCGTGCGTCTGCATCCTCACAATCGAGCATTACCGCGAGCTGGTTGAAACCGATGCCTCGATGGCGATCACCCATTCGCCGGGCCATGGCACTGGTTAGAGGATTTTTTGAGTTTCGCGAATCCACGAGGATGAAGTCATCGCCATTGGCGTGCATCTTATGAAAGCTCAGTGGCATGCAAACGCTCTACTGGAGATAGAAATGGCATTGCCATCAGGGTCTTTGGCATTGGCGAATGAATAACCGTCGGCCTGGTGGATGGCGCCAAACTTCAAGCCTTGGGCCATGCACTTTTCCTTGAAGCCCTCAACATCCCGGGTATCAAAAACAAGCTTGACCGTGACTTGTCCCGTTTTAACGGCCTTCCCTGCCGGGTGAACCATCAGAATCGCGCCACCGTTTACAGACCTCAATTGCGTGACGCGATCATCAGCATGTTTTTCACTGACAAAGCCGAAATGACGCTCATAAAAAACGCAGGTCGCCTGGACGTCCCGTACATACAACATTATTCGATTAAGTAGCGGTTCCATGCGTTCTTCCTTGATCACTGCTGACGGAGAAACCAAGCGCCCCGCGGATCATCGCAGTGGGAGCTCGGATGTAAGACTCGACGTTGGTAGTGCGTCTCCAGATGCTTTCAACCCACCACAAGAAAAGACGCGCTGGCTCGCACCACGCGCTCCCCTCCAGCGCTTATATAGGTATTAGCGAAAACCAGTCGACTACCGGTTTTTTGAATATCAACGGCAGCCTCCAACCAATCGCCGACCTTAGCGGAGCCGGCAAAATCAGTGGTCATTGTGGTCGTTACGAGCTTCAGAGGAGGATCTTTCGAAAAGGCCGCGCTGTAGCCCAAAGCAATATCAGCCAGCGCCATGAACAACCCTCCGTGAGCGAGTCCACGCGCATTGGTGTGTTTCTCCTCGACCCAAATCCCAACGGTAAAACCTTCAGAGTTTTCCCGATAGTAGAAAGGGCCTAGTAGATCAAGAAAAGGACTGCTCCTAAATAACGGTTTGAAACCCTGTGGAATATCCATTTCACACTCCTTGACCCTGTAGACATACTCAGGTCTGGCGACTGTAGTTGATGGTCGTTAAAGACGGCCTGGTTCATTTGCCCTACTCAATTCGTCCTAGAAGCAGCTTTTTTCTCGAGCCACGCTTCCCGCGTCATTTCCCAAACTTCCTTAAGCAACGAACCACAGACAAATTCCCCCTGCTGCGTTGCAATCATACGCATCCCTTCATGCTCCGAAACCTTGCGCGAAGCATGATTGCCCATCGCCTTGGGCACTTGCATGACGGGACGCCCCAGGGTTTCAAACCAATAGGCGTTGATAACTTCACAGGCTTCGCGCATGTAGCCCTTTCTCTGCCACTGAGGTGCCAGCCAAAAGCCTCGGTTGTTGCCCGGCTGATCGTACAGGCTGATGCTGCCAATGCACTGTGCCGCGTCTTCAGCGATACGAATCATCCAATGCCATTCGCGCCCTGCTGCAATGGCAGGGAGTGCGTGGTCGCGAACGTAAGTCAGTGCGCCGTCAGCCGGGTAAGGCCATGGCACGCGACTGTCGAGATAACACACCACTTCCCAATGGGGAAACAGCTGTTGAATAGCTGGTGCATCGGCCAACTGCACAGGCGTGAGGATGAGACGGCGGGTCTGGAGCGTGGGGATGGTTTCCATAGTGAAGTCCTTTTCAAACGTTATCGCACCCTGGAAATGTCCACTCTAAAAGTTATCCGTCACTCTGCACAATTTGCTTTCCTTCAGCGGGACCGAGGAATACCGCACTGTTGCACCGGCCACTTGCTTGAGTGTGACCCCGCACCGGTAAAACCCCACGGCGTCCAGTTGGTAATCCGCCCCTGCCTTGGGGACAAAGCTGAACATGTTGTAGCACTGATCACCAATGTAATGAAAAGCGATGGGCTGCCCTGCAGGCACCAACAGCTCGGTCATGACAGTCGCGGATGAACGCTCGCTGACAGCCGGCATGCCCAGGCTTTCACCGTTGCGATTGGCGTAGCCATCCCGGTACGCCACCATCACACCGGCGCCCGGCAGACGAAAGTCGACGCAGTCGGACTTGGGCACGCCCCGGATCATGCCGTCGCTGATCACCCGCAATCGTGCTGTCTCACCACCGTCAGGTGTCGAGTAGGGCGTGGAGAAAGAACGGACATCCGTCAACGCTCCGCATCCGCTGAGCAAGGCCAGGAGGCTGATGCCCCAGGCATGTTGCAGCAGTCCAATACTCGGCAGGCGGAACGATGGGGTATTCGAAACGGTGTGAGTCAGGGATTTGAGGGGGCGAGAAGGTTCGCTCACGATGATGCTCCATGCGGGTCAACTATCCAGAGGTCAACGACCACCGAAAGGGTCGCGATGTCAGCGTGGGTTTTATAGAAGGTTCACAGGCCCGCTGCAATGCCTGCCCTGAACCAAAAGCGGTGTGCCCCAGCGAGGCAGGGATTGAGCAGGCACTACTTCAACAACCATTTGCGCATGATAATCGTGCGCTCGGCGCCGTAGAGTTCGTCACGTACCTTTTGAAATCCCAGCGCCGTGTAAAAGCCCTCTGCCGTGATGGAGGAAGGCACGTGCAAAACGTCCAGGTCCCTGTCGAGAGCATCTGAACAAATGACAGACATTAGTTGTTTGCCGATGCCTTCTCCCTGGCACCGCGGTTCGACAAAAACACTTCTGACAACACCCCCATCGAGGCTGGCCGTGGCGACGACACATTGTTCGACAGACGCCACATAAACCCGACGCTGCTCCATCAATTGCTGAACCGCCTGAGCAGAGAAGCTGCGCTCCACCTGGGCGATGACCTCGGGTGGGTAATCGTTGGCGTTGGATTGACGCAAGGCGCTGATCACAACGTTGCTTATCGATTCTGCATCCTCAGGTGTTGCGAGACGAATGTGGGCTTCCATCTTGAGTGCTTGCTCCGGGTGATCAGCGATCAATGCAGCTGTTGTACCCCTTCACAATCCGAAATAGCCAGGTTATTTATACGGATCATCCCAGGATGATATTAGAGCGCATGATGCCCTTCACACCCGATTTCCTCACCACCTTGATCCCCGCTCAACAAAGCGACCTGGACGATCTGGTCGCTATTCGAATCGAAGCCATGCGCGAAAGTCTTGAGCGTGTCGGGCGCTTTGATCCAGTGCGCGCACGCGAACGATTTCTTGGCAATTTTGAACCAGACTGCACACGCCACATCGTGGTAACAGGAGAGAGGGTGGGGTTCGTAGTCATCAAACGTCACGACAATGAACTCTTGCTTGACCACTTGTACGTGCGCCCTGGCGCGCAAGGATCAGGAGTAGGCTCTGCTGTTCTCAGCCAAATATTCAAAGAGGCAGATGCCGCTGCGCTGCCTGTCCGGGTGGGCGCTCTCAAAGAAAGCGCGTCGAATCGTTTTTATATCCGCCACGGTTTCCAACTCGTCGAAAGCGGCGAGTTCGACAATTATTATCTGCGACAGAACGGTCCGGCAGCCGACCCAAATCGTTAGCCGCCGACACCTTGCTGCCTTAATGACTTCCATAAAAAAACGGCTCGTCTATTCGACG
>NZ_JABWQV010000174.1 GCF_014268615.1 Pseudomonas tehranensis | reverse complement strand
TGCCACCGGCCGCTGCGCCGCCCGCCGCAGTCTGGTTGCCTTTCATGTCGGCCGGGGATTTAGCCAGACGCTTGGGCGCGGGAGCAGCGGGTTGATCTTCGACCTGGCGAACTCGCTGCTCGAGTATCGCCAGGGCTCTTTGCTGGACCTCGTATCGTTGTCTGAGCTCGAGAAGCTCCTGCTTCAGAGCTTGAATGTCGGCGTCAGGTGCTGCTTGCAGCAGGGGCGCCGGTAAAAGAGTGCTTACGCACATCACAGCGCGCAACGATACGGATCGATACATGAAATATGCCGTCCCTATTTGCCCAGTGGTCGCAAGGCAGCGTAGTTCAATATCCGAGATTGCGCAGTCCGCGCAGCTGGGTCAGGTTGCAGTCCAAAGCGCCGGCGCTGAGGCCGTTGTTGTTCAAAACCACGTTGAGTTGCGTCATGTTGTTGACCAGGTTGCTGTTACCCAGCAAGCGAGTGTTTTGCAGCAAGCCGCCCTGGGCTACTTGTTGCAGAGAACTACCCTGGTTGTGGTTGGCCTGGATCGCCATCTGCACGCCGCTGCCGGTGGCGGTGACCGCAACACTGCCGGCGGCGTTGCTGCCGCTGATGGTTTGGCCTTTGCTCAGCAACTGGCCTTGAGCAGGCACCAGAGCGGGGGCCTGGTTGCTTTCCCTGACGTTGATGCTGACGTTGTTGTAGGCGGAGTTGCCATCACCTGCGGCGCGCACGCTTTGGGTCACGCCCTGGCCACCCGCCAGCCCCGCGCCACCGACAATGTTGCCGCTGCCCTGTTGCGGGGCCTGGCCATTGCCGGTCTGCTTGATCGTTGAGACATAGAATTGGGGTTTGACGGTGGCCGCCTGGATCTGCATGGAACTGCTCGCGCCGATCAGGTCGCCACTGGCGTTGCGCCAGGTGCTGCTCATGACGATACCGAAGCTGATGACCCGTCCGGGCATGACATAGCGTCCACGCAGTTCGGCAAGCTCCTGATCCTTGACTTCGATGGGTTTGAATCCGGCGTGGGCATGGCCCGACACAGCCGCGGCAAGGCCGGCAAACGCCAGCCAGCGTGAAGTTTTCATGTGCTGCTCCCGGAGCTTCCTGCTCCTTTTTGTACTTATTGTTGGCGATTGGTCGGCGATTAGAAAAAGTCGCTCTGTATGAAGCCAAAATCCATCAGCTCTGCATCTTTGACCGGGTTGAACCCGTCCAGTTTGTTACGCGCCGTCAGCGGTTGCGGAGGGGTGCGTAGTGCGTTGGTCTTGTCGTAACCCGGGCCGACGATGGCAAACACGATGCCGTTCCAGCCTTTGACGAAATCATCATGGGCGTAGCGCTTGTGCCCCAGTACGGGGTCGGCGATATAGACCCATTGCTGGTCGGCTCGCTGCAGTACCACGAAGTGCTTGTAGCCACGGATGTCCATCAGGACCACCACCGGAATTGTCACTGCCTCGAGCTTTTCCGGCGGTATCCGGTAGCCCCGGGCGCGCATGCCGATGCTTTCCACGTAGCGCTTCATATCAAGCATGGAAAATCCCTGGGTGCGGACTAGGTCATGGTCGGCTTTGACCAGCATGCCCTTGATGACGTGCTCTTCATCCACGTCAAGCCAATAGGCCTGGCGCAGTACCGTGGCCAGCGCGGCGGCGCCGCAACTGAAATCGGTTTTCTGCTCGACGATGTCGCTGAACTTGCGCTCGCGCACACTCTGTACTGGCTTGTAGATCAACATGCCGCCGGGTAGGGCGGCGACCGGCATCTGCGCAGCTTCAGCCACGCCGGCCAGACAAATGAGCAGAGAAAGGGCTGCCGCTCGCATGATCGATACGCCTTATGCACACCTGGGAAAGAAGCCCCGTTTCCGGGGCTTCGTTTCGATCGCGCTTACATGCAAGCCCTGCAACCGGCCGAAATGGACAGCGAGTTGCTTTGCTGGTTGCCCACGCCCGCCGACACGTTGGCGCCGCCGTTACCGGAGAAGCCGTTCATGGAGTTGGTCATGGTAGCGTTGTTGATGACAGGGTTTTTCCAGCCATCGCGGGTCAGCACTTGTTGGGTGTTGCTGCCGGCCAGTTCGAAAGTGCCCACGGCGGAGAACTTGAACTTGTCGTCATCGTGACCGCCGCCGTAGCCGCCTCTGTTGCCCCAGCCGCCATGGTCGTCGTCTTCGACGGTGCCGGTACCTTTGGCCTTGAATGTGCCGGAAGCGGCGTAGGTGCTGGTGAGGGTGTCGGTCTTGTAGGTCCGTACGCCCTTGTTGTCGACCACAAGGCCTGTGGAAGACTGATCGGCCGAGGCTGCGGCTTCTGCGACACGTCCGCCCGATACAGCGATGGCCAGGTTGTTTTTCTGTTGGTTGAAGTTGCCGGCCGTCACGTTGATGCCGATGTTGCCGGAGCCATCGTTGCCCGCATTGGTGAGCGAGGCGTTGTTTCGGGTCGAGTTGTTTTTGACGTAGTTATTGTTATTGACCTGCATGGCGCTGGAGGTGGCGACCGCTGAGCCGAAGATGAATGCTTCGTCTGCAGTGGCGATGGCCGCGGCGTTGTCCTGCTGGTTGCCATCGCCGGCGGCGATGTTGGCGCCCATATTGCCGTTGCTGCCATTGAGCGAGTCAGCGGCTTCAGCCGTGTTGCGGGTGGCCTGGTTGGTCACCACGTTGCCGTCGCTGTTCTGCTCATCCATCACGGTCGCGCTAGCCCCGGCGGTGATCGAAAGCAGTTGTTCAAACGACGGACCTTGCGGACCGTGATTGCCATGCCCGTTGCCGTGCCCGTTGCCACGTCCGTTTCCATCAGCCTGTGCAGCCATTGCCATGACAGCGGCGAGAGCGAAAACCAATGGTTTAAGTGCCATTGTTGGTTTCATGGTGTTTCTCCTTGCGTGTCGTTGGTTAAGTGTCAGTACTTTCTTATGCCCACGGTTTTCGGGTCAGTCAGCGACCCGGATGCTCAGGGTGTTAGCCATGCGGTTCCCCACCCCGGCACTCTGGTTCACCTGGATAACCCCTCGGCTGCCGGTGAAGGCCTGGTCGCTGGTGACGACCTGGCGACTGCCGGTTGGGGTGCCAGTTGCTCCTGAGTTTGGTAGCAACGCCACGTTCTGCTGAGAAAGGGCGCTATCGTCGATGCTCTGCGGCCGGGCACTGATACCCACCCGCATGACATTGGCCATCTGGTTGTTGGCACCGGCGGACTGGTTAACGCCCAGCACTCCGTTGCCGTTGCTAAATGAACTGCCGCCGATGCGGGCCGTTGCGTTCACCGACGGGTTGGCCGCTGTATCCAGCCGTTGACGCACGACAGTGGTGGCCTGGGCGTGAGTGCCGATGGCGATGGCCCGGGTGTTGGTCTGCTGGGTCTGATCGCCAGCGGCCTGGTTGACGTTGAAGTTGCCGGTATAGCGGCTGCCGGAATCCTGCAGGTTGGCATTGCTGATCACCGCCGCGCCTGGATCGGCGAACGCGGTGGACGAGCCGAGCAGGGCAAATAGAAACAGGGCTGCTTTCATGTCACTGACCTCCGCCCAACCGGCCCAGCGGGGCCAGCCCGGAACTCAGCGAGCGGTTGATCGTGCCGGAGATGGCGCCGCCGTTGCCGCCACCGTGACCGGCGCGCATGCCCGGCAAACCGTTGGGGTTGGTCACGATGTTCAGACCTTGTACGCCGGTGTTGTTCGGGGTGACGGCGTTGCGGATCGACGAGCCGCTGGCGACGCTGGCGAATTCGCCGTCGCTCAGCTCGATGCTGGCGGTCGCTTGATTGACTCGATCGGATGGGTTGGCGTTGACGGTGCTCGGGTAGGGATCTTTGCCACCGTTGCGACCGATATGAACGGGTTGGACGTCACGGGTGAGCACAATGACGCCGTTGCCCTCGGCCTGCACGGGGAGGCTGAACGTCGCGCCGGCGGCGCAGCCGATCAACAGCAGGCAGGTCAAGCTTCTATTGAAAGTCCCCACGGCATCGATTCCTTCTTCGGTGGGCTGGCCTTGGTCCAGCGGTGCGAAGGAGGAAGAGCAGGTGTTGTGCCGCTTATAAAAAATCTATCAAATTCAATGGGTTGGTATATTTCAGAGGAATTGCGTCTGGCGCCTGTTTCATTCGTGAGACAGGCCGATAGAGGCTAATGGCCGGGCGCTATCGCTTGGCTCTGGTTCAAGGCTTCGCAAGCAGGTGTTTCAAGAACCTGACAAATGCAACAGAAAAACCATCGAGGTGCTCTGGAGCGGGGGTTGCCACGACCTGGGCGTTTCAAGGGTGATACAAACAGATGGGTAAATCAGGCTTGGAGCAGTCGAGTCACGGTTGCAAACACCCGCTCCCGACGTTGCGCCCAATCGCCTTCAATGACCTGCAAGGGTTGCTGATGCCGAACCAGCCATTGCTCGATAGCCTCGAAAAACCTCATTCGGTCTTCCATTTCGGGTTGGCAGCGCAGGCCGTCGCCAGTCCATTCGACCTGTTGCGGGCTCAGCAGCAGGTGCAAGTCGTAATGGCGCGCCAGCAAGGCCGGCTCCAGCCAGCTTGGGCAGTCGCCGAACAGGGTTTGGCTCCAGAGGATGTTGCTCAACAGGTGGGTGTCGAGGATCAACAACGGTGGTTTACAGGCGCGGGCCGCGTCTTCCCAGGCCAACTGTCCTGCGGCGATATCGGTGATGTCCGACAGGCGGGTCTCACGCGGATTCTGCTCCATGAAGTAGCGAACGTATTCGTCCACCCGCAAGCCGCCGAAGTGCTCCTGCAACTGCGCCGCCAGCCAGCTCTTGCCGCTGGACTCCGGCCCGGTGAGCACCATGACCTTCATGTGCGCAGGACCGGGTCGGCGCGCCATTCGCGCCAGCCCTGTACGGCCAACAGGGTGAACAAAGCGTAGAGCGCAGCGGTCAGGTACAGGTCCTTGTAGATGAACAAGCCTACGAAGATGATGTCCAGGGCGATCCACAGCGGCCAGCATTGCACGCGTTTTTGCGCCATCCACCACTGGGCCACGAGACTGAAACCGGTGAGCGCGGCGTCGAGCCAGGGTTGGGCGGCGTCGGTCCAGTGCGCCATGGCCGCGCCCAGCATCAGGCTGCCTGCCGCGCCGACCGCCAGGCCACGCAATACTGAAGGCGCGCCCAGGCGGGTGATTTGTCGCCCCTCATGATGCTGCCCCGCACGAGTCCATTGGTACCAGCCATAGAGTTGCAGCACGGCGTAGACACACTGCAGCAACATGTCCGAGTACAGCTTCACTTCGAAGAAGATCCAGCTATAGAGCAGCACCATGACCAGACCGGTCGGCCAGCACCAGGGGTTCTGCTTGACGGTCAACCAGACAGCGATCACGCCGAGGGCTGCGGCAAACAGTTCAAGCCCGGACATGGCGGTTCCTTGGGTAGTAGAAGAAGGCGGCGATTGTAAACGCTGGCGCCAGTTTTTCTATGACTGGTAAACCTTCTTGAGCAGGCGCAGCAATTCTTCGCGCTCGGCACCGTCAAGGGTTGAGGTGGAATCCAGGTCGCTCTGTGCGGCGATTTGCTTGAGTTCCTTGAGCAGGGTTTCGCCGGTTTTGCTCAAAAATATCCCGTAGGAGCGTTTGTCGGGCTTGCACCGCACCCGCACGGCCAGTGCCCGGCTTTCCAGCTTGTTCAACAGTGGCACGACTTGCGGTGGTTCGATCGACAGGGCCTTGGCCAGATCGGTCTGCATCAGGCCAGGGTTCTGGTCGATGATCGCCAGGGCCGAAAATTGGGCGGGCCGCAGATCGTGGATGGCGAGTCGACCGATCAGGTTCTGGAACAGTTTCAATTGGGCGCGACGCAGGGCGTAACCGATCAGATCATCCAGCGCGGAGTCCAGCGGGGCCTGTGCGTCGGTACCGCTGGCCTGGGGCTCGGCGGGGTCGGCAAGCTTGGAAGACTTGGCCATCGGAGGGAGCATCCTCAAGGTGAGTGATTAACAAGGCTATCCATTTTGCCGAGGTTGAAGCGCGATGGCTATGGCGGATATCGAAATAGTGATTTGCCGCGTTGTCCTGTCCATTGGGGAAAATACAGATAAATGGATTAATAGTTAATTGACATAACTAGTTTTCGAGTTTAGTTTTTGCTCATCTTCAGCCAAGAACAAGAGAGCACGCCCGCCATGAGCAATTACGAAGGTCGCTGGAAAACGGTCAAGGTCGACATCGAGGAAGGCATTGCCTGGGTCACCCTCAATCGCCCGGAAAAACGCAACGCCATGAGTCCGACGCTTAATCGCGAGATGATCGACGTGCTGGAAACCCTGGAGCAGGACCCGGCCGCCGGAGTACTGGTGCTGACCGGGGCCGGTGATGCCTGGACGGCCGGCATGGACCTCAAGGAGTATTTCCGCGAAGTGGATGCCGGGCCTGAAATCCTGCAAGAAAAAATCCGTCGCGAAGCCTCCCAGTGGCAATGGAAACTGCTGCGCATGTACGCCAAGCCGACCATTGCCATGGTCAATGGCTGGTGCTTCGGTGGCGGCTTCAGCCCGCTGGTGGCGTGTGACCTGGCGATCTGCGCTGACGAGGCGACCTTCGGCCTTTCGGAAATCAACTGGGGCATCCCGCCCGGCAACCTGGTCAGCAAGGCCATGGCCGATACCGTGGGCCATCGTCAGTCGCTGTACTACATCATGACCGGCAAGACCTTTGGCGGGCAGAAAGCCGCGGAGATGGGACTGGTCAACGAAAGCGTGCCCCTGGCGCAACTGCGCGAAGTCACCGTTGAGCTGGCGCGTAACCTGCTGGAGAAAAACCCGGTGGTGTTGCGAGCAGCCAAGCACGGGTTCAAGCGCTGCCGCGAACTGACTTGGGAGCAAAACGAAGATTACCTGTACGCCAAGCTCGATCAGTCGCGCCTGCTCGACACCGAGGGTGGTCGCGAGCAGGGGATGAAGCAGTTCCTCGACGACAAGAGCATCAAGCCGGGGCTGCAGACTTACAAACGCTGAGACAACGGCGCGGCGGGTGCCGATCCTGTGCCCGCAGGCTGTTGCTCAAAGGCCCTTGGCGCTACTGTGAATGTGTTCCCTATAAAGACAATAAAGAGGAATCACCATGCTGGACGTGCCCCTGTTGATCGGCGGCCAGTCGTGCCCCGCCCGTGACGGTCGGACTTTCGAGCGTTGCAATCCGGTAACCGGTGAAGTGGTCTCCCGTGTGGCGGCTGCCACGCTGGAGGATGCCGACGCCGCCGTGGCCGCCGCGCAAGCTGCGTTTCCCGCCTGGGCAGCGTTGGCGCCCAATGAGCGGCGCACGCGTCTGCTGCGTGCCGCCGAGCAGTTGCAGGCGCGCACTGGCGAGTTCATTGCCGCTGCCGGCGAGACGGGTGCCATGGCCAACTGGTACGGTTTCAACGTGCATCTGGCGGCGAATATGCTGCGCGAAGCTGCGTCCATGACCACCCAGATCAACGGCGAAATCATTCCTTCGGATGTGCCCGGCAGTTTTGCCATGGCCCTGCGTCAGCCGTGTGGCGTGGTGCTGGGTATCGCGCCGTGGAATGCCCCGGTGATTCTCGCCACCCGCGCCATCGCCATGCCTCTGGCCTGCGGCAACACTGTGGTGCTCAAGGCTTCTGAAATCAGCCCGGCGGTGCACCGCTTGATTGGCCAGGTATTGCAGGACGCCGGGCTGGGCGATGGCGTGGTCAACGTCATCTGCAATGCCCCGGCAGATGCGCCGGCCATTGTCGCGCGGCTGATCGCCAACCCGGCGGTACGCCGTGTCAATTTCACCGGCTCGACCCACGTCGGGCGCATCGTTGGCGAACTGTCGGCGCGCCACCTAAAGCCTGCATTACTGGAACTGGGCGGCAAGGCGCCGTTGCTGGTGCTCGATGACGCTGACCTGGATGCAGCGGTAGAAGCCGCCGCCTTCGGGGCGTACTTCAATCAGGGTCAGATTTGCATGTCCACCGAGCGGCTGATCGTCGATGCCAGCGTGGCCGATGCCTTTGTTTCCAAGCTGAGCGCCAAGATCGCCACCTTGCGTGCCGGTGATCCTGCGGCCGGTGATTCGGTATTGGGTTCGCTGGTGGACGTCAGTGCCGGCCAGCGTATCAAGGGGTTGATCGACGATGCCTTGGCCAAAGGCGCGACGCTGGTGGCGGGAGGGCAACTGGACGGCAGCATTCTGCAGCCGACCTTGCTCGACGGCGTTACTCCAGACATGCGCCTGTACCGCGAAGAGTCTTTCGGTCCGGTGGCGGTGTTGCTGCGTGGTGAAGGCGACGAAGCCTTGTTGCGCTTGGCCAATGATTCCGAATTCGGCCTTTCGGCAGCCATTTTCAGCCGCGATACCACTCGGGCGTTGGCCTTGGCTCAACGGGTCGAGTCGGGCATCTGCCACATCAATGGTCCGACCGTGCACGACGAGGCGCAGATGCCCTTCGGTGGGGTCAAGTCCAGCGGTTACGGCAGTTTTGGCGGCAAGGCGTCCATCGAGCATTTCACCCAGTTGCGCTGGGTGACGATGCAGAACGGCGCCCGGCATTACCCGATCTGATATCCGTCGCATGCGGGCGGTGGCGCGTGGACATCGCCGGCCCGATGCAGGCCAGACATAACAATAACAAGGCCGCAGCCAGATGCTGCCACGCTCCGCTCGCTTCGCGCGGGTTCGGCGTGCCTTGATGGAGGAAATGTACGTGAGTGTTGAGTTCAGATCGTCCTCCCGAGTCGGCCCCGGGCGCTATCGCCAGGTGTCGATTGGTCATCCAGCCGTTGAAGTCAGAGAAGAGCAGGGCATCCTGCACATGCGCTCCCTGGAGCCGTTGGCTGCGTTGCCGACGCGTTTGCTCGATCGCTTGGTGCATTGGGCCCAGGTGCGCCCGCAACAGACCTTTATTGCCGCCCGCCAGGCGGGCGGGGACTGGCGGCGAGTCAGCTATGCCCAGATGCTCGACAGTGTGCGGGCCATCGCGCAAGGCTTGTTGAGCTATGGCTTGTCAGCCGAAAAGCCCCTGGCGCTGCTATCGGGTAATGACATCGAGCATCTGCAAATGGCCCTTGGCGCGATGTACGCCGGGATCCCCTATTGCCCGGTGTCGCCGGCCTATTCGTTGTTGTCCCAGGATTTCGCCAAGCTGCGCCACGTTTGCGATCTGTTGCAGCCGGGGTTGGTGTTTGTCAGCGAGGCTGCGCCGTTTGAGCGGGCGATCAATGCGGTGCTGCCGGCGGACATTCCCTTGATCACAGTACGCGGCGAAATGGCCGCAAGGTCCAGGGCAAGCTTTGCCAGCCTGCTGGCGCAACCCGGTGGTATTGAGGCCGAGCGGGCCTTTGCCGCCACCGGGCCGGACAGCATTGCCAAGTTCCTCTTCACCTCGGGCTCCACCAAGCTGCCCAAGGCCGTGATCACTACCCAACGCATGCTCTGCGCCAACCAGCAAATGCTCTTGCAGACCTTTCCGGTGTTCGGTGAAGCGCCGCCGGTATTGGTGGATTGGTTGCCGTGGAACCACACATTCGGTGGCAGTCACAACGTCGGCATCGTGTTGTACAACGGCGGCACGTTTTACCTGGACGACGGCAAGCCCACCGCCCAGGGCTTCGCCGAAACGTTGCGCAACCTCAAGGAGATTTCTCCCACTGCGTACTTGACCGTGCCCAAGGGCTGGGAAGAGTTGGTCAGTGCCCTGGAACAGGACGGCGAGTTGCGCGAGCGTTTCTTCGAGCGCATCAGCCTGTTCTTTTTTGCGGCAGCGGGTCTGTCCCAAAGTACGTGGGATCGGCTCGACAAGGTCGCCGAACAGCATTGCGGTGAACGCATCCGCATGATGGCCGGGCTGGGCATGACGGAGGCGTCGCCGTCCTGTACTTTCACCACCGGGCCGTTGTCCATGGCCGGTTACATCGGCTTGCCGGCACCCGGCTGCGAGGTGCGGCTGGTGCCGGTGGACGGCAAGTTTGAAGGCCGCTTTCGCGGACCGCACATCATGCCCGGCTACTGGCGCTCGCCGCAGCAGACCGCTGAGGTGTTCGACGAAGACGGATTTTATTGTTCGGGCGATGCGATCAAGTTGGCCGATCCCAATGATCCGCAACTGGGCTTGATGTTTGACGGACGGATAGCCGAGGACTTCAAGCTGTCCTCCGGGGTGTTCGTCAGTGTCGGGCCGTTGCGCAACCGGGCGGTGCTGGAGGGGACCCCGTACGTCCAGGACCTGGTGGTGACCGCGCCGGATCGCGAATGCCTGGGCGCGCTGGTGTTCCCACGGCTGGCTGAATGCCGGCGTTTGTCAGGCCTGTCCCCGAGCGCCAGCGATGCCGAGGTCTTGGCCAGCCCACCGGTACGCCAATGGTTCGCCGATTGGCTGCAACGGCTTAACCGCGAGGCGAGCGGCAACGCCAGCCGCGTGGAGTGGATTGCCTTGCTCGATGAACCGGCCTCTATCGATCGTGGTGAAATCACGGACAAGGGCTCGATCAACCAACGGGCGGTGCTGCAATGGCGCGCGGCGCAAGTCGAGGCGCTGTACCGCGGAGAAGATCCATCGATCCTGCGGGCGAACTAGTCGGTCCAGATACAAGACCTGTGGGAGCAAGGCTTGCCCGCGATGGCGATGGATCAGTTGGCATCAATGTTGGCTGATCTACCGCCATCGCGGGCAAGCCTTGCTCCCACA
>NZ_JABWQV010000173.1 GCF_014268615.1 Pseudomonas tehranensis | reverse complement strand
GCTATCGCGAGCAGGCTCGCTCCCACATTTAGGGGGGCTGTCTCAGGCTCTACAACTAGAACTTGAACCGTCCCACCAACCCTTTGAGCTGCCCGGAAATATCCGTCAAGCGGCCTGAGCCCGTTTGCGCCGAGTGGGCATATTCTTCCACCAGTTGTGCGTCGGTATGGATTTGCGAGATGTGCCGGTTGATGTCTTCGGCCACCTGGTGCTGTTCCTCGGCCGCCGTGGCGATCTGGGTGTTCTGGTCGCGAATCGAGTCCACCGAGATACGGATCTTGTCGAAGCTGTCGCGGGCCTGCTGAATGCGTTCGACGCTGGTTTTGGAGCCCTGCAGACTGCCCTGCATTTGCAGGGTGACTTCCTGGGTCCGGCGGGCGAGGTTGCCCAGCAGGCTGTCGATCTCGCCGGTGGAGTCGGCGGTACGTCGGGCCAGGGCGCGGACCTCGTCCGCGACCACGGCAAATCCGCGACCCTGATCGCCGGCACGCGCCGCTTCGATGGCAGCGTTGAGGGCCAGCAGGTTGGTCTGTTCGGCAATGGAGCGAATGGTGTCGAGGATGGTGTTGATGTTCTTGCTGTCCTGCTCCAGCGCCTGCATGGTCTGGGTCGACTTTTGCAGGTCCTCGCTCAGTTTCAGCACGCTGCCCGTGGCTTCGCCGATGTGCTGTTGACCATCGTGCACGTCGCGATAGCCCGCGTCCGCGCTGGAGGCGGCCTGGCTGCAGGAGCGCGCGACCTCGTTGGCGGTGGCGACCATTTCGTTGAACGCGGTACTCACCAGTTCAACGGCCTGACGTTGACGTCCGGCAGCTTCGTTCATGTTTTGCGCCACTTCGCTGGTATCGGCGGCGGCGCTTTGCAGGTCGGAGGAGGCGCTGCCGATGCGCTGCACCAGTTGGGCGATCATGCCCAGGAACTGGTTGAACCAACTGGCCAGGGTGGCGGTTTCGTCCTTGCCTTGCACCGAGAGCTTGCGGGTGAGGTCGCCTTCACCTTCGGCGATTTCCTGCAGGCCATTGGCAACACCGCGAATCGGTCGCACGATCACGCTGGCGAAACTGGCGCCGACGATGGCGAACACGACTGCCAGCGCCGCGGCGATGATGGCGATCAACCAGGTCAGGCTCGAGGCTTGGGCCATGACTTCGTCGCGTTTGATCAGGCCGATGAAACGCCAGCCCAGGCCTTTGGAGCTGACGACGTTGGCCATGTAGGGCACGCCCTCGATCTCGATCTGAGTTACGCCATCAGCGCTTTTGGCCAGTGCGGCATAGTTGGGGCCAAGCTCTGCCATGGGCTTGAAGTTGTGCTTGGCGTCGCTGGGGTCGACCAGGACGTTGCCATTGGCTTCAACCAGCATCAGGTAACCGCTGTCGCCCAGCTTGATGTTCTTGACCAGTTCGGTCAGTTGCTTGAGGGAAACGTCCAGGCCCACCACACCCACCAGCTTGCCGGCGGCGTCGGAGACCGTGTGGACGATGCCGATCAGCGATACATCGTCCGGGGCCCAGTAATAGGCGTCTGTACGCACTGTGGTGCCCGGTGACGCGATGGCGGCCTTGTACCAAGGACGAACGCGGGGGTCGTAGTTGGAAATTTTGGGATCGTCAGGCCAACTGGCGTAACCACCGTCGGCCAGCCCCAGAGAAAGATAGGCGGTGGTCGGATGGCTTTTGGCGAATCGGTCGAATATGTCCAGCAGCTGTTTGTTGTTCTCAGGCAGCGGAATTTGTGCAGCGTCGGCACCGGAATAGTTTTTCAGATCCTTGGCCGCAACAATCCGCGGGTCCTTGGCGAAGAACTCGACGTTCTGGCTGATGCCATCGAAGAACTGCTTCATGCCGTTGTCGATCTGACGGATTTCACGGCCGCTGCTGTCCAGGAAGTTGCTTTGTGCGGCGTCGCGCAGGTTCAACACGACAAGCACCGCCACCAGGATCACTGGCAAGCAGGCGATGGCCGCGAACGCCCAGGTCAACTTCTGTTTGATATTCATGACTTCTCCCGCGGATATTTATAGGTGTTGGAACGGCGGAAACAGGAAACAGTAGCGGTGCGCGTTGCGAGTTTCTGGAACGGGGGAAGCGCCCATGCGTACCTACACGATATCGACCAAAGTCGAATGGACTTGAGGCCGCTGGGCTATCAGGGAGGAATCGGCCTGGGATGTCGCGAGTCGATTGCAGCCGTCGTGGTTAATCTGGAAGATGTGCCAATTGCTCTGCTGCTTAAAGCGCGAGCGTGATACAAGTCCTGATGCCTTCATGTATTGACGAGGCCCTATGCCCAGCGCATTCGAGAGCGTACTTAAAAACAAAAACATGGCTTACCGGCCGCTCGGATCCTCAGATGCTGATCAGGCTCCGGTTCGTGTCGCGTTCGTATTGATGGACAATTTCTCGATGATGTCCTTTACCGGTGCGGTGGATGCGCTGGTGACAGCCAACCTGATGAGCGACAGGCCACTGTATGAGGTGCTGACGGTTGGGGCGTCGGGGAGTCAGGTGACCAGTGACCTGGGGATCGTTATCTCTGCCGATATCGAGTTGGCGCAGTTGCCGGAGAACCAGGACGTCCTGATCGTCGCCGGTGGCTTTCGCGTGAAGTTGCAGGGTATGCCGCTGCTGCGACGCAAGCTGCGCGCCAACGCCGCATCCGGGGCAATACTGGGCGGGTTGTGGAACGGCGTTTTTTTTGTCGCCGATGCCAGTTTGCTCGATGGTTTCGAGTGCGCGGTTCACCCGGAAAGTCGCGCCATGATGGCGGAGGTTTTTCCCCATGTGAAAGTTTCCAGCCGCGCTTATGTGGTTGACCGGCAGCGGGTCAGCTGCGCAGGTGCCAACAGCTCACTGCGCATGATGCTTCAGTTGATCCGCCAGACGGGAGGCGAGGCGCTGGTGGGGGCGATCGAGGAGATCCTGCGGTGTGATGAGTCGGGCGACGCGTCGGATCTGCCGCCGGTCTTCGTCGAAACCGATCCGACGCTGCCAGAAAGTCTCAAGCTGGCGTTGGAGTTGATGTGGCAAAACATCGAGGAGCCATTGACCATCGATGAGCTGGCGGCCTGCGTGAAGATTTCCAAGCGGCAGTTGGAGCGACGCTTCTGCAGTTTCCTCGGCGCGACGCCGACGCGTTATTACCTGGAACTGCGCCTGACCCGTGCGCGCCAACTTATCCAGCAGACCAATCGATCCGTCACCGAAATCGCCGTGGCGACAGGCTTTGTCAGCTCGCCGCACTTTCAGCGTCGTTTTCGGGATTTCTTCGGCGTGCCGCCTGGCAGTTATCGTTCGACGTTTGAGCGAAAGCAGGCGTTGCGTTGAGGTTAAGCAGTGCGCGCAAATAGGCGCACGGCAGACGGGTGGCGTGGAATCAGGTTTTATCGTCTGGCAGTTCGTCGGCAGGCAGTTTGTCAGTTTGCGAGGCGGTCTGCGAGGCGGTCATGGTTGTGCCCTTGCAGAGCACTTTGCCAACCTCATCGGCTATCGAGCCTTCAACGATGCGACCTTGCATCTCGTCGAACTGAGCTTTTTCCAGGCTATCGAGGCTGTTGTACATCCCCATGTGACGAACATTGCGGGAGGCGCAATCGATTTCCAGTTTTGTATAGTTGGTGAAGTAGGCGCCTGATCGTTGCAACGTGGCCTGGATGGATGAATCGCTTTCTACAAAAGAGACGATGGAGTATTCAGCATCTGAATCATCGTATTGGTAGGCAATGGTCTGGACGTCCGCAGTGGCGCAGCAAGCAACGGATAGAGCAACGAGGGAAATAACCGTTTTCATACTTTCTTCCATGAAATAAGCAGAAGCCAGGGGGATTTTAATGGCCAAGTGAGATCATTTTGCTTGGCTTGTAACATTCAGTCAATATCACAGAGTGATGGCATCACCTACCGCTGATCTGAAAACGCAATTGGATGGGAACTTCTTCAAGCTTTCTCTGCATACCAAAGAGCGCATGGAAGGAGGGCGGCAACCCCCCTTGGGTTCCATGCGCGGTCTCAGATAGCAAAGCTGGATTGTGGCGGATTGCCCGAGTTTTTTTAGACGCTTTTCGCGCCGATCTCCCAAGCGTTATATCCACGGCAATGCAACCGGTCAGGGCATTTGCGGCAATTCCTGTGGCCGCAGGTCAAATACCAGCACCTCGGCATCCTGACCGTTGCTCAACGTCAGCACCTGTTCCTCGCGCACCCGCACGCCATCCCCTTCCTGCAAGGGCACCCCATTGAGCTCGACGCTGCCGCGGGCCACATGCACGTAGGCATAACGATCAAGCGCCAATGTCAGGGTGGCGTTTTCCTCGCCGTCAAACAGCCCTGCATAGACCCGTGCGTCCTGGCGCACCTGGAGCGAGCCGTTGGCGCCGTCCGGGGAAATGATCAATTGCAGGCGACCGCGTTTCTGTTCGGCGCTGAAGTGCTCCTGTTGATAGCGCGGTGTGGCGCCACTGACGTTGGGCACGATCCAGATTTGCAGGAAGTGCACCAGCTCCTCGGCGCTGTGGTTGAACTCGCTATGGGCCACGCCGCTGCCAGCGCTCATCAGTTGTACATCACCGGGGCGAATGACAGAGCCGGTACCCAGGGTGTCCTTATGCTCCAGCGCGCCTTCAAGTACATAGGAAAAAATCTCCATGTCCCGATGAGGATGCTGGCCGAAGCCCTTGGCCGCTGCGACCCGGTCGTCGTTGATGACCAGCAGGTCGGAGAAGCCTTGTTCATTGACGTTGCGGTAGCTGGCAAAGGAAAAGGTATGGAACGAGGTCAGCCAGCCGTGGCGGGCGATGCCGCGGTCTGAAGCTTTGCGAAGGGTCAGCATGGTAGCTCTCCTGATGGGTATGGGCGGCGGCGGTGGGCGTTCGCCAGGTTCAGAAGAAGGTTAATGGTTATTGAATGGTTCAATAAGCAGGTTAAAAACGAAATACTGTCCGTTATGAGTAGACAATAGAGGCTGCTACCAGCAGGCGGCTGGCTTCGACATAATGTGGGTTTGTGGCTTCTAAGGCCTCTGAATATTTTGGCGTATTTTCGATGAAAACCGTTGCAATGGTGTTGTTCCCGGATTTTTTATTGCTCGACATGGCCGGGCCTCTTGAAGTGTTTTCCATCGCCAATCGTTACCTTGAACCCGATCTTCGTTATCAATTGCTGACCCTGGGAACCGAACGTGGCGCGTTGCGAGCGTCCAACGGCGTGGCGGTACAGGCCGATATCCACATCGACCAGGCTTGGGCGGCCTATGACGTGTTGCTGGTGCCAGGTGGACCGGGCGCCTATAACGACCAGCATCCGGGATTGCACACCTGGTTGCGCGCGGCAGCGCCAAGGGCCACGCGCTACGGCTCCATTTGCACCGGCGTATTTGTGTTAGGGGAGGCGGGGCTGCTTGACGGCTATCGCGTTACCACCCACTGGCACTACACCGAACGCCTGATCCAGCGTTTCCCCAAGGCACGGGTGGAGACCGACAAAATCTTCCTGCAGGATCGACGCTTGATCACCTCCGGCGGTGTAACCGCCGGCATCGACCTGGCGCTGTCCATCGTTGCTCAGGACCACGGTCGTAAAGTCGCGCTGGATGTGGCCAAGGTGTTACTGGTGGTGATGAAGCGCCAGGGCGGCCAGGCGCAGTTCAGCCCGCTGGTGGCGGCGGTGGCGGCTCAAGAGTCTGCCATTACCCGGGTGCAGCATTATGTGATGGAGCACCTGGAGGAACCCTTTACCATCGAACGCATGGCCGCGATCGCCGCCATGAGTTCTCGCCATTTCGCCCGGATGTTCGTTCGCGAAGTGAAGATGACGCCCATGGAATTCCTGCAAGGCGCGCGCATCGATCGCGCCCGCCAGTTGCTGGAATCCACGGATTTGCCCCTCAAGACCGTGGCGTTTCGCAGCGGCTTCGGCAGTGTGCGGCACATGCGCTTGCTGTTCAGTGAAAAGCTTGGCCTGACCCCCGTGCAATACCGCCAGCAGTTCAGTTGAGCCGTCGGTGTCCGTCCAGGGCACCGCAATGTCCGTCATGCGCCCTGTGCCAGCATTGTCCTCTGGGCGATGGCTGCCAAGATAACGGCGAACCCTCTGGAAAGGATGCGCAGGAGCCAGGGCAGACGCGTTCGGATCGCCGGAGTGTCATGCCCGCGATGGTTATCCGGCGCTCGATCGCCCATGAACAGTTTCGCCAGACCCGACACCGAGCCGGCGGTGTGCTTCGGCCCGTTTAGCTTTTATCGCCAGCAGCGACTTGTCACCCGTGGCGGCGAGTCCCTGGCATTGGGTGGCCGCGCCCTGGACATTCTTCAAGTGTTGCTGGAGAACGCCGGCCACTTCGTCAGCAAGCAAGCACTTATCGCCCGCGTCTGGCCTGACAGCGTAGTGGAGGACATCAACCTGCGGGTGCACATCGCGGCGCTGCGGCGGGCTTTTGGTGACTCGGCGGACGGTTTTCGCTACATCCTCAATCATCCCCGGCAGGGCTATTGCTTTGCCGCGCCCGTGGTCGTGGATGCTGACGTCGAGCAGCCGGTCGAGTGCCACAACTTGCCCGCGCGCCTGAGCCCGGTAATCGGTCGCGACAAAGTGCTGGGCCGGTTGCTCAGCGAGGTGCCCCGTCAGCGCCTGACCACCGTGACCGGACCGGGTGGGGTCGGCAAGACCACCGTGGTGCTGCGGGCGGCCGAACTGTTGCTGGAGCACTTTGATGACGGTGCCTGGTTTGTGGACCTGTCCGCCATCAGCGACCCGTCGCAGGTGACGGCACAGGTTACCCGCACCCTGGGGCTGGGACACGGAACCTTGAGCCAGCAACTGAAATCGCGGCGGATGTTGCTGGTGCTCGATGGCGGCGACCATCTGCTCGACGCCTGCCGGGACCTGGCCCGGGCGTTGGGCGCATTGGCCCCGCAGGTCTCGCTGTTGTTCAGCAGCCGTGAGCCCTTGAATCTGATGGATGAGCGCGTCGTACAACTGCCGGGGCTGACAGTGACCTCGTCCCGTGAGCCGGCCCACCAGATATTGGCGTGTCCGGCGGTGCAGTTGTTGATCGATCAGGTCGCTGCCCGGCAGCAGGGTTTCGAGCCCAATGACCGCGAGTTGGCGGTGATTGTCCAGATATGCCAACGCCTGGACGGGTTACCGCTGGCGCTGGAACTGGCGGCGGCCCAGGTGGGTGTGTTGGGCGTGGCGGGGGTCTTGGAACAGTTGGATTGTGGGCTGTCACTCTTGAACCATGGGCGCCGCACGGCTGTGGCGCGCCATCGAAGCCTGGAGGCCATGCTGGATTGGAGCTTCGAGCGCTTGAGTGACGATGAGCAAGCCGTGTTCCAGCGCCTGGCCGTGTTCGATGGGCCGTTTACGCTCAAGGCGGCGCTGGCCGTCATCAGTTGTGCCGAGTTGGAGGCCGGGCAATTGCCTGGTCTGCTGTCACGGCTGGCTAACCAATCGCTGGTCATGGTCGAGCAGTGCGTGGACGGGGCTCGGTTCCACTTGCTCCACACCACTCGCGCCTACGCCCTGGAAAAATTGCGGCGCAGTGGTCAGTGGGCTGTTTTCAACCGGCGCCATGCCCTGCAAGAAGCTTGGGAGGTACGTCGTTCAAGGCCCCAGCCGTCGGGCCAGTTTTTGCAGGAGCGCGCCAGCTTGCTGTAGGTCGGGAGTGTCGAACCCTTCGCTGAAACGTCGATAGACCGGCCTGAGCAGATCCTGGGCGGCATGGTCCATGCCCCGGCGTTGCCACAGCCGGGCCAGGGACATGGCGCTGCGCAATTCCCAGGCCAAGGCATTTTGCCGCCGGGCCACCGCCAGGGCGCTCAGCAGTTGCTCTTCGGCGCAGCGCTCAAGGGCGGGGTCGTTCTGCGCCAACAGGGCTTCGGCCTCGGCCCGCAGGATCTCCGCCGTACACCAGCCTGCCGCACCGTTGCGGGCGCGCTCGACCTGTGCCTGGCTGACGCAATCGATGCGCAGGGTGACGACGATGTCCTGGATCAGTCCGGCGTTGGTCGAACTCGCTTCCTGGGTTTCGTCATCGAAAGCGCGGGCATAGTGGCTGGCCCAGTCATGGAACAGCATGACCGAATGTTTTTTCGCCTGGTGCTTCAACAGTTCGAGCCTTTCCCGGGCGCGTGAATGATCGCCGTTGTAGTGCGCAATCACACAACCGCTCAGCGCCAGGGTGTAGCAGATCGAGATGCCGTGGTTGATCTGCAAGGCAATCTGCAGCGCAAGGTCGGCGGTGCGCCGGGCTTTTTCGGCAAAGCCTTGCAGCCAGAGAATGCGCGCCAGCACGGTCAGTGTCGCCACGCTCTGATCGTATTGCACGCCGAAACCATGGGAGAAACGGCTGAGGTGGCCGCTCTGGGCCAGGCGCTGGATCACTTGTTCGGCATCACGCCGGGCGGCCGTCTGGTCACCCGTGAAATGCTGCGCCAGCACCCGCAGGCGTTGGGTGCTCAAGGACAGGGTCGGGTCGCCGTGCACGCCCAGTCGGTCGAAATCCAGGCTTTGTTCCAGCGCCTCTTGGTAGTTGCCGCAGCTGAGGTTGACGGTCATGAGCCCCGACACGGCTCGCAGCTCGCCGGCCAGGTCCTGGCATTGTTGCGCCAGGCCCCGGGCCGTGATGAAGGCTTCGACAGTGGCAGGCGTGCCGCCTTGGGTATGGTAATTGAAACTGGCATGGGCCAGTTCCAGGGCCAGGGTCAGTCGTGGGCACGGCGCGGGGCTTTGGCGCAATAACGCCCGCGCCTTGCTCACGTAAAGCCCGTGCTCCCTGAGCAGCGACAACTCCTGCCAGAGAGGCAGGGTGCGGGCAGTCAGGCGGATCGCTACCGCATGCGATCCCTGCGGGCCCAGCCCCCGGTCGAGCGCGGCACGGATGTCGTCGCGATAGAGGGCGTGGCGGGCAATCCACTGCCGCGTGGGGGTCGTTTCCCAGTCTTTTTCGGCATGCTCCATCAGTGTCAGGCAGCGCTCGGCGTGACGCTGATGGCTGGCAGCCAGTTCCCCGGCTTCAGCCAGTTTTTCCAGGGCATAGCTGCGAGTGGTATCCAGCAGGCGATATCGCACCTCTTCATCGCCGACCTCGACGTTGAGCAGCGATTTGGCGACCAGTTGGCTGACCGACATCAGCACCTGGTCCGGCGCGATATGTTGACCCACGATCACCGCTGCGGCCGATGCCAGATTGAAGCTGCCCATGAACACCGCTAGCCGTCGCAGGCAGGTCTGCTCGCAGGCGGTGAGCAGCGCAAAGCTCCAGTCCAGCGTGGCACGCAGGGTTTGCTGGCGCGGTGCGGCGGCGTTGGTGTCGTTGTGGAGCAGGGCGACGCTGCCTTGCAGTTGCCGGTGAAGTTCCTCCAGTCCGAACACACCGATCTGACCGGCGGCCAGTTCGATGGCCAGGGGAATTCCGTCCAGCCGCCGGCAGATGTCGACCACCAGCGGTATGTCCTGATCCGTCAGCTCGAAGCTGTCATGACTGGCCATTGCCCGTTCGGCGAACAGTTGCAGCGCCGGAAACTCCAGGGCCGGATAACCCTCAATGGGCATCTCCCAAGGTGGGAACGCCAGGGAATCCAGATGCTGCACGTGCTCACCTTCGGCCCGCAGGCTTTCGCGGCTGGTGGCCAGGATATGCAAGTGGGGCGCCCCGCGCAGCAGGGTTTCACTGAGCTGGGCGATGGCATCGATCAGGTGCTCGCAATTATCGATCACCAGCAGCAGGTGTTGTTCCTTGAGTCGCCGGGTGACGATGTCCAGCGGGTCGCCTTCATGCAGTGGCAGGTCCAGCAGCGCACACAGGTTCGGGACGATCGTGCACGGGTCGTTGAGCGACGCCAGGTCCAACAGGTAGGCGCCATCCCGGTAGTGACCGATCAGCCGCTCAGCGACACGTAAGGCGACGGTGGTCTTGCCGATCCCGCCGGTCCCCACCAGGGTGATGAAACGTTTTCGCGGCAGCTGGGCCACCAGGTTTTCCACCAGGCCCTGGCGTCCGATCAGCCGGGTGCGGCGCGGCGGCAGGTTGTGGGCCAGGGAAGGGTGAGGGATTCGCGCCAGTTGCTCCACCGGCTCCAGGGACACCGGTGCGACGAAACTGTAACCGCGCTGCGCCACAGTGATGATGTAGCGCTGCCCATGCTGGCCGTCTCCCAGGGCCTTGCGCAGCGCCGCCACGTGCACCCGCAGGTTGGTGTCTTCCACCACGCTCTTGGGCCAGACACGGGCCATCAGTTCCTGCTTGCTCACCACGTGTCCGGCGTGTTCGAGCAACACCAGCAGAATCTCCACTGCCCGGCGTCCCAGGCGCAACGGCTGCCCGGCCTCCAGCACCAGGCGCTGGCGAGGATGGACGCGGTAAGGGCCGAAATGCAGCGTCTGTTCGACAGGCAGGTTGAGGTACTGGCTCATGTTGCTCTCAATGTTCTGGTCCCGGTGCATCGGCTTTTCCCGAGCATGTTCCTCAGGTTTTGTTTCAAGCGCAACGGTGAACGTTTCCAGACGCCGCGTTCAAGGCGCCGATCTCTGTGGCGAGGGAGCTCGCTCCCGCTGGGCTGCGAAGCGCCCCCAAGGCCCCGCTCCCAATCAATCTGGCACGCCGCGGTGACAGTCTTGGGGCTGCTGCGCAGCCCAGCGGGAG
>NZ_JABWQV010000172.1 GCF_014268615.1 Pseudomonas tehranensis | reverse complement strand
CGGGTCTTGTTCCGGAATCGGTTCCGGCTCAGGGCCGGGTGGCGGCAGGGTGGGGTCGTCAATGTTGGGGTCGGGGGTTTCAGCCGGGATGGGAATATTCATCAGGACGGGTCTCCGTGACGCACATGGCTTGAGTCGTGCTTAACCTTGTTGACCACCTTGCGCCTGGTTTGATCCCGCTGTCATCAGGGCAAATCACTCTGAACTTTTAACCGTGGGTTCGGTTCGGAGTTTAAGTGAGTTTTTTCAGGGATCCATTTTTTCAAGGACTACTGGGCCTTTACCGCCACAACGTCCATGGGGCGTAAAAGGAGCGATGCTCGATGACTGCTGAACACCCGACTGACCTGTCGTACAACCCGCACTTGCCACTGTCCCAGGCCCTGTTACTGCCACGTATTGCCATTGAAAGCACCATGCCGGTCATCGAGGGTGGGCAATTCGCCGCCAAGGCCGTGGCCGGGCAGGACGTAACGGTGACCAGTAAAGTGTTCGCCGATGGCCATGACAAACTGGCCGTGCATATTCTTTGGCGCGCGCTGAAGGATGAATCCTGGAACAGCGCGGTCATGACCGAGCTGGGCAATAACGGCTGGCAAGGCCAGTTCAATGTGCCTGAGCAGGGCTTTTATGTGTTTCGCATCGAGGCCTGGATCGATCAGTTCGCTAGTTTCCGCTATGAGCTGGAAAAAAAATTCGCTGCCGGGGTGCCCATCAGCCTGGAATTGCAGGAAGGACGCAATCAGGTGCAGATGGCGGCCGAGCGTAGTGAAGGTGAGCTGAGGGAGCAGTTGACCGCGTTGCACCATGAGCTCTCCGGCCTGTTACCCGCCGAGCAGGTGGCATTGTTCCTGGCGCCGCGCAGTGCCGCTCTCATGTCCCAGGCCGATCATCGGCCCTACTTGAGTCTCAGCCCGCAATATCCTCTGGACGTCGAGCGCAAGCTGGCCGAGTTCGCCAGTTGGTACGAGCTGTTTCCCCGCTCGATCACCGATGATCCCCAGCGGCATGGCACCTTCAATGACGTGCATTCGCGTCTGGCCGTGATCCAGGACATGGGTTTTGATGTGCTGTACTTTCCGCCGATCCACCCCATCGGTCGCAGCTTTCGCAAGGGCCCGAACAACTCCCTCACCGCCGGTCCCGACGATCCGGGCAGCCCTTATGCCATCGGGAGCGAGGAGGGCGGTCATGAGGCGATTCACCCGCAGTTGGGCTCGCGCGAGGATTTCCGGCGTCTGGTGGCGGCCGCGGCCGACCACGGCCTGGAAATTGCCCTCGACTTTGCCATCCAGTGTTCCCAGGACCACCCGTGGCTCAAGCAGCATCCGGGCTGGTTCAGCTGGCGGCCGGACGGCACGATCAAATACGCGGAGAACCCGCCGAAGAAATACCAGGACATCGTCAACGTCGATTTCTACGCCGCGGATGCGATTCCCAGCCTGTGGCTGGAGCTGCGGGACGTGGTGGTGGGGTGGGTCAATGAAGGCGTGAAGATCTTCCGCGTCGACAATCCCCACACCAAGCCGTTGCCGTTCTGGCAGTGGTTGATTGCCGATGTGCGGGCCCAGCACCCTGAAGTGATGTTCCTCGCCGAAGCCTTCACCACGCCGGCCATGATGGCGCGCCTGGGCAAGGTCGGTTATTCCCAGAGCTACACCTATTTCACCTGGCGCAATACCAAGACCGAACTGGCGACGTATTTCACCGAGCTCAACCAATCCCCGTTACGCGAGTGCTACCGGCCGAACTTTTTCGTCAACACGCCGGACATCAACCCGGCGTTTCTCCATGAGTCGGGGCGCGCCGGGTTTCTGATCCGCGCGGCCCTGGCGACCATGGGCTCGGGCCTGTGGGGCATGTATTCGGGGTTTGAGTTGTGCGAATCGGCGCCAGTGCCGGGCAAGGAGGAGTACCTCGACTCGGAAAAGTATGAGATCCGCCCCCGGGACTTCACCGCGCCGGGCAACATCATTGCCGAAATCGCTCAGCTCAATCGCATCCGCCGGCAGAACCCGGCGCTGCATACGCACCTGGGCCTGACGATCTACAACGCCTGGAACGACAACATCCTGTACTTCGGCAAACGCACCGCCGACGGCAGCAATTTCATCCTGGTGGCCGTGAGTCTCGACCCGCACAACCCGCAGGAGGCCAACTTCGAATTGCCGCTGTGGGAGATGGGGCTGCCGGACGATGCCCAGACCCAGGGCGAGGATTTGATGAGCGGGCATCGTTGGACGTGGTACGGCAAGTACCAGTTCATGCGCATCGACCCGGCGTACCAACCGTTCGGGATATGGCGGATCAGCGCCTCTTGAGGCGTGCCCCCTGTAGGAGCTGGCGAAGCCTGCGATCTTTGCTCTGGCGCTTGAGTTTCAAGCGAAAAGACAAGATCAAAGGATCGCAGGCTTCGCCAGCTCCTACAGGGAATGCAGCCGAGCGGGGATAAAGCCCCTCGCCACAAAAAGACCTAACAAGCCTGTTTCAGCGGCTTTACAGAATTTCTCAGGAGTTGCAAATGGCGAAGAAACCCCGGTCTGCCACCTTTATCAAAGACCCGCTCTGGTACAAGGACGCGGTGATTTATCAGGTCCACGTCAAATCCTATTTCGATTCCAATAACGACGGGATCGGTGATTTTCCTGGTCTGATCGAAAAGCTCGACTACATCGCCGATCTGGGTGTCAACACCATCTGGCTGCTGCCGTTCTATCCTTCGCCCAGGCGCGATGATGGTTACGACATCGCCGAGTACCGAGGCGTCAGCCCCGACTACGGCACCATGGCCGATGCGCGGCGTTTCATCGCTGAAGCCCACAAGCGTAATCTGCGGGTGATTACCGAGTTGGTCATCAACCACACTTCCGACCAGCATCCATGGTTCCAGCGCGCGCGCAAAGCCAAGCCGGGTTCGAAGGCGCGGGATTTCTACGTCTGGTCCGACGACGATCACAAGTACGACGGGACCCGGATCATTTTCCTCGACACCGAGAAATCCAACTGGACCTGGGATCCGGTAGCCGGCCAATACTTCTGGCACCGTTTTTACTCCCACCAGCCGGACCTCAACTTCGACAACCCCCAAGTGATCAAAGCCGTCCTGTCGGTGATGCGCTACTGGCTGGACATGGGCATCGACGGCCTACGTCTGGATGCGATCCCGTACCTGATCGAGCGCGACGGCACCAACAACGAGAACCTGCCCGAGACTCACGACGTCCTCAAGCAGATCCGTGCCGAGATTGATGCTAACTACCCCGACCGTATGCTGTTGGCCGAGGCCAACCAGTGGCCGGAAGACACCCAGTTGTACTTCGGCGATGTCGACGCCCAGGGTTTGAACGGTGACGAATGCCACATGGCGTTCCACTTCCCGCTGATGCCGCGCATGTACATGGCGCTGGCCCAGGAAGACCGCTTCCCCATCACCGACATTCTGCGCCAGACCCCGGAAATTCCGGCCAATTGCCAATGGGCGATTTTCCTGCGCAACCACGATGAGTTGACCCTGGAGATGGTCACCGACAAGGAGCGCGATTACCTGTGGAATTACTACGCGGCCGACCGTCGAGCGCGGATCAACCTGGGGATCCGTCGACGTCTGGCGCCGCTGATGGAGCGCGACCGCCGCCGTGTCGAGTTGCTCAATAGCCTGCTGCTGTCGATGCCTGGCACGCCGACCTTGTACTACGGCGATGAAATCGGCATGGGCGACAACATCTACCTGGGCGACCGCGACGGCGTGCGCACGCCGATGCAGTGGTCCATCGACCGCAACGGTGGTTTCTCCCGCGCCGACCCGGCCAGCCTGGTGCTGCCGCCGATCATGGACCCGCAATACGGCTATCAGTCGGTCAACGTCGAGACCCAGGCCGGCGATCCTCATTCATTGCTTAACTGGACCCGGCGGATGCTGGCGGTGCGCAAGCAGTCCAAGGCCTTTGGCCGTGGCACGCTGAAGATGCTGTCACCGAGCAACCGACGGATCCTGGCTTATACCCGCGAATACACCGGCCCCGATGGCAAGCACGAAATCATCCTGTGCGTGGCCAACGTGTCTCGTAGCGCCCAAGCGGCCGAACTGGACCTGTCGGCCTATGCCGGCATGGTTCCCGTGGAGATGCTGGGGGGCAACGCCTTCCCGCCCATCGGCCAGCTGAATTTCCTGCTGACCCTGCCGCCATATGGTTTCTACTGGTTTGCCCTGGCAACAGAAAACCAGATGCCGAGCTGGCATGTGGAGCCGGCCCAGAGCTTGCCGGACTTTACCACTCTGGTCCTGAAGAAACGCCTGGAAGAGTTGCTCGAAGCACCGTCGCGCACCACGCTGGAGCAGGCTATCCTGCCGAGCTGGCTGCAGAACCGTCGCTGGTTTGCCGGCAAAGACAGCGCGATCGAGAAGGTCAATATTGTCTATGGCGTGCGTTTCGGCGATCCGCAGCATCCGGTGCTGCTGAGCGAAGTCGACGTCACCAGCGCTGGCCAGACACTGCGTTATCAACTGCCCTTCGGTCTGCTGGCCGAGGACCAGGTGGGCGCGGCGTTGCCACAGCAACTGGCGCTGTCCCGGGTCCGCCGGGTGCGTCAGGTCGGTTTGATCACCGATGCGTTCAGCCTGGAAAGTTTTGTGCGGGCGGTCCTGCAAGGCATGCAGGCCGGTACAGTGCTGCCTTGCAGCGAGGGCGAGTTGCGCTTTGAGCCCACCGCAGGCCTAGCCCCATTGAACCTGGGAGATGAGCCGGAGGTGCGTTACCTGTCCGCCGAGCAGTCCAACAGTTCAGTGGTGGTGGGCGGCAGTGTTGTACTCAAATTGATCCGCAAAGTGGCGTCGGGCGTACACCCGGAGCTGGAAATGAGCGCCTACCTGACCGCCGCAGGTTTCAGCAATATTTCGCCGCTGCTCGGTTCGGTGATCCGCCGCGATACCGCGGGCGAAGATGCACTGCTGATGATCGCCCAAGGCTATTTAAGCAATCAGGGCGACGCCTGGGAATGGACCCAGAACAACCTCGAGCGCGCCCTGCGTGATGAGTTGGCCGATGCCGTGTCCGAGCAGGAACAGCACTACAACGCCTTGGGCGAACTCAAGGACTTCGCTGGCATGCTCGGCCAGCGCTTGGGGGAAATGCACGAGGTACTGGCCCAGGCCACCGATGATCCGGACTTCGCGCCCCAGGCCACCAATGCCAAGGAAGCCCAGGCCATCGGCAAGGATGTGGCCGCACAGGTAGAAAACGCCTTACGCCTGCTCAAGCAGAACCAGGGCCAATTGAATCCGGCGGACCAGGCCTTGGTCGCACGCTTGCTGGAACACAAGAAGACCGTTCTGGCGCACATCCAGGAACTGGCCGGCAAGGCTGTTGGTGGCTTGCGCATCCGCGTTCACGGCGACCTGCACCTGGGGCAGGTACTGGTGATCAAGGGCGACGCCTACCTGATCGACTTCGAGGGCGAGCCGGCACGACCACTGCATGAGCGCCGCGGCAAACACAGCCCGTACAAGGACGTCAGCGGCGTGCTGCGCTCCTTCGATTACGCAGCCGCCATGGCGATCCACCTGAACACCGTCGACAGCACCGCCGACGCCGACGCGGCGCGGCAACGGGTGGCTGATCGTTATTTGAAAGAGGCCCGTCAGGCATTTGTTGAGGCATATCGGCTGGCGGCAGCTAGTCTTGCCCATGAGTGGAAGGATGCTGAAGGCGAAGACGCCGCACTGGCGTTGTTCGGCCTGGAGAAGGCGGCCTATGAAGTGGCCTATGAAGCCGAGAATCGCCCCGCCTGGCTGCCCGTGCCATTGCACGGTCTGTACGGGTTATTGAGCGGGCTGAAACCCTTTTCCGACTTAGCCGGACCGATTTAGTGGAGAGAATCATGAGTGTCTCGAACAAAGAACCACAGGGGCAGGCCAAAGAGTCGTTGCTGCCGTCCCCCCATGACATCGACGCGCTGGTGCGCGCAGAACATCAGGACCCGTTTTCCATTCTCGGTCCCCACGGCGATGGTGCCGGCGGGCAGTTCATCCGGGCGTACCTGCCCGGCGCCTTGAGTGTGCAAGTGCTGGCCCGCGATGGCGGCGAAGTACTGGGCGATTTGCAGCTCAGCGAAACCCCGGGTCTGTTCGTCGGCCATTTCGACCGCGCCCAGCCCTACCTGTTGCGCACCCGCTGGGCCGGCGGTGAGCAGGTGGCCGAAGACCCCTACAGCTTCGGGCCACTTCTGGGGGAAATGGACCTTTATCTGTTTGCCGAAGGCAATCACCGCGACCTCAGTTCCTGTCTGGGCGCGCAGTTGACCACGGTCGATGGTGTCGACGGCGTGCGCTTTGCCGTATGGGCACCGAATGCGCGGCGCGTCTCGGTGGTGGGCGATTTCAACGTCTGGGACGGGCGTCGGCATCCCATGCGCATCCGTTATCCGTCCGGGGTGTGGGAGTTGTTCATCCCGCGGCTGGGCGCAGGCGAGGGTTACAAATATGAAATCCTCGGCGCCCACGGCATTCTGCCGCTCAAGGCTGACCCGGTGGCGCTGGCCACCCAAATGCCGCCGGATACCGCTTCCAAGGTTGCCTCGCCGCTGAAAATCGAGTGGCAGGATGAGCAGTGGATGCAGGATCGCCGCGAGCGGCAGTTGCCGGGCGCGCCGTTGTCGATCTATGAATTGCACGCCGGTTCCTGGCAGTGCGAAATCGACGAGGCGGGAGAGGTCGCCCGGCAATACACCTGGCATGAAATGGCCGAACGGCTGATCCCTTACGTCAAGGACCTGGGGTTCACCCACATCGAGCTGATGCCGATCATGGAGCATCCGTTCGGGGGCTCCTGGGGTTACCAGCCGCTGTCACAATTTGCTCCGACGGCGCGTTTCGGCTCACCGGACGATTTCGCTGCCTTCGTCAACGCCTGTCACCAGGCCGACATCGGCGTGATTCTCGATTGGGTACCGGCGCATTTTCCCACCGACACCCACGGGCTGGCCCAGTTCGACGGCACCGCGCTGTACGAATACGGCAACCCGCTCGAAGGCTTCCACCAGGATTGGGACACGCTGATCTACAACCTGGGGCGAACTGAGGTGCATGGTTTCATGCTCGCTTCGGCGCTGCATTGGTTAAAGCATTTTCACATCGACGGTTTGCGTGTGGATGCCGTCGCCTCGATGTTGTATCGCGACTATTCACGCAAGGCCGGCGAGTGGGTGCCCAATCGCCACGGTGGGCGGGAGAACCTGGAAGCCATCGATTTTCTGCGGCACCTCAATGACGTGGTGGCGCTGGAAACCCCCGGTGCATTGGTGATCGCCGAAGAATCCACCGCCTGGCCGGGCGTCAGCCAGAGCACGCAACAGGGCGGCCTGGGTTTTGCCTATAAGTGGAACATGGGCTGGATGCACGATTCGCTGCATTACATCCAGCAGGACCCGGTGTACCGCGCCCACCATCACAACGAACTGAGTTTCGGCCTGATGTATGCGTGGTCCGAGCGCTTTGTCCTGCCGATTTCCCATGACGAAGTGGTGCATGGCAAACGCTCGTTGATCGACAAGATGCCCGGCGATCGCTGGCAGAAATTCGCCAACTTGCGGGCTTATCTGAGCTTCATGTGGGGCCATCCCGGCAAGAAGCTGCTGTTCATGGGTTGCGAGTTCGGCCAATGGCGCGAGTGGAACCACGACCAGCAGTTGGACTGGTATCTGTTGCAATACCCGGAGCACCGTGGGGTGCAGAAGCTGGTGAGCGACCTGAACCGTCTCTATCGCGAAGAGCCGGCGCTGCACGACCAGGATGATGCGCCTCAGGGTTTCCAGTGGCTGATTGGTGACGATGCGGTCAACAGCGTCTACGCCTGGTTGCGTTGGAGCAAGGAAGGCCGGCCGGTGCTGGTGGTTGCCAACTTCACGCCCGTGCCGCGCGCGGCCTACCGCATCGGCGTACCGTTTGCCGGGCGCTGGGTGGAATTGCTCAACAGTGATGCCGACACCTATGCCGGTTCCAACTACGGCAACAGCGGCGGTGCCTTCACCGAAGAAGTGGCCAGCCATGGCCAGGCGCTGTCGCTGGAGCTCAACTTGCCGCCATTGGCGGTATTGATTCTGCGGCCGGAGGGTTAGTCGCGGGTCCTATCACGCAGTGACCCTGTGGGAGCGGGCTTGCTCGCGAAAGCGGTCTGACAGTCGACATCAACGGTGACTGTCAGGCCCCCTTCGCGAGCAAGCCCGCTCCCACAATATGGGCTCACCTACAGAGATTCGGTGATCGTTCAGCGCACCAGACACGGCTGCTTGTTGTTGAACGTCCAGCCCGGAATCAGGTACTGCATTGCCACCGCATCATCCCGCGCGCCAAGTCCCATGCCTTTGTACAGTTCATGAGCCTTGGCCAATTGGTCGGTGTCCAGCTCGATCCCCAGTCCCGGTTTTTTCGGCACCTGTACGCAGCCACCCTGGATCTGCAGCGGCGCCTTGGTCAGCCGCTGGCCATCCTGCCAGATCCAGTGCGTGTCGATCGCCGTGATGTCACCCGGTGCGGCCGCAGCTACGTGGGTGAACATCGCCAGGGAAATGTCGAAGTGGTTGTTGGAGTGCGAGCCCCAGGTCAGGCCCCATTCGTTGCACATCTGCGCCACTCGAACCGAACCTTGCATGGTCCAGAAGTGTGGGTCGGCCAAGGGAATGTCCACCGACTGCAAGGTGATGGCATGGCCCATTTCGCGCCAATCGGTGGCGATCATGTTAGTGGCGGTTTTAAGACCGGTGGCGCGACGGAATTCGGCCATCACTTCACGGCCCGAATAACCATTCTCGGCACCGCAAGGGTCTTCGGCGTAAGCCAGGACCTTGTGCTGGTCGCGGCACAGGCGGATGGCCTCCTTGAGTGACCAAGCGCCGTTCGGGTCCAGGGTGATACGTGCCTGGGGGAAGCGTTCGGCCAGGGCGGTGACCGCTTCGATTTCTTCGTCGCCCTTGAGCACGCCGCCCTTGAGCTTGAAGTCCTGGAAGCCGTAACGCGAATGAGCGGCTTCGGCCAAGCGCACCACAGCGTCGGCGTCCAGGGCTTTTTCGTGGCGTACGCGGAACCAGTCGTTGTCGGCGTCCGGCTCACTGCGGTAGGGCAGGCCAGTCTGCTGGCGATCACCGACATAAAACAGATAACCCAGCATCTTCACTTCATCACGCTGCTGGCCTTCGCCGAGCAGGGCGGCGACCGGTACATCCAGGTGCTGGCCCAGCAGGTCCAGCAACGCCGCTTCCAGGCCGGTGACCGCGTGGATGGTGATGCGCAGGTCGAATGTCTGCAAGCCACGACCACCGGCATCCCGGTCGGCGAAGGCCTGGCGTACGGTGTTGAGAATTTTCTGATAGGTGCCGATGGGGCTGCCGACTACCAGCGAGCGGGCATCTTCGAGGGTCTGGCGAATGCGCTCGCCGCCGGGCACTTCGCCCACGCCGGTGTGGCCGGCGTTGTCTTTGAGAATGACGATGTTGCGGGTAAAGAACGGGCCATGGGCGCCACTGAGATTCAGCAGCATGCCGTCATGACCGGCCACCGGCACGACCTGCATGCTGGTGATGATGGGGGCTTTGGTGGCTTCTTGGGTCTGCATGTTTTTCCCACTCGTTGTTTTTATGCGGGGCATCGCAGGAGGGCGATGTTGATAGACATCATACAACTTGATTTTTTTATCTTACAAGGGAGGCTGGTCGGTTTTTTTGGATGGTTTGCCTTAAAAACTCGGAAACACCTTTATTTGCTGGATTTTTTGGCAAGGAAAAGAACATGCGGGAGATCAGTTTAGCGCTGGCGGAATCGTTCGATGACTGAGATGATTGCACTTGTCATACAAGCTAAGGGGCGTGGAGTTTTTACCTCACGACCCGCCTGCTCCGTTTCGAGGACCCACCGCCCATGCAGCCAGACATCGAGGCAACGCCGCGCAAACGCACCCACAACCTGGCCCATGACTTGGTGGCTCAGCTGAGCCAGAGCATTTTGCTGGGGCAGTTGAAACCTGGGGAAAAACTGCCGTCCGAAGGTGCCATTGTGCAGGCCCATGGGGTCAGCCGCACGGTAGTGCGCGAGGCGATCTCCAAACTGCAGGCCTCGGGGTTGGTGGAAACTCGCCACGGCATCGGCACCTTTGTGCTGGAGCAGACCGGTGAGCCGGGCCTGCGGCTCAATGTCGACACCGCCGCCGGTGTGCGGGGGATTCTGGAACTGCGCCTGGGCCTGGAAACCCAGGCAGCGGCCCTGGCAGCCGTGCGCCGCAACGAACGCCAACTGCAGCAGATGCGCCAGGCCCTGGATGATTACCAGCGGTTGCTCAGCAATAACGACAGTTGCGTCGACGCCGACCGGCGCTTTCATTTGCTCATTGCGCAAGCCACGGACAACACCTGTTTTGTTGAAATCATGCAGCATCTGGGCAGTGAGATGATTCCCCGAACCCGAGTGAACGTGGTCGAGCGCGGTCAAGCAGACTTGGGCAAGCTGGCTCAATTGGCCAACCTTGAGCACGAGGCGATCTTCAATGCCATCAAGCGCCAGGACCCGGACGCCGCCCGCGCCGCCATGTGGTTGCACCTGACCAACAGCCGTGATCGGTTTGGCGCGGGGACCTGAAGGCTCATCGTCGCCTGACCCACCGCCTTCGCGAGCAAGCCCGC
>NZ_JABWQV010000171.1 GCF_014268615.1 Pseudomonas tehranensis | reverse complement strand
ACCGTATTCGCGAGCAAGCCCGCTCCCACATGTCCGTGTTCAACTCATCATGTGGTGAACACAGATCATCATGGATCAGGCTTCAGTCTTGTTCGCCGCCGCTTTTTCGGCAGCAGCCTTGATCGTGGCCTGCAAAGAGCCGTCGGCCGCCATCTCGGTCATGATATCGCTACCACCGATCAGCTCACCGCCAACCCACAGTTGCGGGAAAGTTGGCCAGTTGGCGTACTTGGGCAGGTTGGCGCGGATTTCCGGGTTCTGCAGGATGTCCACGTAGGCAAACTTCTCACCACACGCCATCACAGCCTGAGCAGCCTTGGCCGAGAAGCCGCACTGTGGCGCATTCGGCGAGCCTTTCATGTAAAGCAGGATGGTGTTGTTGGCAATCTGGTCTTTAATCGTTTCGATGATATCCACGGAGCACCTCGGCTTAAACTTTGCGACTTCAGTTGTCGACACGGTGGCGCATTGTAACGGAAAGCCGAGCACGCTGCTCGGTCTCCCCGAGAGACAAATTCACGCAGCCACCACCTTCACCGGAACCCCATTGAGCGCTGCATTGCCAGACAACTCATCCAGCTGACAGTCATCGGTCAGATCATTGGCGCTGGAACCTGGCTGGGCGCTGGCAATGGTCATCTGCACGCCTGGACGGGCATGGCCCCAACCGTGGGGCAGGCTGACCACGCCTTTCATCATGTCCAGGCTACCCTGCACCTCGACTTCAAGCATACCCACCCGCGAACTGACTTTCACCCGTTGCCCGTCGCTCAACCCGCGACTGCTCAGATCCTCCGGGTGCATCAGCAATTGATGACGCGGCTTGCCCTTCACCAAGCGGTGGAAATTGTGCATCCAGGAGTTATTGCTGCGCACATGACGTCGGCCAATCATCAGCAACTCATCCGCCTGGGGTGCCTGCAACCCGGCAAAGCGCGTGAGGTCGGCAAGAATGACCGCCGGTGCAGCCTGCACTCGCTGGTTTTCGGTTTTCAACCGTGGAGCCAGGTTGGGCTTGAGGGCGCCCAGGTCGATGCCATGGGGATGATCGAACAGGGTCGCCAGGGACAGCTTATGCGGCGAGGCATCGCCATAGGCGCCGGCACGAAGGCCGAAATCGATCATTTGCGCCGGCGGCATGGTCGGTTTGAGTTCCTTGCCGGTGCGGGCAGCGAAAGCCTTGGCCAGACCGACGAAAATTTCCCAGTCGTGCAGCGCCCCTTCGGGCTTGGGCAGGATCGCCCGGTTGAAACGGGTCACGTTGCGCACCGCGAACAGGTTGAACGTGGTGTCGTAATGGTCGTTTTCCAGGGCCGAGGTGGATGGCAGGATCAGGTCGGCGTAGCGCGTGGTTTCGTTGATGTACAGATCGACGCTGACCATGAACTCCAACCCGTCCAGCGCCTGCTCCAGTTGCCGCCCGTTGGGAGTGGACAGCACCGGGTTGCCCGCCACGGTAACCAGCGCACGAATCTGGCCTTCGCCCTCGGTGAGCATTTCCTCGGCCAGAGCCGAAACCGGCAGCTCGCCCGCGTATTCGGGACGCCCGGACACTCGGCTTTGCCAGCGATTGAAATGCCCTCCCGAGGTGCTGGCCACGAGGTCCACCGCAGGCTCGGTACACAGGGCCCCACCGACCCGGTCAAGATTGCCGGTCACCAGGTTGATCACCTGAATCAGCCAGTGACACAGCGTGCCGAACGCCTGGGTCGAGACGCCCATCCGTCCATAACAGACCGCTGAAGGCGCGGCGGCGAAGTCCCGGGCCAACTGCCGGATCTGCGCAGCCGGCACGGCACAGAGCGGGCTCATCGCTTCAGCAGTGAAGGCCGCAACGGCCCGGCGCACGTCTTCCAGGCCATCCACCGGCAGGTGGCTGTCACGGGTCAAGCCTTCACTGAACAGCGTATTGAGCACACCAAACAGCAAAGCGGCATCGCCACCCGGGCGCACGAACACATGCTGGTCGGCCATCGCCGCCGTTTCGCTGCGACGCGGATCGACCACCACCACTTTACCGCCACGCGCCTGGATCGCCTTGAGGCGTTTTTCCACGTCCGGCACGGTCATGATGCTGCCATTGGACGCCAGCGGGTTGCCGCCCAGGATCAACATGAAGTCGGTGTGATCGATGTCCGGTATCGGCAACAACAGCCCGTGACCGTACATCAGATGGCTGGTCAGGTGGTGAGGCAGTTGGTCCACCGAAGTCGCCGAAAAACGGCTGCGGGTCTTGAGCAGCCCCAAAAAATAGTTGCTGTGGGTCATCAGCCCATAGTTATGCACGCTGGGGTTGCCCTGATAGACCGCCACCGCGTTCTGGCCATGACGTTCCTGAATGCCCGCCAGCCGTTCGGCCACCAGCGCGAAGGCATCGTCCCAGGCAATCGGCTGCCACTCGCTACCGACCCGCTGCATGGGCTGGCGCAGGCGATCCGGGTCGTTCTGGATATCTTGCAAGGCTACCGCCTTGGGGCAGATGTGGCCGCGACTGAAGCTGTCCAGTGGATCGCCCTTGATCGAGGTGATCGCCAGGCCCTGGCCTTCGGTCTCGGTGGTTTCAAGGGTCAAGCCACAGATGGCTTCGCACAGATGGCACGCACGGTGGTGGAGAGTCTTGGTCATGGCCAGCCTCTATTTTATTCGTAACGGGCGCTTTCGGCCGCGGGAACAAAACTATGGCGCGTGATCCACCCCCGCGCCAGCGACGTTCGTCCTGTGAATTGCCGGGCATCAGGCCCGCCGATGCAGTGAGCTCAAGGCTGCTCGGAGGGTGGCGCCAGCAACTGGATTTCCTCGATGGTTTCCACTTGTTCGTGAGCGATGGGCACGCCCGTCAACTCTCCGATCAACCGCCAATGCTCGTCGAGCCCGCTGCTGATGGTGGCCATGCGATCGATCATGCGTCGACCTGCAGCCTTGGTCACTTCGTCGTCACTGCGCAGCAACTCGAATGACATGGACGTCACCGAAGCGGTCAGGTGAGTCAGGGAGCGCGCTGTCAGCCCCAGTAGTTCCATCAGTTGTTGCTCTTTCGAATCCATTTCGGGGCTCCTGCGTCTGAGGTTCATTTATAACCCAGGCCCTGGCATTAGGAAATATTCACGCCCAGGAACAGGCCGGCCAAATCCTTCAATAACGGCCCGGTTTGATTGCCAAGCTGCGCAAGGCCGGTGTACAAATGGGTGGCTGCTGTCAGGAAACCGGCTTCATACATGTCTTCGCCAGTCTGCTATGACCTCGCTGAAATCCCCTAAAATTGTAGCCCTATTGGTAAGACGCGACATTTCCTTATAAGATCGCGCCTTTCCCTTATTTCGTCGCCCCGTGCGGCTTTTGCCGCAGGTCTCGCCCGTTTTTTCATGAAACAAGGCTTTGAGCATCTGCGATCAGTGACAAAAGGTAGTCAATCATGAGCGCAAGGCACTTTCTCTCCCTGATGGATTTCACGCCCGATGAGTTGCTCGGCGTGATCCGTCGAGGCGTGGAGCTCAAGGACCTGCGTAATCGCGGCGTACTGTTCGAGCCCCTGAAAAACCGTGTGCTGGGGATGATCTTCGAGAAGTCATCGACCCGCACCCGTATTTCTTTCGAAGCCGGCATGATCCAGCTCGGCGGCCAGGCAATCTTCCTGTCGCCCCGCGACACCCAGCTGGGCCGTGGCGAACCGATCGGCGACTGCGCCATCGTCATGTCGAGCATGCTGGATGCGGTGATGATCCGTACCTTCGCCCACAGCACGCTGACTGAGTTTGCGGCGCACTCGCGCGTACCGGTGATCAATGGTCTGTCCGATGACTTGCACCCCTGCCAGTTGCTGGCCGACATGCAGACGTTCCTCGAACACCGCGGCTCGATTCAGGGCAAGACCGTGGCCTGGGTCGGCGATGGCAACAACATGTGCAACAGCTATATAGAAGCCGCGATCCAGTTCGACTTCCAACTGCGCATCGCCTGTCCGGAAGGCTACGACCCCAGCGCCGAACTGGTGGCCAAGGCCGGGAGCCGGGTGACCATCGTCCGTGATCCGAAACAGGCCGTGGCCGGCGCGCATCTGGTGAGCACTGACGTCTGGACCTCCATGGGCCAGGAAGAAGAAACCGCCAAGCGTCTGAAACTGTTCGCGCCGCTTCAGGTCAACCGTGCCCTGCTCGACCTGGCGGACGCCGACGTGCTGTTCATGCACTGCCTGCCGGCCCATCGCGGCGAGGAGATCAGCGTCGACCTGCTGGACGATCCACGCTCCGTGGCATGGGACCAGGCAGAAAATCGCCTTCACGCACAAAAGGCCTTGCTCGAGTTTCTTGTCGAGCCGGCGTACCACCACGCATGAGCCATACCCTGTTACTGAACCTGCAGAACCTGACGTGCGGTTATCAAAACCAGCGCGTCGTGCAGAACCTCAACCTGCACCTCAATGCCGGGGATATCGGGTGCCTGCTCGGCTCGTCCGGGTGTGGCAAGACCACGACGCTGCGAGCCATCGCCGGTTTCGAGCCGGTACAGGAAGGTGAGATCCAGCTGGCGGGGAAAACCATCTCCCGCGCCGGCTTCACCCTCGCCCCGGAGAAACGCCGGATCGGCATGGTATTTCAGGACTATGCGCTGTTCCCTCACCTGAGCGTGGCCGAGAATATTGCGTTTGGCATTCGCAAGCATCCAGACAAGGACCGAGTGGTCGAAGAACTGCTGGAACTGGTCAACCTGAAGAGCCTGGGCAAGCGCTTGCCCCATGAACTGTCCGGGGGTCAGCAACAACGCGTGGCCCTGGCTCGCGCCCTGGCACCGGAACCGCAGTTGCTGCTGCTCGACGAACCTTTCTCCAATCTCGATGGTGAGCTCAGGCGCAAGCTCAGCCATGAAGTGCGGGACATTCTCAAGGTCCGCGGTACCAGCGCGATTCTGGTCACCCACGATCAGGAAGAAGCCTTCGCGGTGAGCGACCATGTCGGGGTATTCAAGGAGGGTCGGCTGGAACAGTGGGATACGCCCTACAATCTGTACCATGAACCGCTGACGCCATTTGTCGCCAGCTTCATTGGCCAGGGTTATTTCATTCGCGGCCAGCTCGACAGCCCGGAATCGGTGCAAACCGAGCTGGGTATCCTGCGCGGCAACCGGGCCTACACCTGGCCCATCGGTGGTGCGGTGGATGTGCTGCTGCGCCCGGACGATATCGTCTACGCACCGGACAGTCCGCTCACAGGCAGGATTGTCGGCAAGACGTTCCTGGGCGCTTCAACCCTGTATCGCCTGCAACTGCCGACCGGAGCGCAGCTGGAATCGATTTTCCCGAGCCATGCCGACCATCTGGTGGGGGACGATGTCGGCATTCGCGTAGCGGCTGAACACCTGGTGCTGTTCCAGGCTTCAGGGAGCACGGCGGCCCATATCCCTCCCGTGGAAAGCGGCGTGCGGCGCTACAGTCTGTAGGAGCTGACGAGTGCAACGAGGCTGCGATCTTTCCTTTGCCCATTGAGTCCCAAGCGAAAGATCAAAGATCGCAGGCTTCGCCGGCTCCTACAGGGAGGGGATCAGTGGGAATAAATCCCTCTTATCCCCCCAACATCAACATCCCACTGGCCACCAACCTCGCATTCCCCCCAATCTTCACCCGCTCCCCCTCGAGTCGGCAGAACAGTTCGCCGCCCCTGGCCGAGCACTGATAAGCCGTCAGTCCCAACTTGCCCAGGCGCCTGGACCAGTATGGAATCAGGCTGCAATGGGTCGAGCCAGTGACCGGATCCTCATTGATGCCAATCGCCGGGGCGAAATAGCGTGAGACAAAATCATGCCGGCTTCCCGGCGCAGTCACGATTGCGCCCGGCCACGGCAGTTTCGCCAGGGCCGCCATGTCCGGCTTGCAATCGAGCACCGCCTGCTCCGACTCCAGCACGACGAACAGTTCGTTGGAGCTCAACACGTCCACCGCTTCCACACCCAGGGCAGCCTGGACCACCAGGGATGCACCCAACTCGCTGGGGACGATGGCTGGAAAATCCAGCCATAGCCGCTCACCTTCGCGAGTGACGCTCAACGCACCGGATCGACAGATGAAGTCCAGTCGCTCGGCGGCTTCGTGATAGACCTCGAACAGCACGTGGGCGCTGGCCAAGGTGGCATGCCCGCACAACGGCACCTCAGTGGTGGGCGTGAACCATCGGATATGCCAATGCTGGCCTTCACGCACCAGAAAAGCCGTTTCAGCCAGGTTATGTTCGGCGGCGATCCTTTGCATCAAGTCATCGGCTAGCCAGGCGTCGAGCCGATAGACCATCGCCGGATTGCCGCCAAACGGCCGATCACTGAACGCATCGACTTGATGAAACGCAAGCTGCATGGCACTTCTCCTTATTATTGATGCGTGAGGATGGGCCGCGAGCGATTGCTTTTCCAGTGACAGATCCGACGAATTTTCACCCTACAGCCCAGGACGAAGGCCCCGGCAGCCACCCAAGCCTAATCCCGACGCCATTATGGCGACGATACTTGCTCACGCCCTGCGCCAGACTCAAGCCCGCCCGATATCCGCAAACGCCGCCCCGGTATGCTCGGCCAGTACCGCAGGCGCCAGCTCTACCTCCAGCCCGCGCCTTCCGGCACTGACAAAGATGCTGGCAAACGGCTGGGCAGAACTGTCGATAAAAGTGCGAAGACGTTTTTTCTGCCCCAACGGACTGATACCACCGAGCAGATAACCGGTCGAACGCTGGGCGGCCGCGGGGTCGGCCATCTCGACTTTCTTTACGCCGGCGGCATGGGCCAGGGCTTTCAAATCCAGGCTGCCGACTACGGGCACCACCGCCACCAACAACTCGTTTTTTTCGCTGGCCGCCAACAACGTCTTGAAGACCTGCGCCGGATCCAGTCCAAGCTTTTCTGCCGCTTCCAAACCATAGGAGGCTGCCTTGGGATCGTGTTCATAACTATGAATGCGATGTTCGGCGCGCACCTTTTTCAGCAAATCCAATGCAGGGGTCATGACCGCTCCTGAGGCGAATCGACGTAGAGAGTGCCCGAATTCTAAGGCATCGCTGACCAAAAGGCGCTGGGGCGCAGCGGCTTACCCGGCAAAACCATGGTGGCGAAACAGTCATTCACGCCACGAATAGTTTAAATATGACCGACGGTTCACTTTCGACCTTTGACACCAGCGTTTCTTGTCTATATTTTTTCGAAACTGAAAACATAAACGCAGGTCTCAACCAACACCCCGAGTTCAGGATGAGGATCCTGCCTCGGCGCTGAATGCGCGATCGGGCTTTACCGGACGCGCCAGACAACAACAAAAACCGAGGTTTGAATGACAATTGCTTTACAACAGCCACCCCTTTCCAGCCAATGCCTGGCCGAATTCCTGGGGACTGCCCTACTGATTTTTTTCGGCACCGGCTGCGTTGCAGCGCTCAAGGTCGCGGGTGCGAGTTTCGGCCTTTGGGAAATCAGTATCATCTGGGGTGTCGGTGTCAGCATGGCGATCTACCTCAGCGCCGGCGTTTCCGGCGCACACCTGAACCCCGCCGTCAGCATCGCCCTGTGTATTTTCACCGACTTTGAAAAGCGTAAGTTGCCCTTCTACATTATTTGCCAGGTGGCCGGCGCCTTTTGTGGCGCGCTGCTGGTCTACACGCTGTACAGCAATCTATTCTTCGATTTCGAACAGTCCCGGCAGATGATTCGTGGCTCAGAAGCCAGCCTTGAACTGGCCTCGGTATTTTCCACTTACCCACATCCCGCGCTGTCCACCGGCCAGGCCTTTCTGGTGGAGGTGATCATCACCGCCATTCTGATGGGCGTGATCATGTCCCTGACCGATGACAACAATGGCCTGCCCCGCGGCCCGCTGGCGCCACTGCTGATCGGCCTGCTGATCGCGGTGATTGGCAGCTCGATGGGGCCACTGACGGGCTTCGCGATGAACCCGGCGCGGGACTTCGGCCCTAAACTGATGACTTTCTTCACCGGGTGGGGTGAAATTTCCCTCACGGGTGGACGCGACATCCCGTACTTCCTGGTTCCGATTTTTGCACCGATCGTGGGTGCATGCCTGGGCGCTGCAGCCTATCGCGGGTTGATTGCCCGCCATCTGCCCAGCGCCACGGTTGTTACAAAGGATGCAGAACCGGCCATTGACGGCAAGCCCAGAACATCCTGAAACAATCGGCGCACACTTCTGCCCGCTCAAGCGTGCGCCAAGCCTCACCCCTTATTCACGTCCCAAGGCAATCGACATGACCGACATTCAGAACAAGAACTACATCATTGCCCTCGACCAGGGTACGACCAGCTCACGGGCGATCATTTTCGACCGCGACGCCAATGTGGTCTGCACCGCCCAGCGCGAATTCGCCCAGCATTACCCCCAGGCCGGCTGGGTCGAACACGACCCGATGGAAATCTTCGCGACCCAGAGCGCGGTGATGGTGGAAGCCCTGGCCCAGGCTGGCCTGCATCATGACCAGGTCGCCGCGATCGGCATCACCAACCAGCGCGAAACCACCGTGGTCTGGGACAAGACCACCGGCCGGCCGATCTATAACGCCATTGTCTGGCAGTGCCGGCGCAGCACCGAGATCTGCCAGCAACTCAAGCGTGACGGCCACGAACCGTACATCAGCGAAACCACCGGCCTGGTCACCGATCCGTATTTCTCCGGCACCAAGCTCAAGTGGATCCTGGACAACGTCGAAGGCAGCCGCGAACGCGCGCGTAACGGCGAACTGCTGTTTGGCACCGTGGACAGCTGGCTGATCTGGAAATTTACCGGCGGCAAGGTCCACGTCACCGACTACACCAACGCCTCGCGCACCATGCTGTTCAATATTCACTCGCTGGAGTGGGACGCGAAGATGCTCGAGATTCTCGACATCCCTCGCGAAATGTTGCCGCAAGTGAAGTCGTCCTCGGAAGTCTATGGCCGCACCAAGAGCGGCATCGCCATCGGTGGCATCGCCGGCGACCAGCAGGCCGCCCTTTTCGGCCAGATGTGCGTGGAGCCAGGCCAGGCGAAAAACACCTATGGCACCGGCTGCTTCCTGTTGATGAACACCGGCGACAAAGCCGTCAAATCCAATCATGGCATGCTCACCACCATCGCCTGCGGCCCCCGCGGCGAAGTGGCCTACGCCCTGGAAGGCGCAGTATTCAACGGTGGCTCCACCGTGCAGTGGCTGCGCGACGAGTTGAAAATCATCAACGACGCCCTCGACACCGAATACTTCGCCAACAAGGTCAAGGACAGCAACGGCGTGTACCTGGTGCCGGCCTTCACCGGCCTGGGCGCCCCCTACTGGGACCCCTATGCCCGTGGCGCGCTGTTCGGCCTGACCCGCGGCGTGCGGGTCGACCACATCATTCGTGCAGCGCTGGAGTCGATTGCCTACCAGACCCGCGACGTACTCGACGCCATGCAGCAAGATTCGGGCGAACGCCTCAAGGCCCTGCGCGTGGACGGCGGCGCGGTAGCGAACAACTTCCTGATGCAGTTCCAGGCGGACATTCTCGGCACCCGGGTCGAGCGCCCGAAAATGCGGGAAACTACAGCGTTGGGCGCCGCGTATCTGGCCGGCCTGGCGTGTGGTTTCTGGGGCAGCCTGGATGAACTGCGCGGCAAGGCGGTGATCGAGCGCGAATTCGAACCGCAACTGGACGAGCAGGCCAAGGAAAAACTCTACGCTGGCTGGCAGAAAGCGGTCAGCCGCACCCGCGATTGGGAACCTCACGAAGACGCTGAATAAGCTGAAGCTGAGTACGACGAGGGTGTGAAACTGGTCGGGAGGGGATTCCTGCGGCATCATGGGCAAATTTTGTATGGCAGCCCAAAGGAAGCCCCATGAATCTGCCTCCCCGTCAGCAGCAAATCCTCGAACTGGTCCGCGAACGCGGCTACGTCAGCATCGAGGAAATGGCGCAGCTCTTCGTCGTCACCCCGCAAACCATCCGTCGCGACATCAATCAATTGGCGGAGTTGAACCTGCTGCGTCGTTACCACGGCGGCGCGGCCTATGATTCGAGCGTTGAAAACACCGCCTACGCCATGCGCGCCGATCAGATGCGCGACGAGAAACAACGCATCGCCGAAGCCATTGCCGCCCAGATCCCTGATCACGCCTCGCTGTTCATCAACATCGGCACCACCACCGAGTCCATCGCCCGGGCGCTGCTCAACCACAACCATCTGAAGATCATCACCAACAACTTGCATGTGGCCTCGATCCTCAGCGCCAAGGACGACTTCGAAGTTCTGATTGCCGGTGGAAATGTGAGACGCGACGGAGGCGTGGTAGGCCAGGCCAGCGTCGACTTCATCAATCAGTTCAAGGTCGACTTCGCCCTGGTGGGCATCAGCGGGATCGATGAGGACGGCAGCCTGTTGGATTTCGATTACCAGGAAGTGCGCGTCTCCCAGGCGATCATCGCCAACGCCCGGCAAGTGCTGCTCGCCGCAGACTCCAGCAAATTCGGACGCAACGCCATGGTCAGACTGGGGCCGATCAGCCTGATCGACTGCCTGGTGACCGATCAGCCCCCCGTGCCGGCCCTGGCGCAATTGCTGACCCAGCACAAGATTCGGCTGGAGGTGGTGTAGAGAAGCAGCTTCAAGCTTCAAGCTTCAAGAGATCGCAGCCTTCGGCAGCTCCTACGCCTATTCCTGTAGGAGCTGCCGAAGGCTGCGATCTT
>NZ_JABWQV010000170.1 GCF_014268615.1 Pseudomonas tehranensis | reverse complement strand
GGCGAGGGAGCTTGCTCCCGCTGGGTGGCGAAGCCACCCCAAAAAGGCCGATGCATTTTTCCAGGCACACCGCATCGACCGGTTTGCGACGGCTGCGCCGCCGAGCGGGAGCAAGCTCCCTCGCCACAGGTTGCCGGCAGCCATACAAGCATCGTCTATGCCCCAAACCCGCGCGGCTCCGCGCCACCAAGGGGCGATTTACGGTCAAACCTTTTGGCCATTTCGATCCCCTTTTGGCCTCTCCTGCCGTTCTCCGAAACGCCGCGCGCCGCAAGACTGTGAGCAACCGAATCAGCCCTGCGGAGAACAACAATGCTGACGATCTACTCAGACGATCACCACCTGCACCACGGACGCTGCGAGTTGATGGACGGGCAATTGATGCCCTGCTTCGAAATGCCCTCCCGGGCCGATCATGTGCTGGAGCGGGTCAAGGCGCGCGCACTGGGGCCGGTGGAGGCGCCGCAGGATTTTGGTTTGGGGCCGATCCAGCGCATCCACAGTGCGGCGTACCTGGAATTTTTCAAAGGTTCCTGGGACCGCTGGGCCAAGTACAACCGCGACGGCGATTTGTTGCCTTACACCTGGCCGGCACGGACCCTGCGCACGATCATCCCGACCAGCTTGCACGGCCAACTCGGTTATTACAGCTTCGACGGCGGCGCGCCGATCACCGCCGGCACTTGGCAAGCGGCCTACAGCGCAGCGCAGGTCGCTCTCACCGCCCAGGCCGAAATCCAGCGCGGCGCCCGCAGTGCCTTTGCGCTGTGTCGCCCACCAGGGCACCACGCTGCCAGTGATTTGATGGGCGGCTATTGCTACCTGAACAACGCTGCCATCGCCGCCCAGGCCTTTCTCGACCAGGGCCATCAGAAGGTCGCGATCCTGGATGTGGATTACCACCACGGCAACGGCACCCAATCGATTTTCTATGAGCGCAGCGACGTGCTGTTCACCTCGATCCATGGTCACCCAGAGGCGGAGTTTCCATTCTTCCTGGGCTATGCCGACGAGCATGGCGAGGGCGATGGCGAGGGCTTCAATTTCAACTACCCTTTGCCAGCCGGCTCAGGCTGGGACACCTGGAGCGCGGCACTGGAGCAGGCCTGCGGGCAAATCCGGGGTTACGACGCCGATGTCATCGTCGTGTCCCTGGGCGTAGACACCTTCAAGGACGATCCGATTTCGCAGTTCAAGCTCGACAGCCCGGATTACCTGGCGATGGGCAAACGCATCGCCGCGCTCGGCAAGCCGACGCTATTTGTGATGGAAGGCGGCTACGCGGTGGCCGAAATCGGCATCAATGCCGTCAACGTTCTCGAAGGTTTCCAAAGCGCCCCATGAGGAACACAAGCATGATCAGACTCAAGCGTTCGATGGCGCCAGCCCTGTGCGCCATGCTGCTTTGCGGTGCCGTCCAGGCCGAGGAGCGGACCCTGCGTGTCTACAATTGGTTCGACTACATCACGCCCAAGGCCCTGGACGACTTCAAGGCGCAAAACAGCCAGGTCAAACTGGTCTACGACATCTTCGACACCAATGAAGCGCTGGAAGCCAAGCTGCTGACCGGCAATTCCGGCTACGACGTGGTGGTGCCGTCCAACGTGTTCCTGGCCAAGCAGATCGAAGCCGGCGTGTTCCAGCCCCTGGACCGCAGCAAACTACCAAACTGGAACCACCTCGATCCCAAGCTGATGAAGCTGATCGAAGCCAACGACCCAGGCAACAAATTCGCCGTGCCCTACATGTACGGCACCATCCTGATCGGCTTCAACCCGGACAAAATCAAAGCCGCCCTCGGTGACAACGCTCCGGTGGATAGCTGGGACCTGATCTTCAAGGAAGAGAACATCAGCAAGCTCAAGCAGTGCGGCGTGGCGCTGCTCGACTCACCTTCGGAAATCCTGCCTCTGGCCCTGCAGCACCTGGGCCTGGACCCCAACAGCAAGAAGCCGGCGGACTATGCCAAGGCTGAAGCGCTGATGATGAAGATCCGCCCGCACATCACTTATTTCCACTCGTCCAAGTACATGGCCGACATCGCCAACGGCGATATCTGCGTGGCGGTCGGCTACTCCGGCAGCTTTTCCCAGGCGGCCAACCGCGCCAAGGAGGCCAAGAACGGCGTGACAGTGGACATGCGCCTGCCCAAGGAAGGCGCGCCGATCTGGTTTGACATGCTCGCCATCCCCAAAGGGGCAGCCAACCCGGACGACGCTTACGCCTTTATCAATTACCTGCTGCAACCGAAGGTGATCGCACCGGTGAGCGATTTCGTCGGCTATCCGAACCCGAACAAGGACGCCACGGAAATGGTCGACCCGGCGATTCGCAACAACCCCAACCTGTACCCGACCGAAGCGGCCATGACCACGCTTTACACTTTGCAACCTTTGCCCAGGGACGCCGAGCGGGCGCGGACACGGGCCTGGACCCGGATCAAGTCCGGCCAGTAGCTCAGCCTGTAGCAAGGAGTTTGTCTGGCCCGGGGATAAGGTGGCCTCTCACCCGGGCTGACACTGCGCCCTATACATAGTTACCACCGTCTCTGTTCTGCCGCGCCCTAGCATGGCGTTCCCGAAGCGTTCGGCTTTGGGCATGCCATGTATCGCGAGACAGGGAGACTCAGATGACCCAACCCTTAACCCCTAAACCCGCCGCACCCGACGCCAGCGTTGGCGACGCGGTGCTCAACCAGTTGCTCGCCGGCCCGACCTCGCCGGAGGTAGCCGCCGCCCTTCTGCACAACGCGCTCAAGAAGCTCTATCCCCATTTGCATCTGGACCCGAACAATACTGTGGTCGGTGAGCCGGACTGGGAAATCGTCGACGGCCAGATCGTTGAGCGGCCCACGCGTTACCAGACACTCAGCAACATGCTGGCGGCACGGATGAATGAGGACTATGCGACGCTGCTGATAGAGGGCTTTCACTTTCTGACCCACCTGCCACTGACGACCCCCGAGGTGCACCTGCCGGTGCGCATCGCTCAGATCGGCAGCCTGATCAATGAACTCGCGCCCGTCATGGTGTCCGCCTGCCAGGAACAGCAACTGGTGTACTGGAACGCCACGATCGGCACCGCGCCGCCGCGCTGGCATGAGCTCTCCAGCCTGCTGCACAGACTCTGGGACGTTAAGCAGGTCAAGGGCTGGACGGACTCCGACTGTGCCATGGCCAGGCAACTGTTCCTGTACCCCGACCTGCAGGACCGCAAGGCCAACGACCCTTATGGCACCCATGCGTACCTGATCGACATCGATGAGGTGGATGGCGACAAGTTGACACGCATGATCGACAACTCCCTGGTGGTGCTGATCGGAACCGTCGACAAAAAACAGACCATCCTCGCCTACTCGCTGCGTCGCAGCTACGAGAAGTTCGACTCACTGCAAGCATTGGAGCAGACCTTGCCTGATCATCTGGGCAACGTGGAGGGCAAGAAGATCCAGTGGCGCTTCTTTGAGCCCGAAGGCAACATTTTCGATCACAAGGCCTGCGGCTTGATTGCCACCCAGGTACAGATCCTGGGCTCTCCCGAGATCCTGAAAGGGTTCATGGCCGACGACAGCGAGCAGCCCGCGCTCAGTGGAACACAGACCGACACCGGTCCTGATGCGGCCTGGTACGAGAAGCAGATGCCTGACTGGCTCCAGCAAGCATCGACGTCCGACCAGATCCTGTTCGCCCAACACATGAAGAACCTGTCCGCGCTGAGCAGCTCCCATGCCGGCAAGACCTACCTGGACGATATTCCCCCCATCAAACACTATGCGCTGAACGCGTTGAAACAACAGATGCAATCGGAGCATGCCGACGCCGCGACGCTCGACCCGCAACGGATCGAACTGCAAATCCGCAGCCCCGTCGTCTGGGGCACCTTCGTTGTTCCCGGCAAAATCGAGATCACGCGGCTCAACCTCGTCGACCTGGCGCTACAGAACCTGATTGCGCTGCCCCTTGGCGACAAAGTGGTCAGATCTCTCGACGGCGACAAGCTGCCCGGATGGATGACGGTCGATTACGTCGAAAATCTGGTGACCAAGGTCGACGTCGGTCGCGTTTATCCCGAACTGGTCAAGAGCAAGCTACTGGGCGATACCGTCGAATCGACCCGCCGGGAAAATCTCTACACTGCTCAGCTACGCATCCAGTTACCCATGCTGGCGCTGGAGAGCAAGATTCGCGGCGATTGCAACATCGACGAGCGCGGCTACCGTTACATCGCCGCCGTGATGGAGACCGACGAAGCCGAGCGCAAGGTCGACGGGCAGACAATCGTCATGCGCGAGCTGGCTTTCGTCTCCGGCCAGTCCCAGGGCACTGCGGGAGACGTCGTGACCAACATGTTCGTGATCGGTCCGCAGGATTTCGATGCAGGCCCCTGCGTGCTCTATCGCCCGCTGCTGGAACCGCAGCTGTGCCAGTATCCGACGCCGAGCAATCTGATCTACGCTATCCGGCAGACTCCCTCCTTGCGTCAATCGGTGCTGGCCTGGCTGCCCGACGGAGTACGCGAGAACTACAGCCGATACCTCTTTTCCGGGCCGATCCCCTCGCCCTGGATGATCGTCGAATTCGCCACCGACCCCTTCTCTTCGTGGACCAACAGCGCCCCCGTCAGCTTGAGCAACCAGACTCTGGGGGCGGATTTTCTGCCGCGGTTGTTCAGGTCCAATGCCGAGGCCCTGACCGCCCTCGCTGACCGTCAGTCTGTGTCCAATAGCGAGAACCGCTGGGAAACCTTCAAACAGGCCAGTTGGTTGATTTTCAACCTGGCGCTGCCCTACCTCGGGGCTGCGGTAGGCACCGCCATCTGGCTTTGGCAAATCCTCGACGACGTTGAAACGATGACACAAGGCGACGAAGAAACCGACAGCCAGGCCACGTGGGAAGCGTTTGTCGACCTGTTGCTGAACATGGCCATGGCGATTACCGCACACGCCATCGAGCGCGCCCGGGAGAATACTGATAGCCGCCTGACAGAAGCCCCCCAGGTCATGCCCGAGCTGGAAAAACTGACCAAGCCTGCGCCCATCATCGAGCAATTCATACCGCCCAAGGACACCAGACTGCCCGCCGAGCACTACGACACCATTCATTCCAGTGGCGCCTTGGCGGGCAAGTCCGGCGAGCATGCCAAGCTGCTCAGGCCCTTGAGCGTCAACAAGCCCGAGCACGCCGAACAGCTCAAGAGCGAAGGCCCGCTCAAGGGCCTCTACCAACAGGGCGATGACTGGTTCGCCAAAATGGCCGACAAGTGGTTCAAGGTAAAGGTGGAAGGGGACCATGTGTCCATCGTCGACGAAAAAGACCCCTCCCACCCAGGGCCGGCACTGATGCGCCATGCCCACGGCGAATGGCATGTCGACACGCGCCTGCGTCTGCGCGGTAGCGGATCGAAAGGTGCCCGGCAGGAGGTCATCGCCAATGCCAGGCGCCGTGGCATTCAGCTGCTGGCGCAGTTGACTCGCTTCGAAGAAAAGAAAATCGAAGGCCAGAAGTTGCTGACTATGGATGCCAAGGAGCTGGGTAAGGCGTCCGGCTCTGCCAAGGAGCTCAAACGCATCATCTATTTGAGTACGTTGAAGACCCAACGGGAAAGCTACGAAGAAGCGTTGAAGATCCTGACCGAATGGCCGGTCTTTCAATCAAGGCCCGACGCGCCTCAAGTCCGACTCGGCTACTTGAACGCGCAGATCAATTTTACGTTCGAGGAAATAGACGCGCTGAAGGCTCGCTTCACCCCCGCCCTGAGAGAAGCCCTGGACATGGCCACTTCGACGATCGAGGAAGTCGAGCAGCAACACGTCGATGCTGCCGATGCCATGATCCGGGTCGGTGACGACATGATCGAGCGCCTGGATTACATGGAAACCCGCTTCTACCGACTCAAGAAGCAGGGGCGCGAAGGCTTTGAATTCCTGCGCCAGCACCGCGGGAAAATGCCGGCCTACAAAAGCGATGCGATCCGCCTGATCCAGTTGGACATGTATCGCCACCTCTGCCTGTCGCTCGACAGCATCCACACCGTGCCTGAGGGGTGGGCAGATCTCAACCAAGTGGTCGATAACATCACGGTTGCGTTCCAAAGCCTGCACGACGCCATCGAGGAGCGAAGTGTGATCAGGCTGGACGAACAGATCGATGCATTCGGCAGCCTGACGGAACAGTTCACCGCCATCGAAGAACATCTCGAATACCTGGGCGATGAATATAAGGCCAGTGTGCGCCCGGCAGAACTCAATCGACTGATAAAGCAGATTGGCCAGATCAAGAAACGCGCAGTCCGTCACCTGGCCTGGGCCCTCGATGAGCGAAGCAACCGGCGCAGCCTCGGCAACCCGTACGAGCAGCGCCCCCGGCCTCGGAAAAAGTTCATCAGGGCGCGTTTCTGGGGTCTGGTCAGTGGCGAACCCCGGCTCTCGAAAACCAAGGAAGAGACGGGCTGGGTCGATGTGAAAAACCCGCTTTCAGAAAAAATCATTGCCACGTTTCATCGCAAGGAAACCGGTGAGTGGGTGCCTCACGTCATCGCCGAAGCGCCGGCGCCCGTTCCTGCGTTGGCAACCAGCATCACCAAGGGTAAGGCCCTGATTGACGGGCTGGCAGCGTTCAAGACGCAAATCCAGGAATACGCCAACAAACCCAGTCGATCACCCACCGGCATCGGGATGATTCTGAATGCACACGCTGGCCGCATGGAGAAAGTCGCCGTGGCGATCACCAAGGCGCTGGACAACGCCTCTAACGAAACGGTGGGTGTGTCGGCCCAGGACCGACAGTTGGCCGAGTCCACCCGCAAAACACTCAAGCAGGCGTCCAAGACCCTTTATGAGGAAGGGTTCGAAGGCATCCTCAAGGTCATCAAACAACGGCCACCGACCATGAGTGGCTTGATATGGCTTAAAAGCCGGAACCAGATTTCCATCACTCGGCAAAAGAACCGGCAACGCCTCAGAGGTCCTGTTTATGGCTATCTGGACCGGTACGAGATCAAGGACCTGAAAGAGAACAAAACGCTGTGGTTCGCCGACTTCCGTTATTCCACTGACTGGGCGCCTGCCCATGCTTATCTTTCGGCGCGTTTGAAAACACCGGAACAAGTCAGCCTGGGCCGGGCCGCCGACTCGACCAAGGAATTGACCCAGCGGCAACTGATCGATCTTTACCGCAGCGAAATCGCCGTGGACCAGGCCAGGGAGGTGTTCTTTCCAAAACGACTGTCGTGACGGACCAAGCCAGGCGTCTATCGACGCCCGGCACTCATGTCGGCCAGGCCTTCGCCAGACGCGCCAGCGCGGCATCGATCGTCGCTGGCGGGACCGCCGCGAACCCCAGCACCAGCCCCGCCCGTACCTGCGTCGGGGTAGTGGCAGGCAACCAGTAACTGCTCAAGCCATTGACCTCGACGCCGGCTTCGGTGGCCCGGGCGATCAGCTCGCGCTCGCGCTCGATGTTGTCCACCGGCACCGTGACGTGCAATCCGGCGACGACCGTGGGCATGGCGCCGACGCCGTTCAACGACTTCGGCCAACCGGCCAGCAGCGCGTCGCGTCGGGCCAGTGCGGCCCGACGCATGCGCCTGATGTGCCGCTGAAAATGCCCGGCGGCCATGAACTCGGCCATGACCGCCTGGGTGCTGACTTCAGAGTGACGTACATCCACCGCGCGACGTTGGGCGAAGGCGTCTACCAGGCCAGATGGCAACACCAGATAACCCAGGCGCAAGGCCGGAAACGCGACTTTGCCGAACGTCCCCACATAAAGGACTCGCCCTTGGCGATCCAGTGCAGCCAGAGGCGCCAGCGGTGCACCGCTGTAGCGATACTCGCCGTCGTAGTCATCCTCGACGATCCAACCGTTATTGCGCTCGGCCCAGGCCAGCAGCTCCAACCGGCGCGCGAGGCTCATGACCACTCCGGTCGGGTATTGATGGGACGGCGTGACGTAGGCCAGCCGGCAGTGGCTCAACGCACCGAGCGCCGTGCAATCGAGGCCATCGCTGTCGACCGGCACGCCTTTCACCTCGGCACCGGCCACGGCAAACGCATGCCCAGCGGCGCGGTAGCCAGGATTCTCCACCGCCACGACATCACCCGGATCCACCAGCAGCTGTGCACAAAGGCTAATGCCCTGCTGTGCACCGCTGGTGATCACAATTTGCTCAGCCGTGCAGTGCAGGCCGCGGGAGCTGCGCAGGTAAGCGGCGATCAGGCCGCGCAGGCGTGCGTCACCTTGCGCGTCGCCATAACACAGCTGTTGCAGATCCGGCTTGCGCCAGAAAGCCGCATTCAGCTTGGCCCACACCTCGAAAGGAAACAGGTCGAACGCCGGAACACCGACCCGAAAGGCCCTTGGCGGGCCGAGGGGTGGTTGAGGTAAATGGTTCTTTTCGACCCGTTTCAATGCCCCACTGTGGATAACTTTACTGGATGGACCCACAGGCAAATCGAGCCAATCTGTGGATAAACCAGTGGATAAGCCTGTTGAAAACCCTGTGGATACTTTTGTGGATATGTTTTTCAAAGGCAGGGCCGTCGACGACAGTCTTGCCACATAAGTACCGTCACCGACCCGCCCTTCGATGAAACCCTCGGCATAGAGCTGGTCATAGGCTCGCACCACACTGTTGCGTGAAATCGACAAAGCCGCTGCCAGGTCCCGGCTGGCCGGCAGCCGCGTGCCGCTGGCCAGGCGGCCGTCCAGCACTCGTGAACGCAAAGCCTGATAGAGCTGGCGACTCAGCCCCTGGCGGCGGTCCAGCTCGATACCGGCGGGATTGAAAGACAGGGGCGGCACAGGGTTGTTCATGACAGTCCTCGTAATGGACCTATCCAATTGACCATAAGTGGCTCTTACAACAGACCAATAGCCTGCCTAGGATGCTCGCATTCGCCAAGGAAAATCATCATGTACAACCCCAAAGCCTTTGCCGTCGAAGACCTGCCCCAGCTGCACGGCATGATGAATAATTGCCGTCTGGCCGTATTGATCACGCACGGTGAACACGGCTTGCAGGCCAGTCACTTGCCGCTGTTGCTGGACACGCAACAGGGCCCCAATGGCAGCCTTTACGGGCACATGGCCCGGGCCAATCCGCAATGGCGCGACCTGGAAGCCGGCGCCGAAGCCTTGGTGGTCTTCGCCGGGGCCGATGCCTACGTCAGCCCCGGTTTCTACCCCAGCAAGGCCGAACACGGCAAAGTCGTGCCGACCTGGAACTACCTGGCCGTGCATGCCTATGGCACGGCCGAGGTGTTCAGCGACCCCCATCGTTTGCGCAACCTGGTCGGCGCCCTCACCGACCGCCACGAAAGCGGCCGCGCCCAGCCGTGGACAATCGACGACGCGCCAGCCGAGTACATCGACAGCATGCTCAGGGCCATCGTCGGCTTCGCCCTGCCTATCCAGCGCCTGGAAGGCAAGCGCAAGCTCAGCCAGAACCGCAGCCCGGCGGACGTCAGTGGGGTGCGCAATGGTCTCGCCGCCAGCCCCGCCCCCCAGGACCAGATGCTCGCGCGCCTGATGCCTGATCCATTGTCCAAGGAGTGAACATGAGCCAACCCCAGATCCGCCTCGTCACCGCTGACGATCACGCCGCCTGGCTGCCGCTGTGGCAGGCCTACCTGCGCTTCTACAACACCGAACTGCCGCAGACCGTGAGCCAAAGCACCTGGCAACGCCTGCTCGATGATCAAGAGCCGACCCACGGCGCCCTCGCCTGGGACGGCGACACCGCAGTAGGGCTGGTGCATTTCATCTATCACCGTTCGAACTGGAGCATCGAAAACTCCTGCTACCTGCAAGACCTGCTGGTGACGGAGCACAGCCGCGGCACCGGCGTCGGGCGCCAGCTCATCGAATTCGTCTACACCACCGCCAAGGCCGATGGTTGCTGCAAGGTGCATTGGCTGACCCACGAAACCAACGCAACCGCGATCCAACTCTACGAGCGCATCGCCGAACGCCCAGGCTTCATTCAATTTCGCAAAGCCCTATAAGGAGCACAGCATGCCGATTTCACCCGCCGACTGGAAAGGCGTCCCGGCGCCGTCTGCGCAGTTGATCGAAGGACGTTTCATCCGCCTGGAGAAACTCGATCCGGCGCGTCATGCCGATGGTCTGTGGCAAGCCCTCGAAGGGCCCGGAGCGGATCCCAAGCTCTGGGATTATTTGCCCTACGGCCCGTTCAAGGATCGCGACGCTTTCGATGCGTGGCTGGCCAATCACGCAGCCAATACCGATCCCTATTTCTTCAGCGTGATCGACCGCGCCAGCGGCGAGGTGCAGGGAATTCTCAGCTTGATGTCGATCGTGCCAGCACAAGGCCGCATCGAAATTGGCCATGTGACCTTCGGTGCGCCGATGCAGCGCTCGCCGAAAAGCACCGAGGCGGTTTATCTGCTGGCCAGGGAATCTTTCGCCCTGGGTTATCGGCGTCTCGAATGGAAATGCAACAACGCCAACGCCCGCTCCAAATACGCCGCCGAGCGGCTGGGCTTCACCTTTGAAGGTGTGTTCCGCCAGCACATGGTGGTCAAGGGACAGAACCGCGACACTGCGTGGTACTCGATGCTGGACTCGGAATGGCCGGCAATCCGGGTGGGATTCGAGCGGTGGCTGAGTGAGGAGAATCAGCGCGAGGGTGGACAGGTGCTTGGGTTGGTGGAGTGTCGCTCATAGGTTGTTTCACCTGACCGTCAGCTATCGCGAGCAGGCTCGCTCCCACA
>NZ_JABWQV010000017.1 GCF_014268615.1 Pseudomonas tehranensis | reverse complement strand
CCCCCCCCCCCCCCCCACGTGTTTATTGACGCCCCTAAAGGCGTTAGCAATGCCTTCGGTAAAGTCCTACAGCAAACTGCGCTTAATCTTCTCTTGCTTGTCGGGAATTCCCTACACCCCTGGTGAAGTGTCTGCACGGCCCCGCCTTGAAAGGCCGGCGGGCTTTCCTCTACCGTAACAGCCTGTCTCTTCTGTTACGGAACTGCCATGTCTTTGGCTTGCTCACGCTTCTTGTTTTTCATGGCTTTCATCGCCGCCGCTCTGGTTTTTGGTATCGCCAGTTACCTTGAATATGCGGTAGGTCTGACGCCTTGCAGCCTGTGTGTTTTGCAACGGTTGTGCCTGATGCTGTTTTTGATGAACTGTCTCGCCGCATGCCTGCATGGCCCCGCTCAGAAGGGCAGCATCTTCTACGGGGCGATGGGGCTGGTTTTCGCGTCGAGCGGATTGACGTTGGCGTGGCGTCAGGTTCTGGTGCAAGGCGATTCGCTGGAGCAGTTGCCCGATTGTATCGATCACCTCAAGGCAGTGAGTTCGTGGTGGGGCGCTGTACATCGTGTACTCGAGGGTGCGATCGACTGCGCGAGCATCACATGGACCCTGTTCGATCTGAGTCTTCCCGAATGGAGCCTGTTGTTTTTTCTCGCCGTGTCTTTTGTGATGTCCTATCTGCTGCTGCGCCTTGTCTGGAACGCCCTGATACGACCGCTCAGCGGCACAACGTCGCAACTGGTCCGGGTCATGGATTAAACACTTGTATGAACTTTATCTCCTGCGTACCTTGAAGCGGTTGTCGTGCGGGCATAATCTGGCCCGCACGTGTTATCGGATTTATGCCGCTCGATCATGTTGTGTCTGGCCTTGTCCCTGATCATTTCAGGCGGTGCGCAGGCTGCGAGGGGCATGACTCACAAGGGAAGAAATCACCATGCTCGAAAGTTGTCAGAATGCTCAGGAACGCTGGGGTGGGGTGCATCTGCTGATCGACCGCTGGTTGCAGGAGCGTCACGAACTGGTTCGGGCCTATGATGCTCTCGGCGACAGGCCTGAAGCGCTGAGTGAAAGCCGCAAGCCGTTGCAGGAGTTCTGCGGTGTGCTGGTCGACTACGTGTCTGCCGGTCATTTCGAGATATACGAACAACTGACGAGCGAGGCCAAGGCCTTCAACGATAAGCGTGGCCTGGAGCTCGCCGAGCAAATCTACCCGCGTATCGACGTCATCACCGAAAAACTGCTGGCCTTCAATGATCTGTGTGATGAAGGCAAATGCGTAGCGGAAAAATTCAAGGAACTGGGTGGCTTGCTGCACGAGCGTTTCGAACTGGAAGACTGCCTGATCGAAGTGCTGCACAACTCCCACAAGGAAGAAGCGCCGGCCCAGGCTTGAGGTCTTTTGCAGAATCAAAAAAACGGTGCGCATTGCGCACCGTTTTTTTTGGAGTCAGCTTCAGGTCGTCGCGCCCAGTAACTCGATTTCAAACACCAGCGGCGTGAATGGGGGGATGACATCCCCGGCTCCTTCGGCACCGTAGGCCAGGGTCGAAGGAATTACCAATCGCCATTTTGCGCCTACCGGCATTTGTGGCAATGCACTGCGCCAACCGTCAATCACGCTGTCGAGACTGAACCACTGCGCTTGTCCGTTGGAATCAAATACGGTGCCGTCTGGCAATCGACCGACATACAACACCTGGACCTTGCCGTGAGGGCCGGCCTTGGCGCCATGGCCGGGTTTGAGTTCGGTCAGCAGAATGCCATCTGCCAGCTGTTGCGCGCCGGGCCGGGCTTTTTCCTCATCAAGAAATTTCTGCTCGGTTTTCAGTGCCGCTTCGATTTGCGGCGTCGCCGGTGACGACGTCAGCCGTGCCTGATGGTCGGCCAGTAGCTGTTCGATGCGCTCATCCTTCAGGGCCAGCGGTTTGCCCAGATAGGCCTGTTGCAGACCCTCGACCAACGCCTGGATCTGCAGGTCGGGCACATCCTGGCGCAGGCGTTCACCCAGGCTTGCCCCCAGGCTGTACGCCAGGTCATGAGCGTCGTTTGCGCTGGTTTTTTCTGCGGCCTGAGCCATGGAGCAAACCATGCACAGGAATAAAAACAAGTGACGCGACATGTAGTGTTCTCCGGCCTCGAATCGAGGGGATTATGCCAGTGCCGATATCCGCAAAGCTGGTTTGCCCCGGCAGTGGGGTAGAAGATTTTTCGTACCTTGCAACGCAACGTCTTGTGTACTGTCAACATGCCCTAGCGGCGGTTGCAGCAGAGGTCTAGTATGAGCCGCACTCACGTCAGTCAGGAGGTAAACCATGTCGGCCACCAAGAAGCCAGTAAACACTCCGTTGCACTTGCTCCAACAACTTTCGGGCAGTCTGCTCGAGCATCTGGAAAACGCCTGCTCCCAAGCCCTGGCTGATGCTGAAAAACTGCTCGCCAAACTGGAAAAACAACGCGGCAAAGCGCAGGAAAAACTGCACAAGTCGCGCACCAAACTGCAAGACGCAGCCACCGCTGGCAAGGCCAAGGCACAAGCCAAGGCCAAAGAGGCTGTGAAGGAACTCGAAGACCTGCTTGATGCCTTGAAGGATCGTCAGTCCGAAACCCGCGCCTACATTCTGCAACTCAAGCGTGATGCCCAGGAAAGCCTGAAACTGGCCCAAGGCGTCGGTCGTGTGCAAGAAGCCGTGGGCAAAGCATTGAGCCTTCGTGCTGCCAAGCCTGCCGCTGCCGCTGTATCGGCCAGAAAACCGGCCGCTAAACCTGCCGCGACAAAAACACCGACCAAAGTAGCTGCCAAACCGGCCGCAAAAGCGCCGGCCAAAGCAGCGAGCAAACCAGCTGCTAAACCGGCTGCGAAAAAACCGGTTGCTGCCAGCGCTGCCAAACCCGCTGCGAAAACAACTGCAGTCAAAGCTGTCGCCAAGCCGACGGCCAAAGTGGCTGCCAAGCCAGCCGCTAAACCTGTTGCCAAGAGCGTCGCCAAACCAGCCGCTAAAACCGCCGCCGCCAAACCCGCAGCGACAAAAACCGCCGCGGCTAAACCGGCTGCCAAGCCAGCTGCTACAAAAACGGCGGCTGCCAAGCCCGCCGCTGCCAAAGCGCCCGCTAAAGTTGCAGCTAAACCGGCTGCCAAGCCAGCCGCTGTCAAAGCACCCGCCAAAGCTGCGGCTAAACCGGCTGCCAAACCGGCTGCTGCCAAACCCGCCGCCAAGCCTGCCGCCGCCAAGCCTGTGGCCAAGCCCGCTGCGAAACCTGCTGCGAAACCCGCCGTGAAAAAGCCTGCTGCCGCAAAACCTTCGACTGCTCCGGCGGCCAAGCCTGCGACATCGACTCCGGCTCCTGCAGCGACCCCTGCGCCAACCGCCAGCACTGTGACCCCGGCGCTGAGCCCGAGCGCCACCCCGGCACCGAGCAGCAACACCCCAACCCGCGCTTCCTAAGTGCCGGACGCCGCGACGCGCAGCTGATGCAGCGCGTCGCGGTTCCCTTGGTCGGAGCCCGCCACTAATCCTTGCAGCCATTGCGCTGAATCTTTGGGTTGTTCCCCAGGCCAGTCCTTGGTCGCAGTCTCCAGTCGCTCCAGCAATCTTCGCTCGGCTTCCAGTTCCAGTCGCTTGACCTGCTCGCGCAGGCTATCGAGTGCCGTGTCTTGGAGGGCGCGGACTTTCCATTGGCTACGGAGCGTGCGCAAGGGCTGTACGACGTCCGTGTCCCATGGGCCGACCCATTGCTGAAGTTGTTGCAGTCTTTGTTCAGTGCAGGCAACCCCGCGCTGTTCCAGCCATAGCCCGCAAAGCAGCAGGCAGACATTGGTGCCGGCGCTCTGCAGCGCCAGGCAGGCTTGCTCCACGCCAGGCTTGGCGTAGAGGTCGAGGGAAAAGCTCCATAGATCAGAGGACATCGTGCTACTCGCGCCAGTTGCGAGCGAAGCTGGTAGACTCCGCCGCCATTATGATTCGACTTCAGAACCTGACTTTACAGCGTGGCCCGCAACGTCTGCTAGAAGACGCCGAGCTGACCCTGCACGCCGGCCACAAAGCTGGCCTCATCGGTGCCAACGGCGCTGGCAAATCGAGCCTGTTCGCCCTGCTTCGAGGTGAACTGCACCCGGACTCGGGTGATTGCCTGCTGCCCGCCGATTGGCGTATCGCCCACATGCGCCAGGAGGTCGACACCCTTGAGCGCCTGGCGGTGGACTATGTGCTGGACGGCGACCTGCGCCTTCGTCAGGTCCAGCGCGACCTGGCGGCGGCCGAGGCGGCCCACGACGGCGCCGCCCAGGCCCGTCTGCACGCGGAGCTCGACAGCGCCGACGGCTACACCGCCGATGCCCGCGCACGCAAACTGCTGGCAGGCCTTGGGTTTACCAACGAGCAGATGGACCGAGAGGTCGGGGCCTTCTCTGGTGGCTGGCGGATGCGCTTGAACCTGGCTCAGGCCCTGATGTGCCCCTCGGACCTGCTGCTGCTCGATGAGCCCACCAACCACCTGGACCTCGACGCCATCATCTGGCTCGAAGACTGGCTCAAGAGCTATCCCGGCACACTGCTGCTGATTTCCCATGACCGCGATTTCCTCGACGCGGTGGTGGATCATGTCGCCCATGTCGACCAGCGTAAGCTCACCTTGTACCGTGGCGGCTACAGCGCCTTCGAGCGGGCCCGTGCCGAACGTCTGGCCCAGCAACAGCAGGCCTACGAGAAGCAGCAGGCGCAACGTGCGCACATGGAAAGCTACATCGCCCGCTTCAAGGCCCAGGCCACCAAGGCCCGTCAGGCCCAGAGCCGGATCAAGGCACTGGAGCGGATGGAAGAACTGTCTGCGGCCCACGTCGATTCACCGTTTGATTTTGTTTTCCGCGAATCGACCAAGATTTCCAGCCCGCTGATCGACCTGTCGGATGCGCGTCTGGGTTATGGCGACAAAACCGTGCTGGAAAAGGTCAAGCTGCAGTTGACCCCTGGCGCGCGCATTGGCCTGTTGGGCCCGAACGGTGCCGGTAAGTCGACCCTGATCAAAAACCTCTCCGGCGAGCTCGAACCCCTGGCCGGGCGTCTGACCCGGGGCGAGAACACCGTGGTCGGTTACTTCGCCCAACATCAGCTCGATTCTCTCGACGCCAAGGCCAGCCCGCTGCTGCATTTGCAGCGTCTGGCACCGAACGAGCGCGAGCAGACCCTGCGTGATTTCCTCGGTGGTTTCGACTTTCGCGGTGCGCGCATCGACGAGCCGGTGCTGAATTTTTCCGGCGGCGAAAAGGCCCGCCTGGCGCTGGCATTGATCGCCTGGGGCCGGCCGAACCTGTTGCTGCTCGACGAACCGACCAACCACCTCGATCTGGAAATGCGCCTGGCCCTCACCATGGCCTTGCAGGAATTCAGCGGCGCGGTGCTGGTGGTGTCCCACGACCGGCATTTGCTCAAGAGCACCACGGACAATTTTTTCCTGGTGGCCGACGGCAAGGTCGAAGAGTTCGACGGTGACCTGGAAGACTATGCCCGTTGGCTGGTGGAGTACCGTCAGCGCAACGCACCGGTCAGTACCACGCCGGTTAACCCGGACAAGACCGACAAGAAGGCCCAGCGCCAGGCCGCCGCCGCATTGCGCCAGCAGTTGGCGCCTCACAAGCGCGAGGCCGACAAGCTCGAAGTCGAACTGGGCAAGCTGCATGAAAAACTGCAAAAGATCGAAACCAGCCTCGGCGACAGCGGTCTCTACGAAGCGGCGCGCAAGGATGAGTTGCGCGATCTGCTGGCCGAACAGGCCAGGCTGAAGGTTCGGGAAGCGGAGCTTGAGGAGGCGTGGATGCAAGCCCTGGAACTGCTGGAAAACCTGCAAGCGGAGCTGGAGGCACTGTCCTGATGGAAGCCTTGGCCCTGCCTATACCCGTCATGTGGGTCGAGCCGATCTGGCTCGGTGTGCAAATACTGCTGATCCTGTTGGCCGGCTACATCGCACAGCGTTGCGTGGCGCGGGCCCTCACGGGTCTTGCCGAGCGCTACCCATTACCGTCCCAGTTGGTGATCATCCTGCGGGGTGTGCTGCGCTGGCTGATCATGGGCAGCGCGGTGCTGGTGGTGCTTGAACGCCTGGGCGTCTCGGCCACGGTGCTGTGGACCGCGCTGTCGGGGTTCGTCGCGGTGGCGGCGGTGGCGTTCTTCGCCATCTGGAGCGTGCTGTCGAATCTGTTGTGCGCCATCCTGATCTACACCGTCGGGCCGTTTCGTCTGGGCGATGTGGTTGAGCTGGTGGAGTCCACCGACAAGCCCGGCATCAAGGGGCGGGTGGTGGCCATCAACCTGCTTTACACCACCCTGATCGAACCCGAGGAGCTCGGCACGGGCAGTTCCATGGTGCAAGTGCCCAACAGCCTGTTCTTCCAGCGTTCAGTTCGACGCTGGCGCGGCAACGAGGCGTTTCCGGTCGGCGGGTTCGTCGAGTAAGCGGGTCTCGATTGTTAAATATCTGTGGTCAACCGTCCGGCGGCGCATTAGCTTAGTGACTTCAACGAATCTGAGCCGAGGTGTGCAATGCTGCTGGAAACATGGCTGGCGTTTTTCGCCGCTTGCTGGGTGATCAGTCTTTCGCCGGGCGCCGGTGCCATCGCATCGATGTCCAGCGGTCTGCAATACGGTTTCTGGCGCGGCTACTGGAATGCCCTGGGCCTGCAATTGGGCCTGGCGTTGCAAATCGTGATTGTCGCCGCCGGTGTCGGCGCGATCCTCACCGCATCGGCGACCGCGTTTTATGCGATCAAATGGTTTGGTGTGGCCTATCTGGTTTATCTGGGCGTCAAGCAGTGGCGAGCCATCCCGGGCGATCTCAGTGATGACGCGGCCGTGCGGCCTATCGGCAAGCCTCTGGCGCTGGTGTTTCGCGGTTTTCTGGTCAACATCAGCAACCCCAAGGCATTGGTGTTCATGCTTGCGGTGTTGCCTCAATTCATCGACCCCCATGCCCCGCTGATCAAGCAATACCTGATCCTGGGCGTGACGATGGTTTGCGTCGACCTCATCGTCATGGCCGGGTACACCGGGCTGGCATCCAAAGTCCTGCGCCTGCTGCGCACTCCGAAACAGCAACGTCGAATGAACCGCACCTTTGCCGGGTTGTTCATTGGTGCGGCAGGGCTGCTGGCGACGATTCGCAAAGCCTCGGTGTAACCAGACGGTTCTGATGTGGCGGGGAAATTCCCTCGCCACACAATAATCGCTGAACCGCTTAGCGCAAAATGACCGGCGCGGTATCCCGTGGCAGGTTGTTGCGCGGCGCCGGCTCGCCGGCTTGTTCGTAGTTAGGCCCGCCAAGTTGTTCGCTCAGTTGCCGCGCTACGTCCTCACCCAGGGCCTTGGACACCTCGCGCACGACCCTAGGGCGGTTGAGGTTAATGCGTACGTCCCGGTGGTTCAGCAGCTTGGTGTCCTGGCCTTCACCCATGGCGGTGAAGGCCGAGGTGATTTCGTAGGTCTTGGTGTTGATCAGGCTGAAGTCCGCCACCAGGGTCAAGGCGAGCACGGCCGAGTAGCTGTTGGTATTGGCCAGTTCATTGATGTCGCGGGTGAAGTCGATGTCCGATACGGTGCCGAACAGCACGTAATCGGCGCCCTTGAAGTGCCCGGCCTTGATTCGCTTGATCACGTCATAGACGTCGCCCGTGGACGAAGCGGTGTGGGGTGTGCCTTGCACGAGCTGGAACATCCCGCTGCGCAGGATTTCGCCCTTGATGTCGCCGGTGAACTTGCGCAGTTCGCCCTGCTCGATGTAGCTGGTGGTGGCTTCCATCTCGTCGTAGCTCGACGAAGCGCTGGCGCTGTAAGGATTCGCCTGGAAGTTACTCTGGGCCGAAACGATGTGGATGTATTCCTCCACCCGTTGCTGGTACGCGAGGTCAGTGACCGCGACTTTCGGGGCCGCCTGCGCGCTGAACGCGCAGGCCAGGGCCATGATGCCAATCCATGTGCGCATGGCTTAGCGCTCCGTGGTCTTGCGGATTTCTTTCTCGTCCATCCACTCGGCCAGACCGCTTTCGACGTCGATCAATTGCAGGCTGAATTTGTAGAAGACGTCCTTGTAGTCGCTGCTGCGCTTGACGATCGAGCTGATGGAGCCTTCGAGGCGGTATTTGGCGGCGATCATGTTGCCGGTCTTGGCCACGGTGCTTTTCTTGTACAGGCCGCTCTGGTTTTGCAGCTTGAGCTGGTCGACCTGGCTGTCCATGGCGTTGTTGTCGCTGGCGAACCGCGCCGCGCCGGTCTTCATCAATTGGGTCTTGATGCTGGTGGTGATCTCGCGGGTGTCGATGTACTCGCTGGTCTTGTTCTTCACGTCATAGACCTGAACCACCGGGCGGCCCTGCAAAATGCCGGACTGGGCCAGGGAGCGGGTCATGGATTCGGCGATCATTTGCAGGTCGGTAGAACCGAATTCGTTGGTCACGGTTTCCACGGCCTTGGTGTCGCCGTAGCTGATGTTCTTGTTGCCCAGGACTGGAGAGTTGTTGGCGCAGCCGCTGACCAGCAGGGCGGCCAGAGCGAGGGAAGAGATGCGTAGGAACATGTGGGGACTCTCAAATTGCTGCATAAAGGGTTTTTGTGGCGAGGGGATTTATCCCCTTTGGGCTGCGCACTGTAGGAGCTGCCGAAGGCTGCGATCTTTTGATTTTTCGCTTGCGACTCAATTGTCTAGGACAAGATCGCAGCCTCGTTGCACTCGTCAGCTCCTACATCAGCGTCTATGGCCCAGCGGTGCGTGGCTCAAGGTGTATTGATTTCCAATCGGAAATCCACAGCCTTGGGTGTCGGTGCGATGGCCGGCAGGAAACTGGTTTGTTCGCCATACAGCGTCAGGCTTTTCCAGGTTTCTTCCTCGGCAACCGGAAAGCCTTCCGGTCCCAGCCAGGCAAAGCGGTAGTACATCGTCTTGTTGTTGAAGCTGGTGTTGCTCAACTGCACATTGACGGTCAGGTAGCCGTTTTCCCGCGCCACGCGCATGGCGCCGACCACGATGTTTTTCTGTTTGCCCATGGCCACGACTTTGCTGGCGGCGCTGCCCGGCTCCGGCGGCGGTGGGGTGGCGCAACCGGCCAGCAAGACCAGGGCGCCGACGGCGATCAGTTTTAAACGCATTTGAACAAGACTCCGTTCTTAAGGTTGCTTGATGCTGGCGACGGCGGTCGGGTGGGTGCTTGGGATCACTTGGGCGGCCAGGCCGCCGGCGAAGACCTGATTGCCCACCGCCCGCAGGCTGATGACCTGGTAGCGCTGATCGACGGTGACCTTGACCACCGAACCACCTACTGCACTCGGCAAGGTGACCTGGTGTTCACCTTTTTTCAGGCGCAGACGCACCACCTGGGTGTAGTCCGGCAGGGTGCGCCAGGTCCGGGTGTCCGCGCCTTCGAGCACGGCCGAGGTCAGGCCCACCGCGAGGCCGGCCAGGGGGTTGGTTTCGTTGATCTGTTTTTGCGCCACGCCACGGGTGATCGCCCGCACGGTCGTGCGCAGGATGATGCCGGGCATGTCGTCACGCAGGGCGCGGCGGGACATGGCTGTGGTGCTGTTGAGCTGGGTCAGGTCCAATTGACGACCGTCGACACCGATTTGGGCGAACGTAGCAGTGGAGGTGTCAGGCTTGATCAGGGGGAATGAAAGTGGCGTGATCACTACATTGCCGCTGATGGGCAAGGGCAGGGGAATGCGGATCGAGTCCCGGGACGGCGCCAGGCCGCTCTGCACCACAATCAGGATGTCGCTTTCATCCTTCTTGTCGGCAGGCTTGTCGAGATTGATCAGTGCCTGCTCCAGCAAAGGCGTGTTCGGACGCAGTTCGGCGGCTTTGCGATAGCCCGGCGCGGCCAGGTCTTTTTCGCCCAAGGCTTCATAGACGAACCCGGCCAGGTAATGGCTGAACGCACTCTGATAGCTGTTTTTCAGGCTGACCACTTCCGGCGCGTCGAGGCTGGCCACCGGGTAACCCTGCAGGTCCTTGTACTCGGTCTTGACCCCTTGCTTCTCGGCGTCTTCCTCACGCTTGAGGTATTCCTTGTCCCGCAGGTCGGCAATCACCGCTTCGCGCTCGTGGGTTTTCTTGATCTGCATCCGCGCGCCGTCGAAGTCGTTCACGGCCAGCAGGTTCAGGGCCATCTGCGTGGTGAGCATGACCTTTTCGTAGTCATAGCCTTCGTAGCGCCGAACTTTATCGTTGACCAGAAAACTGCCGAACTGGGCGAGATACTTGCCTGTGTCGAGCTTGACCGCATCTTCCCACTGGCCCACTTGCTGGTCAGCGCTGGTCCAAGCCGCCTGGCTGCCGGGCAGATCGCCCTTGGCACGCAACAGCTCACCTTTTTCGAAGAAATACAGCAGGTCTTTGTCTTGGCTGGTGTTGTTCTTCTCCAGCAGGGTCAACGCCGCGTCGACGTTGCCGGAAGCCAGTTGCTGATTGGTCTGAGCCAATTCGCTGTCGTAGTTGCGAAACGCAGAGCAGCCAGACAACAAGGTGATCGCGCCGAGGGCGATCGAAAGAGCGGCACGGGATGCCATGAATACTTCTTCCCTGAGGTATCAGCCGGGGGGGCGGGTCGGGCTGGGACGATCCACGGACGAGCGCCGGGCGCTGTCGGTTCCTCATAACCGGAGGAGCTTTTATGCCATCGAACAATAAGAGGGCGGCGCGATTATAAACATGGCCGTTCGCTATGTAATGGCTTTTTAATCTCGTAATGCAGTTTTTGTGACATCACTTCCAAAGCGTGAAGATCCGATGAAATCTGCTCCTGAAACACATCAGCCCTTGAGCCCAGGTCATTGGAAGTGAACAATGTGTTACTTCTTATTTCCAACTGAGAGTCATTCATGTCTGCCCCGTACCGTTTTCTGGCCTGGCTTGCACTGCCGTTGTTTGCCCTGTGCAGCGCCAATCTGTTGGCCGAGACCCTTGAGGGCGCCCCCCAGGCGCTGCATTTACTGGATTACATTGGGGCGGATTATCCGGCGACAGTGCAGGCGGGCAAGGTGGTTGACGAGTCTGAATACCGTGAGCAACTGGAATTTACCCAGCTTCTGGAAGGGCTGATCGTTGCGCTGCCAGCCAAACCTGAGAAAGCAGAGCTGACACAAGGCGTCGGCGCCTTGCGCAGCGCCATCTCCGAGCATCAGGATGGCGATGAGGTCGCCCGCCTGGCGCGGCAACTGGGGGCCAGACTGGCGGTGGCGTATGAGGTCAGTCAGGCGCCGGTCATCACCCCGGACCCGGCCCGCGGAGCGCCACTGTATGCGCAGAATTGCTCGGTGTGTCACGGTGACAGTGGAGCCGGCGACGGTCCCGCCGGTGTTGGCCTGGAGCCTGCGCCCGCCAACCTGCGCGATGGGGCGCGGCTGGATCATCTGAGTCTCTACGCGATCTACAACACGCTTGGCATGGGCGTTGAAGGCACCGACATGCCGGCCTTCGCCGATCAGCTCGACGACCGTCAACGCTGGGACCTGGCGACGTACATCGCCAGCTTCAGCGCCGATCCGGCGACCGCTAAAAGCGCACAGACCTTCAACCTCGCTGATCTGGCGCGCCAGACTCCGGCCGAAATCCTCGCGGCGCAGGGCCCTGAAGCGGCTGCCACCTTTCGCGCCCAGCGTGCCCAGCCGCCACAGGTGCAGCGTGGCCCGGCGCAGTTGCTCGACTACACCGCCAGCACCCTGGACAAGAGCATCGCGGCGTATCGCGCCGGTGATCACGACCAAGCCTATGACTTGTCGGTAGCGGCTTACCTGGAAGGCTTCGAACTGGTGGAAAGTTCGCTGGATAACGTCGATGCCAATGTGCGCAAGGACACTGAAAAGGCGCTGATGGCCTATCGTCAGTCCTTGCAGGATGGCTTGCCGGTCGAGCAGGCCGTACAGCGCCTGGACGCGGCCAAGGCCAAGCTGACGGAGTCGGCGGGTCTGCTGGGTGGCGACGGTTTAAGTTGGTCGCTGAGCTACATCTCGGGCTTGCTGATTCTGTTGCGCGAAGGGCTGGAAGCGATTCTGGTGCTGGCGGCGATCCTGGCGTTCCTGCGCAATACCGGTCAACAGTCAGCGGTTCGCAGCGTCAACGTCGGTTGGGGGCTGGCGTTGCTGGCTGGCCTGGCGACCTGGGGGCTGGCCGCCTATGTGATTGACGTCAGCGGCGCCCAGCGCGAATTGCTCGAAGGGGCAACGGCATTGTTCGCCAGCGTGATGGTGCTGTGGCTGGGAGTGTGGATGCACGACCGGCGTCACGCGGCGGCCTGGCAGGATTACATCAAGAGCAGTCTGGTGGGCGGCGGCGGACGTTTCGGTTTTGCGATCCTGGCGTTTTTCTCGGTCTATCGCGAGCTGTTCGAAGTGATCCTGTTCTACGAAACCCTGTGGCTGCAAGCCGGCCCCGCCGGGCATGATGCCGTGTTGGCGGGCGGTGCCACGGCGCTGGTGCTGTTGGTCGGGTTGGCCTGGGTGATTCTGCGCGGCTCGGCGAAACTGCCTCTGGCGTTGTTTTTCAGCATCAATGCCGGCCTGCTTTGCGCGCTGTCGGTGGTTTTCGCCGGTCATGGCGTGAAGGCGCTGCAGGAGGCCGGGATTTTCGGAACCCGTCCGGTGGCGTTCTTCGATTTCGATTGGCTGGGCATTCATGCCGATGCTTATTCCTTGGCCGCCCAAGTGGTGGCGATCGCGGCGATTGTGGTGTTGTACGGGCGCAGTTGGGTGGCGGAGAAGCGTAGGGTCCAGGTTTCCTGAACAGCCTTCGCTGCGCTCATAATCGCGGGCAAGCCATGCTCCCACAGTCAGTATTCGCCTGTGGGAGCAAGGCTTGCCCGCGATGCTTTTAATTAGAGGAAAAACACAATGCGTGTATGGATCGACGCCGACGCCTGTCCCAAGGCCGCGAAGGAACTGGTGGTCAAGTTCGCTTTGAAACGTCGCTTCGAGGTGGTGCTGGTGGCCGGCCAACCGCAGATCAAGCCGGCCTTGGCCTGCGTGAAGTTGATCGTGGTGCCCAGCGGGCCTGACGCGGCGGACGATTACCTGGTGGAGCATGCCGTACCGGGTGAGCTGGTGATCTGCAGCGACGTACCGTTGGCTGACCGGCTGGTGAAGAAGGGGGTTGCGGCACTGGATCCGCGGGGCAAGGAGTTCGATGCGCAGAACATGGGCGATCGGCTGGCGGTGCGCAACCTGTTCACCGACTTGCGTGAGCAGGGCCATGTGGGCGGCGGGCCGGCAGCGTACAGCGAGCGGGACAAGCAGGGGTTCGCCAATGCGCTGGATCGGATACTGACGCGGTTGGCTCGAACCTCCTGACTCTTTCCCGCACCCCTGTGGGAGCGAGCCTGCTCGCGATGGCAGTGTGTCAGCCAACAGATATGCCAACTGAACCGACGCTATCGCGAGCAGGCTCGCTCCCACATTGGGTGGGCGGTGTTGCGGTTACTCATCGTTTTCGTGAGTCAACTCCAATACCCGGTCCACCAGTTTGTTGATCCCCGAAGCCGCTTCACTGATGTTCTGCGCCAGCATGTAGGCCGGAGTACTGACCAGCTTGCGTGCAGTGTCTTCGACGATATCGGTGACAGCGCAGTCTTCGTGGATGCCGCCCATTTTGGTTACGGCGGCCGCAGTGTCGGTATCTGTGCCAATGGTGCAGGTCACCCCCGGACCATAGATTTTTGCCGCCAGGGCCGGGGAAATGCAGATCAGCCCCACCGGTTTTCCCGCTTCGGCAAAGGCTTCGGTCAGCGCCAGAACCTGCGGCTGGACGGTGCAACCCGCGCCTTCAACGGCAAAGTTGGACAGGTTCTTCGCCGCGCCGAAACCGCCAGGCACGATCAGCGCGTCGAAGTCCTCAACGTTGGCTTCGCGCAAATCCTTTACGTTGCCCCGGGCGATCCGGGCGGACTCCACCAAAACGTTGCGGCTCTCGGGCATTTGCTCGCCGGTCAGGTGATTGATGACCTGCAGCTGCGCGATGTCGGGGGCGAAACACTGCACCTGTGCGCCGCGCTGGTCGAGGCGCAGCAAGGTGATCACGCTTTCGTGGATTTCTGCACCGTCATACACGCCACAGCCGGAAAGGATCACTGCAACTTTTTTGCTCATGGGCTTTTCTCCAGATTCATGGCGTTAAATGTCCACTAATTTGTCACTCGTTGCCATAGGGTTATCGAGCAGCTACACCTAATCTGCCGACTATCTCCCTGCTTTGTCTGCTCGGGTTGCGTCATGAATTTCATTCTGTATGCCGTGCCGTTTTTCTTTGTGCTGATTGCCGTGGAGTTGCTGGCCGATCGCTGGCGGGGTGTGAGCCACTACCGCGTGGCAGACGCCATCAACAGCCTGAGCACCGGCGTGCTCTCCACCACCACCGGTTTGCTGACCAAGGGCGTGGGGTTGGTGACCTACGCGTTTGCCTTGGAACATCTGGCCGTTATCCACTTGTCTGCCGACCAGGCCTGGGTCTGGGTATTTGCTTTCGTGTTCTATGACTTCTGTTATTACTGGCTGCACCGCATGGGCCATGAGCGCAACATCCTCTGGGCGGCCCATTCGGTGCATCATCAGAGCGAGGACTACAACCTCTCCACTGCGTTGCGTCAGACCAGTACCGGGTTTGTGTTGAGCTGGGTTTTCTACTTGCCGCTGGCTGTGGCCGGCGTGCCGCTGGTGGTGTTCATCAGCGTGGCGGCGTTGAATCTGCTGTATCAGTTCTGGGTCCACACCCAACACATCCCCAAGCTCGGCTGGCTGGAGTGGTGTTTCGTCACACCGTCCAATCATCGCGCCCACCATGCACAGAACCCTCTTTACATGGATCGCAATTACGGCGGGGTGTTCATTATTTGGGACCGTCTGTTTCGCACCTTTCAGGAAGAAGACGATAACGAACCGGTGATTTTTGGCGTGACCACGCCGCTGGCGAGCTGGAATCCGTTGTGGGCCAACCTGCAGTTCTATGCGCAATTGTGGGCGGATGCGCGACGGGCAGAGCGCTGGCCAGACAAGCTGCGGATCTGGTTTATGCCCACCGGTTGGCGGCCGGCGGACGTGGCGGCGCGATACCCACTGAGCAAACCGGACCTGAGTCAGTTCCGCAAATTCGAGGTGCCGCTGGACGGCCGCCAGCAGTGGTACGTGGCGTTGCAGTTCTGTACCTACATTGCGTTGGGCAGTTACTTGATGAATCTGGAGAGCAGCCTGTCGGTTGCTGCCTTGGTGTTGGGTTGGGGCGCGGTGGCGCTGGGTTTGTTTGTCTTGGGCGTGGCCCTGGAGAATCGCCCGTGGGCCCTGAGGCTGGAGCTGTTACGGCTGGTCCTGAATTTACCGCTGGTGTGGCTGGCGCCGCTGGCGGGGTTGTGGCCGGCAAGCCCCGTGGCCTGGGTCGGGTTGCTCAGCTACAGCCTGCTCAGTGGTATCGGGCTGTATTGCTGTCGCAGTCGAGTCACTCGGTTGGCGTCGTAGGCTCGTGGGGCCTGGCTTGTTCCAGCCGTTCGGCTTCGAGGACTTTCCTGGCCAGGCGTGCATTCTTGATACGCCGACGCAGCCACAGGCACAGCCCCAGCACCAGCAGGGCACCGAGTACCCACAATTCATATTTCTTGATGCTGCCCAGCATGCCTTCGAGCACCGCGCCGAAGTGGTACGCGGCGGCGGCCAGGGCAGTGGCCCAGATCGCCGCGCCGATGCCGTTGAGCAACAGATAGCGGCCCGGTGGATAGCCTGACAGCCCGATGGCCACCGGCATTACTGTGCGCAAGCCGTAGACGAAGCGAAAACTCAGGACCCAGATGTCCGGATGCCGGCGAATGTGTTCCAGCGCCCGATCGCCCATCAACTGCCAGCGAGGTTTTCGCGCCAGTAGCCTGCGGCCGTGCTTGCGCCCCATGAAATACCACAGTTGATCGCCCGCATAGCTGCCGCAGAACGCCACCACCACCACCAGATTGATGTCCATGTAACCACGGAACGCCAGGAAGCCTGCGAGCACGAGGATGGTTTCGCCTTCGAAGAACGTGCCAATAAACAAGGCCAGGTAGCCGAAGTCATGGAGAAATTGCTGGAGCATTGTCTGGGTGCTGGCGAAATGAACGCGCAGCCTACCCCTTCAGGCACATTCAGGAAAGTATCGAGATGTGTCTCGACGTGAACATTTCCTGCAACGACAATGACTGCGACGACGGGACGCAGGTGCACATATCTGTCATCTGTTCGTCATAATGGCCGTCTATAACTGTCACGCTCGCCCGTCAGCGCGGGCTCAGGAGTCTGCCGTGAGCTTTACCCCCGCCAATCGTCTGTTCCCCGCTACCCGTCTGCGTCGCAATCGCCGTGATGAGTTCTCTCGTCGGCTGGTACGTGAAAACGTGCTGACCACCGATGACCTGATCCTGCCGGTGTTCGTGCTGGACGGTGAGAACCGTCGCGAGGCCGTGGCATCGATGCCCGGGGTAGAGCGCCTGACCATCGACCTGTTGCTTGAAGAAGCCGCCAAGTGGGTCGAGCTGGGCATTCCGGCGCTGGCGCTGTTCCCGGTGACGCCTGCCGGGCTCAAGTCCCTGGACGCCGCCGAAGCCTGGAACCCCGATGGCATCGCCCAGCGCGCGACCCGTGCCCTGCGTGCCCGCTTCCCGGAGCTGGGCGTGATCACCGACGTTGCGCTGGACCCGTTCACTACGCATGGGCAGGACGGCATTCTCGATGAAGAAGGCTATGTGCAGAACGACATTACCGTCGATGCCCTGGTCCGGCAGGCGCTGTCTCATGCCGAGGCCGGTGCTCAGGTGGTGGCGCCGTCGGACATGATGGATGGCCGGATCCAGGCGATCCGTGAAGCGCTGGAGGTGGCCGGTCATGTCAATGTGCGGATCATGGCCTACTCGGCCAAGTACGCCAGTGCCTATTACGGCCCGTTCCGTGATGCGGTCGGCTCGGCGCTGAACCTGGGCAAGGCCAACAAGGCCTCTTATCAGATGGACCCGGCCAACAGCGAGGAAGCCTTGCACGAAGTGGCGGCGGACTTGTCAGAAGGGGCTGATATGGTGATGGTCAAGCCGGGCATGCCTTACCTCGACATTCTTTGCCGGGTCAAAGACGAATTCAAAGTCCCGACCTTTGTCTATCAGGTCAGCGGCGAGTACGCCATGCACATGGCGGCCATCCAGAACGGCTGGTTGGGCGAAGGCGTGATCCTTGAGTCCTTGACCGCTTTCAAACGTGCAGGAGCTGATGGCATCCTGACTTACTTTGCTGTGCGCGCCGCCCAATTGTTACGAGAGCAGAAATAGCCTCCCAGGAACTTGCGATGAATACCGAAGGACTTTCTGAAGTTGCCGTAAAAGACGCTCAGCCCGTGGTCGAGCAGGTCGCCGAAACACCGCCGGAGCATGAGGCTGTGCCTACGCCGCCGGTGGTGCCCGAGGCCCCCGTGGCGCCTGCGATTGTCATTCCCAACCTGGATGACAGCAGCCTGTACATCCATCGCGAGCTGTCGCAACTGCAGTTCAACATCCGCGTGCTGGAGCAGGCGCTGGACGAGTCCTACCCGCTGCTGGAGCGGCTCAAGTTCCTGCTGATCTTTTCCAGCAACCTGGACGAGTTCTTCGAAATCCGCGTCGCCGGCTTGAAGAAGCAGATCACCTTTGCCCGCGAGCAGGCCGGTGCCGATGGCTTGCAACCGCATCAGGCCCTGGCACGGATCAGTGAGCTGGTCCACGGTCACGTTGACCGCCAGTACGCGATTCTCAATGACATTCTGTTGCCCGAGCTGGAAAAACATCAGGTTCGCTTCATTCGTCGGCGCAACTGGAACACCAAGCTCAAGACCTGGGTTCGCCGCTATTTCCGCGACGAGATCGCACCGATCATCACCCCGATCGGCCTCGACCCTACGCACCCGTTCCCGCTGCTGGTCAACAAGAGCCTGAACTTCATTGTCGAGCTCGAAGGCATCGACGCCTTCGGTCGCGACTCCGGCCTGGCGATCATCCCCGCGCCGCGCCTGTTGCCGCGCATCATTCGCGTGCCCGAGGACGTCGGCGGCCCCGGTGACAATTATGTGTTCCTGTCGTCGATGATCCACGCCCATGCCGATGACCTGTTCCAGGGCATGAAGGTGAAGGGTTGCTACCAGTTCCGCCTGACCCGCAACGCCGACCTGTCGGTAGACACCGAAGACGTCGAAGACCTGGCCCGCGCCCTGCGCGGCGAGCTGTTCTCGCGCCGCTACGGTGATGCGGTGCGTCTGGAAGTGGCCGACACGTGCCCCAAACACCTGTCCGACTACCTGCTCAAGCAGTTCAACCTGCATGAGACCGAGCTGTATCAGGTCAACGGTCCGGTCAACCTGACCCGACTGTTCAGCATCACCGGTCTGGACAGCCATCCAGAACTGCAATATTTGCCGTTCACGCCGCAGATCCCGAAGTTGCTGCAAAACAGCGAGAACATCTTCAGCGTGATCAGCAAGCAGGACATTCTGCTGCTGCACCCTTTCGAGTCGTTCACGCCGGTGGTCGACCTGCTGCGCCAGGCAGCCAAGGATCCCCACGTATTGGCGGTGCGCCAGACCCTGTATCGCAGCGGCGCCAACTCGGAAATCGTCGACGCCCTGGTGGACGCAGCGCGTAACGGCAAAGAGGTCACGGCGGTGATCGAGTTGCGGGCGCGCTTCGATGAAGAGTCCAACCTGCAACTGGCCAGTCGTCTGCAAGCGGCCGGTGCGGTGGTGATTTATGGTGTGGTCGGCTTCAAGACCCACGCCAAGATGATGCTGATCCTGCGGCGCGAGGCCGGCGAAATCGTGCGTTACGCCCACCTGGGCACCGGCAACTATCACGCCGCCAACGCCCGTCTGTACACCGACTACAGCCTGCTGACCTCCGACGATGCCTTGTGCGAAGACGTCGGCAAACTGTTCAGCCAGTTGATCGGCATGGGCAAGACCCTGCGCATGAAAAAGCTGCTGCACGCTCCCTTCACTTTGAAGAAGGGCATGCTCGACATGATCGCTCGGGAGACGCAGTTCGCCCTGGACGGTAAACCGGCGCACATCATCGCCAAATTCAACTCACTGACCGATCCGAAGATCATCCGCGCCTTGTACAAGGCCAGCCAGTCGGGCGTGCGTATCGATCTGGTGGTGCGCGGTATGTGCTGCCTGCGGCCGGGCATCCCGGGGGTTTCCCATAACATCCACGTGCGCTCGATCATCGGCCGCTTCCTGGAACATACGCGGGTGTTCTACTTCCTCAACGGTGGGGAGGAGCAGATGTTCCTGTCCAGCGCCGACTGGATGGAGCGCAACCTCGACAAGCGCGTCGAGACCTGCTTCCCGGTGGAAGGCAAGAAGTTGATCCTGCGGGTCAAGAAGGAGCTGGAAAGCTACCTCACCGACAACACCCACAGCTGGAGCCTGCAATCGGACGGTCGCTACATCCGCAACACGCCGACCGGCAACCAGAATGCACGCAGCGCCCAGGCGACATTGCTGGAGCGCTTGGGCAGCCCGTTGCTGACGGTTCGTTAAGAGGGGGAGGCAGGCTCGGCTTTTGTGGCAAATGGGCTTGCTCTCTCTGAGCCCGTAGGAGCTGTCGAGCGAAGCGAGGCTGCGATCTTTTGATTTTCGCTTGATATTCAAACGTCAGGAAAAGATCGCAGCCTCGCTTCGCTCGACAGCTCCTACGGATCCAGCGGGATTGCGGTCACTGCAGCAAACAATCAGTGGATGTTCAGCGCAATCCCGACCCGGGTGAGCCATTCGGCTTCCTGGGCGAAGTCAGCCTGGGTCAGTTGGTTCTCTTGCAGCCAGCCTTCGGGAAACAGCACATCCAGCTCAGCTCCATCGGCGCGCAGGACCACCTGGGGCATTTCCTGGGTACCGCGGATGTGGTGGAACAGGATTGCAAAGCGTAGCAGCACACACAGACGAATCAGCTTGATGCCGTCATTACCGAACTCAGCGAATTTATCCCTGGGAATATTGCGCCGGTGGCCACGCACCAATAGCGCGAGCATCTGCTGGTCTTCGCGGGAGAAGCCCGCCAGGTCCGAATGTTCGATCAGATAGGCGCCGTGCTTGTGGTAGTGATAGTGGGCGATGTCCAGGCCCACCTCATGCACCTTCGCAGCCCAGCCCAGCAATTCGCGCCAGACCCCGTCGTTCAGGTCCCAGTCGTCGGCCACCTGGTCGAAAGCGTGCAGCGCCTTGCGCTCGACCCGTGCGGCCTGTTCCTGATCGACGTGGTAACGCTCCATGAGCGAGCCCAGGGTGCGCTCCCGGACGTCTTCATGGTGATGGCGCCCGAGTAGGTCATAGAGCACGCCTTCGCGCAGGGCGCCCTCGCAGTGGTCCATGCGTTGCAGTTCGAGGGCGTCGAAAATCGCTTCGAGGATCGCCAGGCCCGCCGGGAAAATTGCCCGGCGGTCGGGCTTGATGCCTTCGAAATCGATTTTGTCCGAGTCGCCGAGCTTGAACACCCTGCGCTTGAGCCAGGCCAGGCCTTCGGCGTTGACCTCGCCAGTGCCATGGCCGCCGGCCTTGAGGGCCAGGCCAATGGCGCGAATGGTGCCTGAGGAGCCGATGGCTTCATCCCAGGTCAGGCGGTGCAAGGCATGTTCGATGCTCATGATTTCCAAGCGCGCCGCCGTATAGGCCTGGGCGTAGCGCGCCGGAGTGATCTTGCCGTCGCGGAAATAACGCTGGGTGTAGCTGACACAACCCATTTGCAGGCTTTCGCGCAGCAGCGGCTCGAAGCGCTGGCCAATGATGAATTCGGTACTGCCGCCCCCGATGTCCGCCACCAGGCGTTTGCCCGGGGTGTCGGCCAGCGTATGGGAGACGCCGAGGTAGATCAGACGGGCCTCTTCACGCCCGGAAATGACTTCCACCGGATGGCCGAGGATCTCTTCGGCGCGGTGGATGAATTCGCCCCGGTTGCGCGCCTCGCGCAATGCGTTGGTGCCCACGATCCGCACCGCGCCCAGGGGCATGCCGTTGATCAGTTGGGCGAACCGCTTGAGGCAATCGAGCCCGCGCTGGATGGATTCTTCGCTCAGTTGGCGCTCTTCGTCGATGCCGGCGGCCAGTTGGACCTTCTCGCCGAGCCGCTCAAGAATTCGGATTTCCCCGTTCTGGGCCTTGGCGACGACCATGTGGAAGCTGTTGGAGCCCAGGTCTATGGCAGCGATCAGGGACAGATTCTTGGCTTGGGATGGCGGCATGGTCAAAAAGTCTCGGTCGATAACCTCGCCATCCTGCCACGATCAACCGCTTACGCCAACGCACCTGATCCAAACCCTTGAGCCAGAGCAGCTTGCAGGGTGCCCTTGTGGCGAGGGGATTTATCCCCGCTGGGCTGCGCAGCAGCCCTAAAGCTGTGAACTCAATCATCCTGGCACGCCGAGTTGCCTGGTTTGGGGGCCGCTTCGCAGCCCAACGGGGATAAATCCCCTCGCCACAGAGTGTTCCTTGGCTGAGAAAATCAGGCGGGCTCGACCGTCCCAATGAAATTCGCCAACTCTACGGTCTGCGGATCGGCGAACAACACCTTGGGATCCCCCACCTCATGCACCTTGCCTTGGTGCATGAACACCAGTTTGTCCCCGACTTCCCGGGCAAAGCGCATTTCGTGGGTGACCATGATCAGGGTCATGCCGTCCTTGGCCAGCTGGCGCACCACGCCGAGCACTTCATTGACCAGTTCCGGGTCCAGGGCGGAGGTGATTTCGTCGCACAGCAGCACCTTTGGCGACATCGCCAGGGCGCGGGCGATGGCGACCCTCTGTTGCTGGCCGCCGGACAGGCGGTCTGGAAAGGCGTCGAATTTCTCCCCGAGTCCGACTCGCTCCAGCATCTGGCGTGCCAGTTCAGCCGCTTTGGCCTTGGGTACTTTTTGAACAACCTGCGGCGCGAGCATCACGTTCTCACCGACGGTCAGGTGCGGGAACAGGTTGAATTGCTGGAACACCATCCCGACTTTCTGCCGCAGGCTGCGCAGGTCGGCGCGGGCGGCGTCGAGGTATTCACCGTCGACTTCAATCACGCCGTCGTTGATCGACTCCAAACCATTGAGGGTGCGCAACAGGGTGGATTTGCCCGAACCGCTGCGGCCGATGATCGCCACGACCTGGCCTTCCTCGACGCTCAGGTCGATGCCTTTAAGCACGTGGTGATCGCCGTAGTATTTATGCAGGGCGGAAATTCTAAGCAGAGGCATGCAGTCTCCTTTCCAGGTAGCGCGCACTGAGGGACAAGGGGTAGCAAAGCAGGAAGTAACCGAGGGCCACCAGGCCATACACCATGAACGGCTCGAACGTGGCGTTGGCGAGCATGCCGCCGGTTTTGGTCAGTTCGGTAAAGCCAATGATCGAAGTCACGGCTGTACCTTTGACCACCTGCACGGAAAAGCCCACGGTCGGGGCCACGGCGATGCGCAAGGCCTGGGGCAGGATCACGTAGCGCAACTGCTCCAGCGGGCTGAGGGCCAGGCTCGCCGAGGCTTCCCATTGGCCGTTGGAAATCGAGTCGACACAACCGCGCCAGATCTCCGCCAGGTAGGCGCTGGTAAACAGCGTCAAGGCAATCGCCGCGGCCATCCACGGGGAAATCTCCACCCCGGCCAGGGCTACGCCGAAGAACACCAGAAACAGCTGCATCAACAGCGGCGTGCCCTGGAACAGCTCGATGTAAGTACGGGCAATGTTGCGGGGCAGGGCGCTTTTGGAAATGCGCAGCACCATCACCAGCAAGCCGATCACGCCGCCCCCGATAAACGCCACCAGCGACAACGCCAGGGTCCATTGCAGGCCCGTGAGCAGGTTGCGCACCACGTCCCAGAAAGTGAAATCGCTCATTGGCGGCTCCTGGCAATGTAGCGGCGGCCCACCCAGTTCAGGAACTGGCGGATCAACAGCGCCATGCACAAGTAGATCAGCGTGGTCAGTGCATAGGTCTCGAACGCGCGGAAATTACGCGACTGAATGAAGTTGGCGGCAAAGCTCAGCTCTTCAGTAGCGATCTGCGAGCAGACCGCCGAGCCGAGCATCACGATGATGATCTGGCTGCTCAGGGCCGGCCAGACCTTGCCCAGCGCCGGCAGCAGCACCACATGACGAAAGGCTTCGAAACGGCTCATCGCCAGGGCCGCGGCGGCTTCCAGTTGCCCGCGCGGGATGGCCTGGATGCCGGCGCGGATGATCTCGGTGGAGTAGGCGCCGAGGTTGATCACCATGGCCAGTACCGCTGCCTGCCATTCGGATATCTGCAAACCCAGGGACGGCAGGCCGAAGAAAATGAAAAACAGCTGCACCAGGAATGGCGTGTTGCGGATCAGCTCCACGTACACGCCGAAGATCGCCGCGAACGGACGAATATGCCACGCCCGCACCACGGCCCCGACGATGCCCAGGCCAACCCCGAGCAGCGCGCCGATGGCCGTCAACTCCAAGGTGAACAAGGCACCGCGCAGCAGCAGCTCGGTGTTCTGCACCACCGGCATAAAATCGAACTGATAAGCCATGCTCAACCTCTCAAGCGACGGTCAGAGATCGGCTGGCAGCGGCTGTTTGAGCCAAGTCTGGGAGTTTTTCTCCAGGCTGCCATCGGTTTTGGCAGTGGCCAGGATCTGGTTGACCTTGTCCAGCAGCGCCGGCTCGTTCTTGTTCACGCCCACATACACTGGCGAATCCTTGAGTTTTACTTTCAGCGCCGGGACGCGCTTGGGGTTGCGTTCGCTGATCGCGACCATGACCACGTTGCCGCTGGCGATCAGGTCCACCTGGCCGGCCAGGTAGGCGGCGATGGTCGAGTTGTTGTCTTCAAAGCGTTTGATTGTGGCGCCTTGGGGAGCGACTTTGGTCAGTTCGATGTCTTCGATGGAGCCGCGGGTGACGCTGATGGTCTTGTCCTTGAGGTCGTCCAAGCCGTTGATGGCGGCGTCGGGCGGGCCGAATACAGCGAGGTAGAACGGCGCGTAGGCACTGGAGAAGTCGATGACTTTTTCACGCTCGGGGTTTTTGCCCAGGCTGGAGATCACCAGGTCGACCTTGCCGGTGGTCAGGAACGGAATGCGGTTGGTGCTGTTGACGGGGGTCAGTTCAAGCTTGACCTTGAGCTGGTCGGCCAGCAGCTGCGCGGTGTCGATGTCCAGGCCGCGAGGTTTCATGTCCGGGCCTACCGAGCCGAACGGTGGGAAGTCCTGGGGCACTGCGACCTTGAGGGTGCCGCGCTTGACCACGTCTTCCAGGCCGTCTGCTTGAGCGGGCAGATGAGTGAGCATCAGGCTGGCGAACAGGGCGGTAAGCAGGGCGCTGTAACGCTTAATCATGGCGAATCTCCGCATCGGTGATGTGATTTCTGCGTTCGGACAGAGCACAGGCCATGCCAAGCTGGTTTTTAATCTGCCAAAGCCACGGTTTTACTGGCGGGATGAGGTCTTACTGGTCTGAACAGTTGCGCCGCGTTTCGCACCGTTATCGGGCGTTGGTATTTGCCGCCGAACCCAACTGGAGCACGACTTGCCGGGCGCGGCGTTTAGCTTTACAACTAGCCGTTCACTGGCCCGGTTCATCTGAAAAAATCATGAATTCCATCGCTCGCGCCGTTCCCGAAGTGGCCCTGCAAGCCATCCGTAAACTGATCGTCGACGAAGGCTTCGCTCCCGGGGATGCGCTGCCGTCACAACGGGACCTGGCGTTGCAACTGGGGGTGAGTCGAGCCTCGCTGCGTGAGGCGCTTTCATCGTTGAGTGCACTGGGCGTCATCAGCGTACAGCCGGGCAAGGGTGTGTTCGTGCAGTCGTCGGTGGAGGTTTCGCGCAGCGAGCTGGCCCCGGGCTGGCCGTTCGCGGCCCAGGCTTCACCCGTGGATATCTTCCAGTTGCGTTATGCCCTGGAGGGTTTCGCGGCCGGGTTGGCGGCGGTGACGCTGAGCGCCGATGAACTTGACACATTGGAGGACAACGTCGAGGCCATGCGTCGGGAGCTCAAGTCAGGGGATTTCGATGCCGCAGCGCGGCTGGATTTCGAGTTCCATCGGCGCATCCTGCAGGCCAGCGGTAACCAGGCGATGCTGAGTATTCTCACCGCCAGCGCCGACATCTTTCTGGAAAGCCAGAAACTACCGTTCATCCGAGCGGAACGGGCGATGGAAACGTGGCAAGAGCATCGCAAGATCCTTCGGGCACTGGCCCGTCGCGCTTCGGCTGGCGCGCAAAAAGCCATGCAGGAACATGTACGTAACGCCGCACTGCGCACTGGAATTTCCTTCGTGGCTCCGGCTGCCACATGACGGGGGTCATACCCAAATACATCGGACACCATAGCGAGACTCAATCAACTCAAGCTTCCTGAAGCCGGGAAGGGCAGCTATGATGGGCCACGTTTTTTTGCTGACAATCCCGGAGATTTCAATGAGCAGCGATCTGATCAAACACGTTACCGACGCTAGCTTCGACGAAGAAGTACTTAAGTCCGAAGGCGCGGTACTGGTCGACTATTGGGCTGAGTGGTGCGGTCCATGCAAAATGATCGCGCCGGTCCTGGACGAAATCGCCGAGACTTACAAAGGTAAGTTGACCGTCGCCAAGCTGAACATCGACGAGAACCAGGAGACTCCGGCCAAGCACGGCGTGCGTGGTATCCCGACGCTGATGCTGTTCAAGAACGGCAACGTCGAAGCCACCAAGGTGGGTGCACTGTCGAAGTCGCAACTGGCCGCGTTCCTCGACGCCAACATCTAAGCGCCGAATGCTGTTGAAAAAGCCCCGCTAATCGCGGGGCTTTTTTCGTTACTCGGGGCTAGACGCTCGCAAACCCAGGTGTTACATTCGGCCCCGCACTGGTTTCTCCTTTGCCCCCTGCAAGCCGTCGCCGACGCACTCCTTTCGAATAAGTACGCGATCCTGTCGCCTTCTCCGCGGCGCGGCCTCATTAAGCCAAAAGCTTAATTTCCCCCCTCCATAAATGATTACGTCATTCCTATATGAATCTGACTGAACTCAAGCAAAAGCCGATTACCGAACTGCTCGAATTGGCCGAACAGATGGGCATAGAAAATATGGCCCGTTCGCGCAAGCAGGACGTGATTTTCTCCCTGCTCAAAAAGCACGCGAAAAGCGGCGAGGAAATCTCCGGTGATGGCGTGCTGGAGATTCTCCAGGACGGCTTCGGCTTTCTCCGCTCCGCAGACGCTTCCTATCTTGCCGGCCCAGACGATATCTACGTCTCGCCGAGCCAGATCCGTCGTTTCAACTTGCGCACCGGTGACACCATCGTTGGCAAGATCCGCCCTCCGAAGGAAGGCGAGCGTTACTTCGCACTGCTCAAGGTCGACACGATCAACTTCGACCGTCCGGAAAACGCGAAGAACAAGATTCTCTTCGAGAACCTGACCCCGCTGTTCCCGACCGTGCGCATGAAGATGGAGGCCGGTAACGGTTCCACCGAAGACCTCACCGGTCGGGTCATCGATTTGTGCGCACCTATCGGCAAAGGCCAGCGCGGTCTGATCGTGGCGCCGCCGAAAGCGGGCAAGACGATCATGCTGCAGAACATCGCGGCCAACATCGCTCGTAACAACCCTGAAGTTCATCTGATCGTGCTGCTGATCGACGAGCGTCCGGAAGAAGTGACCGAGATGCAGCGCACCGTGCGCGGCGAAGTGGTTGCCTCGACGTTCGACGAGCCGCCGACCCGCCACGTGCAGGTTGCCGAAATGGTGATCGAGAAGGCCAAACGCCTGGTCGAGCACAAGAAGGACGTGGTGATCCTGCTGGACTCCATCACTCGTCTGGCCCGTGCCTACAACACTGTGATCCCGAGCTCCGGCAAGGTGCTGACCGGTGGTGTCGATGCCCACGCCCTGGAGAAACCGAAACGTTTCTTCGGTGCTGCGCGTAACATCGAAGAAGGCGGCTCGCTGACCATCATCGCCACCGCGCTGGTTGAAACCGGCTCGAAGATGGACGAAGTGATCTACGAGGAATTCAAAGGCACCGGTAACATGGAACTGCCTCTGGATCGCAAGATCGCTGAAAAGCGCGTCTTCCCGGCCATTAACATCAACCGCTCCGGCACCCGCCGCGAAGAGTTGCTGACCGCCGACGACGAGCTGCAGCGTATGTGGATCCTGCGCAAGCTCCTGCATCCTATGGATGAAGTCGCTGCCATCGAGTTTCTGGTCGACAAGTTGAAACAGACCAAGACCAACGATGAGTTCTTCCTGTCGATGAAACGCAAGTAATCGATCAGGCAGGGCCGCAAAGCCGGGGAAACCCGGCTTTTTGCTATCCGTGCATTCACTATTTTGAACGGGCGGCGTTAAACTCGGGCCCCCGACGCCCCGGCTACCATGAGGCTTTTGCATGCAGTATCGCGACTTGCGCGACTTTATCAGCGGTCTGGAACAGCGCGGCGAACTCAAGCGCATCCAGGTGCCGGTGTCCCCCGTACTGGAAATGACCGAGGTCTGCGACCGTACGCTGCGAGCCAAAGGCCCGGCGCTATTGTTTGAAAACCCGACCGGTTATGACATCCCGGTGCTGGGCAACTTGTTCGGCACGCCACATCGCGTGGCCTTGGGCATGGGCGCCGAAGCCGTCAGCGAACTGCGCGAAATCGGCAAGCTGCTGGCGTTTCTCAAGGAGCCTGAGCCGCCCAAAGGTCTGAAGGATGCGTGGTCCAAGCTGCCGATTTTCCGCAAGATCATTTCCATGGCGCCGAAAGTCGTCAAGGACGCCATCTGCCAGGAAGTGGTGATCGAAGGTGACGATGTCGACCTGGCGATGTTGCCGGTGCAGACCTGCTGGCCGGGCGACGTGGGGCCGCTGATTACCTGGGGCCTGACCGTCACCAAAGGTCCGAACAAGGATCGTCAGAACCTCGGTATCTACCGTCAGCAGGTCATTGGCCGGAACAAGGTCATCATGCGCTGGCTGAGCCACCGTGGCGGTGCGCTGGATTATCGGGAATGGTGTGAAAAACATCCTGGGCAACCGTTTCCGGTGTCCGTGGCCCTGGGCGCGGACCCGGCGACCATCCTCGGTGCTGTCACGCCAGTGCCTGACAGCCTTTCCGAATACGCATTCGCCGGGCTGTTGCGCGGCAACCGCACCGAACTGGTGAAATGCCGCGGCAACGATCTGCAAGTCCCGGCCACTGCCGAGATTATTCTTGAAGGCGTGATCCATCCCGGCGAAATGGCCGATGAAGGTCCGTACGGCGACCACACCGGCTACTACAACGAAGTCGACAGCTTTCCGGTGTTCACCGTCGAGCGCATTACGCATCGGATCAAGCCGATCTACCACAGCACCTACACCGGCCGTCCGCCTGATGAGCCGGCCATTCTCGGGGTGGCGCTGAACGAAGTGTTCGTGCCGATCCTGCAGAAGCAATTTCCCGAAATCACCGACTTCTACCTGCCGCCGGAAGGTTGCTCTTACCGCATGGCCGTGGTGACCATGAAGAAGTCGTACCCAGGGCACTCCAAGCGGGTCATGCTGGGGGTCTGGTCGTTTTTGCGACAGTTCATGTACACCAAGTTCGTTATTGTCACTGACGACGATATCAACGCACGAGACTGGAACGACGTGATCTGGGCCATCACCACGCGCATGGACCCCAAGCGTGACACGGTGATGATCGAGAATACGCCGATCGATTACCTCGACTTCGCCTCGCCGGTGTCCGGCCTGGGCTCGAAGATGGGACTCGATGCCACGCATAAATGGCCCGGTGAAACCACCCGTGAATGGGGCCGGGTGATCGTCAAGGATGAAGCCGTTACCCAACGGATCGATGCCATCTGGAATCAGTTAGGAATAGATTGATGCGTGTAACCTTGCAGCCTTCCGGGGCGGTGTTGGATATCCGGCCCGCCGAGCGGATTCTCGATGGCGCGCGACGCCTGGGCTATGAGTGCCCGCAAAGCTGCCGCAATGGCAACTGCCATGTCTGCGGTGCGCTGTTAGTGGAAGGCCGCGTGGAGCAGGCGGGTGAAGTGCGCGATCACGGTGAGATATTCACCTGCATTGCCGAGCCTCTGGAGGACTGCGTGGTGCTGTGGGATGGCGTGCTGTCACCGGGTGAGTTGCCCGTGCGCAGCCTAGCGTGCCAGGTCACTGAATGCGCAGACGTGGGCGGTGATGTCTGGCGAGTACGCCTGCGCGCACCGGCGGGCAAGCCGCCGCGCTATCACGCGGGGCAGTACCTGATGATCGAGCGGGAGAATGGCGAGAAATCGGCGTTTTCCCTGGCCTCGGCGCCGCATTCGGGGCGCGAGCTGCAATTGCACGTATTAGTGCGCGAAAACAGTGCGCAGACGCTGCTGGAGCAACTTCAGCGTAACCCCAATGTGCGCATCGAAATGCCCTTTGGCGACACCCATTTGTCCGAGTTGCCGGAGGGACCGCTGGTGTTGATCGCCGCCGGTACTGGCATGGCGCAGATGCACAGCCTGATCGAACATTGCCGCGCAGCGGGTTTCAAGCACCCGGTGCATCTGTATTGGGGCGTGCGGCGCCCGGAAGATTTCTATGAAATCGAACATTGGGACGAGTGGAAAACGCTGCCTAACCTGTTCCTGCACAAAGTCGTCAGCGACTTGTGTGGCTGGGAAGGGCGCTGTGGGATGCTTCACGAAGCCGTGTGCGAGGACATCAGCGATCTCAAGGGCGTGCATGTCTACGCCAGCGGCTCGCCGGCGATGATCTATGCCACCCTCGACGCGTTGGTCGATGCCGGAATGGACGCCCACCAAATGCGCGCCGACGTATTTGCCTATGCGCCGCGGGCGTAGGAGCTGTCGAGCGAAGCTTCGCTCGACAGCTCCTACGCAATATCAGAATTCCCTCGTTCATGGGCATTCATGGCATTTAATTTGCCTTGCTCCTGACAAGCGTCAGTGTCATGACGCGCACCATCCAGCTTCATGAACCGCGAGGAGCCAACCGCTACCGGCCATGACCGCTATCGAATCCGCCTTTACTTGTGCGCCATACCCGCCACGCCTCGACCTGGGGCCGCAGTTGACCCGTGAGCAATTGCTCGCCTCGATGCAATTGACCATGAGCCTGCACCGGGGTGGGCCGGTGTGGCTGTTTGCTTACGGTTCGTTGATCTGGCGGCCGGAGTGCTCGGCGGTGGAGCGGGTGCGCGGTCGGGTCCACGGGTACCATCGCGGTTTGTATTTGTGGTCTCACGAGCACCGGGGGACTCCGGAATTACCGGGGTTGGTGTTCGGGTTGGACCGAGGCGGGTCGTGCAGCGGTTTCGCCTATCGGTTATCGGAAGAGAATCTGGAGGACTCGCTGTTCGCCCTGTGGCAGCGCGAGATGCCGTTCCCGTCCTATCGTCCGCACTGGCTCAGTTGTCGTCTCGAGGATGGCAGCCGGGTGCAGGCCTTGGGGTTCGTGCTGGAGCGGCACTTGCCCAGCTATGCCGGCAACTTGCCGGATCATGTGCTGAGCCAGGTGTTCGAAAGCGCTTGTGGGCGCTATGGCACCACCCGCGATTATGTCGAGCAGACCATCCACGCCCTGCGCAGCCACGCCATGCCAGACCGGAATCTGGAGGCGCGGCTCAAACGCTGCAAATCAGCCCTGGATCAGGCCACCGCTTCGCGGCTCTGACTGGCGATTTGCTTGTGCCACAAGGTTGGCGCGAGGAACGCCATCGCCAGCAGGCAAGCACCCACCAGCAATACAAAACCACCGTTCCAGCCGAAATGGTCCACCGTGTAGCCCATCGCAGCACTGGCCGCGACCGAGCCGCCCAGGTAGCCAAACAGCCCGGTGAAACCGGCGGCGGTACCGGCGGCCTTTTTCGGCGCCAGTTCCAGAGCCTGCAAACCGATCAGCATGACCGGGCCGTAGATCAGAAAGCCAATGGAAACCAGGGCGACCATGTCCACGGTCGGGTTGCCGGCCGGGTTCAGCCAGTACACCAGTGTCGCCACGGTCACCAGCGCCATGAATACCATGCCCGTCAGGCCCCGGTTACCGCGGAAGATTTTGTCCGACATCCAGCCGCACAGTAACGTGCCAGGGATGCCTGCCCACTCATACAAGAAGTACGCCCAGGAGGTTTTATCCACCGTGAAGCCTTTGGCTTCCTTGAGGTAGGTGGGCGCCCAATCCAGCACGCCGTAGCGCAGCAGGTAAACAAAGACGTTTGCCATGGCGATGTACCAGAGCATTTTGTTGCGCAGCACGTATTTGACGAAGATTTCCTTGGCGCTGAACTCGTTCTCGTGACTGGCGTCGTAGCCTTCCGGGTAATCGTTCTTGTATTTTTCGATCGGTGGCAGGCCTACCGATTGCGGGGTGTCGCGCATGGTCGCGAAGGCAAACAGTGCCACCAGTAGCGCCACGGCCGCCGGTACATAAAACGCCGCGTGCCAGTCATTGAACCAGCCCATCCCCAGCAGGAACAACGGCCCAATCAAGCCACCGCCGACGTTATGCGCCACGTTCCAGACCGACACCACGCCGCCGCGTTCTTTCTGTGACCACCAGTGCACCATGGTCCGCCCACTGGGCGGCCAGCCCATGCCCTGGGCCCAGCCATTGATGAACAGCAGGATGAACATCATGGTGACGCTGGAGGTTGCCCAAGGCGCGAAACCGAAAATGAACATCACCCCCGCCGAGACCAGCAAACCGAATGGCAGGAAATAGCGCGGATTGGAACGGTCGGACACCAGGCCCATCAGGAACTTTGAAAGCCCGTAGGCGATGGCAATGGCCGACATGGCCAAGCCCAACTGACCCCGGGTGTAGCCCTCGTCGATCAAGTACGGCATGGCCAGGGAGAAGTTTTTGCGCAGCAGGTAATAACCAGCGTAGCCGATGAAGATGCCTGCGAAAATCTGCCAGCGAAGGCGTCGATAGGTGCTGTCTATTTTTTCTTCAGGCAGGGGCGCCTGATGTACGGCAGGACGAAAGAAAGCAAACATTCAAGGGCTCCAGATTCTTGTTATGACTGCGGATGCGAATGTTACAGTTTCGTTACCGAAAATAGCATCGCTTCGCATCACTTAAACAATGGAAATTTCCCTTAATGAATGTTCTTAAATGAACATGTCGCTCAGACATACGCTGATGGCGCTGTCGGAATTGCCTTGTGGTCAGATTCAACAATCAAGCGGTCCTTAGCCTCCGGCACCCGGACCGCTTGATTGACTTCAACGCACCTGCACCACCACCTTCCCCACAGCCTTGCGCTGGCCCAAGTCGTTGATCGCCTGGGCGGCGTTGCTCAGTGGATACACCTGCGAGACCAGTGGCTTGAGCTTGCCTTCGGTAAACCAGTCGAACAATTGCTGGAAGTTGGCGGCGTTGTCCTGGGGTTGGCGTTGGGCGAAGGAGCCCCAGAACACGCCGACCACGGCGGCGCCCTTGAGCAGGGCCAGGTTTACGGGCAACTCGGGAATGCGTCCGCTGGCAAAGCCGACCACCAATAACCGGCCGTTCCAGGCAATGGCGCGAATGGCCTGATCAAACAGATCGCCGCCCACCGGGTCGTAAATCACATCGGCGCCCTGGCCGTCGGTGAGGCGTTTGATTTCATCCTTGAGGCTGGTTTCGCTGTAGTTGATCAGTTCGTCGGCGCCGGCGGCCTTGGCCACGGCCAGTTTCTCTGCGCTGCTGGCGGCGGCAATCACCCGGGCGCCCATGGCCTTGCCGATCTCCACCGCCGCCAGGCCGACGCCGCCGGATGCGCCGAGCACCAGCAGGGTTTCGCCGGGTTGCAGGGTGGCCCGTTGCTTGAGGGCATGCATCGAGGTGCCGTAGGTCATGCTGAAGGCGGCAGCGGTGTTGAAGTCCATGAACGCCGGGATCGGCAACACGTTGTAGCCAGGCACCGCCACCTGTTCGGCAAAGCTGCCCCAACCGGTCAGCGCCATCACCCGGTCACCGACCTTCAGGTGGCTGACTTTTTCACCCACCGCGCTGACCACGCCCGCTGCTTCGCCGCCAGGGGAAAACGGGAAGGGGGGCTTGAATTGATATTTGCCCTCGATGATCAGCGTGTCAGGGAAGTTCACCCCGGCGGCATGCACGTCCAGCAGCACTTCGTTCTTCTTGGCGACGGGGCTGGCGACGTCTTCCAGCACCAGCGATTCGGCAGGACCGAATTCTTTGCACAGCACGGCTTTCATCAGGGCTATTCCTTTGGGAGTGATGGCCGATAAGTGTAGGTGTGAGAGTCAATGGGTCAACGAGCATGCCCCGCCCTGATAGCCGGCCATAAGCTTGTGCTTGAACGGCGGGTCGGTATGCTGGGCCGCAAACCGTATGAGGAGTCGAATGTGAAAGCGTGGATCATGTTGATGCTGGCCTTGTCGCTGCCTGTGACGGCGATGGCCGAGGAAGCCAAAGAAGGCGAGGCGCCGAAGGTCAGTTACATCACCCTCAGCCCGCCATTCGTGGGCAATTATGGCCTGGACGGCTCGGCGAAGCTGAGGGTGTACAAGGCCGATGTGGCCCTGCGTGTCACGGGGGATGCCGCCGCTGCGGCGGTGAAGGCCAACGAGCCGCTGATCCGTAATCAGCTGGTTGCACTGTTCGCCCAACAGACCACCGAGGCCATGAACAATATCGAAGCCAAGGAGAAACTGCGTCAGGAAGCCTTGAAGCAGACTCAGCAGGTGATGAACGACGAAACGGGTAAACCGATGGTGGATGACCTGTTGTTCAATAACCTGATCATTCAATAAATCGGCTGGATCGTAGCCCCGACAGCGCCACGAATCGGTAGGCGCTGACGAAGGCTGCTTTTTATCAGGACGCCAGGCTTTTGCGAAACCGCCCCAGGGCGATGAAAAAGAACAAGAGCCCGATTGCCGCCAGTGCCAGCAGGTCTGGCCATACCACGCTAACGCTCGCATCCCGGAATAGAATCGCCGCGCTGAGGCTGACGAAATGGGTCGAAGGCGAACCTTGCATCACCCATTGCAACCATTGCGGCATGCTATCGAGCGGCGTGCTGCCGCCCGACAACAGCAGCATCGGTATGATGACCGGGATCGACAGTAGACCGAACTGCGGCGTCGAGCGGGCCAGGGTGGCGAGAAAGATGCCCAGGGCGGTGCTGGCGAACAGGTAGAGCGCGGTCACCAGCAGAAATAGCAACATGGAGCCGGCAAGCGGCACGCCCAAGGCGACCTTGACGATTATTTCCAGTGAGGCCCAGGTGCATAGCACCACCACCAGCATGTTGCTCCAGATTTTCGCCAGCATGATTTCCAGTGCGGTCAGCGGTAGCACCAGCAGGTGATCGAGGGTGCCGTGCTCGCGCTCGCGCAGCAGCGCGGTGCCCGTGAGGATGATGGCCAGGATCGTGATGTTGTTGACGATCTGGATCACGGCCAGAAACCACCCGCCCTCAAGATTGGTGTTAAACAGCGCTCGGGTAGTCAGCTTCACGGGCGTTTGTGTGCTTGCTTGTGCCCGCCCGCTGTAGGTCAGCAGTTCCTGTTGGAAAATCCGCCCGATGTAGCCGGCGCCCATGAACGCCTGGCTCATGGCTGTGGCATCAACGTTGAGTTGCAGCGCAGGCTCTCGTCCGGCGAGCAGATCGGCCTGGAAGTTGGCGGGCACATTGATGACGAAGGTGTAGCGGCCACTGTCCATGACCTTGTCCAGCTCGGCATAGGGCAACGCCACGGGGCTCTGGAATTCCGGCGGTTGCAGAGCCTGGATCAATTGACGTGAGAGATGGCTTTGGTCTTCATCCACCACCGCCACGCTGGCGTTGTGGACGCCGATCACCGAGCCTGCGGCCGGCATGTAGATCGCCACGGTGAATGCGTAGCCTAAAAACAGCAGCAGGACGGAGTCATACCGCAGGCTGGTCAGTTCCTTGAGGCCAAGACGCCAGATATGCGAAAACTTGTGCATCAGGCCTCCTGTTTTTTCAGCATGACCAGGCTGAGCCCGGTGAACACCAGAAAAAAGCCCAGTAGCGCCAGGCATTGCGGCCATAGCTGGCGCAGGTCCAGGGCCTTGGTGAAAGTGCCGACGGCGATGTCCAGGAAATAACCGGCGGGAAACAACTGGCCCATCACCGAGGCTGCCCCGTCCAGGGATGAGCGCGGCACGATCAACCCTGAGAACTGGATGGTCGGAAGACTGGTGATGATCATGGTGCCGAGGATCGCTGCGATCTGGGTGCGGGTAAACGCCGAGATCAACAACCCCATGCTGGTGGTTGCCAGTACGTAGAGCAGCCCGCCCAACGCCAGCGTCAGGCCGCTGCCTTTGAATGGCACGCCGAACAGCCAGCGATTCATCGCCGTCAGCAGGGCCAGATTGATCAGGCTGACCGCCAGATAGGGCGCTTGTTTGCCCAGCAGGAACTCCAGGCGGGTCAACGGTGTGGCGTAGAAATTGGTGATCGAGCCCAACTCCTTTTCCCGCACGATCCCCAGGGCCGTCAACATCGCCGGAATGAACGCGAGGATCAACGCCATCACGCCCGGACCGATAGCGTTCACGCTGACCACGTCCTGGTTGTAGCGGAACCGGGTCTCCAGGCTGGCTGCGCTTTGCTGGTTTAGCGCCGGGCTGCTCTGTTCAACCAGTTGTTCGAGATTGGCCTGATGCACCGCCTGGACGTAGTTGCGACTGGTTTCGGCGCGAAACGGCATGCCGCCGTCCAGCCAGGCGCCAACGGTGGGTTGCCGACCGGCATACAGGTCACGGCCGAAACCGGGTGGGATTTGCAGGGCCAGCTTGATTTCCGAACGTTGCAAGCGCCGATGCAGCGCGTTCGCGTCCTGGATAACCGGCTGCTCCTCGAAATAGCGCGAGCTGCGGAAAGCTTCCAGATAAGCGCGACTTTGCGGGCTCTGATCCTGATCGAACACGGCGAAGGCGAGCTTCTCCACGTCCAATGAAATGCCGTAGCCGAAGATCACCATCATGAACAGGGCTCCCAGCAAGGCGAAGGCCATGCGTACTTTATCTCGCAGCAGCTCCTTGCCTTCCCGGCTGGCGACGGCCCACAGGCGCCCGAGGCTGAAGCCGTGCCGGACCTGCGGCGTGCCGGCATTGTCGAGGGGCACGGGGGCGGTGTCTTGCTGTGTTTCCCCTTGGGCCTGTTCCAGGCAGGTGACAAACGCGGCCTCCAGCGTCTGACCGTTGAACTGCGCCTGGAGGGCTGCTGGTGTGTCGCAGGCCAGGACTTTGCCGGCGTGCATCAGCGAAATGCGATCACAGCGTTGGGCTTCGTTCATGAAATGCGTGGAAAGAAATATCGTCACGCCCTGTTCGCGGGACAACTCAATCAGCAGTCGCCAAAAGTCGTCCCGCGCGGCCGGGTCAACGCCTGAGGTCGGTTCATCGAGGATCAGCACTTCCGGGCGATGCAGCACCGCCACGGCGAGAGACAAGCGCTGGCGCAGGCCCAAGGGGAGCGCGCCGCAAGGTTGGTCGGCGAGGCTCTGGAGATTGAAGCGCTGGATCAGCTCGTTGATGCGCGCGTCGCTTTCGGCCTTCGGCAGATCGAACAGCTTCGCATGCAAGGCCAGATTCTGGCGCACGCTCAGTTCGCCGTACAGTGAGAAACTCTGAGACATGAAGCCCACCCGTTTGCGGGTGGCCAGGTCCTTGGCGTTGACCGGGTTGCCCAGCAGCCGGGCGCTGCCTTCGCTGGCGGGCATCAGCCCGGTCAACACCTTCATGGTGGTGGTCTTGCCGCAACCGTTGGAGCCCAGAAAGCCAAAGATCTCACCGCGACCTATCGCGAAGCTGACCTTGTCGACTGCGGTGAAATCACCAAAGCGCAAGGTGAGGTCGTGGGCCTGGATGGCAATGTCGGCGTTGTCAGTTCTGGGGGGGATCGTCAGTGGCGCGGTGTTGTGGCGGCTGTCACCCTGGAAATAGGTAAAAGCCGAGTCGAGCTTGCCGTCGGGGGTGACGCCAGCCAGTTCGGCGCTCAAGCCCTTGGCGATCAAACGGCCGTTGTCGAGCATCAGGCAATGCTCGAACTGTTCGGCTTCCTCCATGTAAGCCGTGGCGACCAGCAGGGTCAGTTGCGGTCGTTGCCGGCGCACGTCTTCGATCAGCTCCCAAAAGCGCCGGCGCGACAACGGGTCCACGCCGGTGGTGGGTTCGTCGAGAATCAGCAGGTCTGGCTCGTGGATGAGCGCGCAACACAGGCCGAGCTTTTGTTTCATGCCCCCCGACAGTTTGCCCGCCGGACGTTCGGCAAAACGCTGCAGGTCGGTCGCCAACAGGAGCTTGCCCATGCGCTGTTCGCATTCAGCCCGCGAAAGCCCGAACAGCGTGGCGAAAAACCGGATGTTCGCGCTTATCGACAAATCAGGATAAAGATTGCCCCCCAGCCCTTGGGGCATGAAGGCGATGCGTCGATAAAGCGTATTGCGATGACGTCGATCCTCGATTGCCCCCCCCAGCACCTGTAACTCGCCTGTCTGGTGTTTCTTGACCCCGGCAATCAGCCCCAGCAGGCTGGATTTTCCCGCCCCGTCCGGGCCGATCAGGCCGCAACGAGTGCCGATGGGCAGACTGAACGCGATATCGCTCAAGGCTGTCAGTTGGCCGTAATGGTGCTCAAGGCCCCTGACGTGCAGGGCTGGTTCGCCAACGGTGGCGCTCATTGCAAGTTGGCCGGCCAGTCAATGGGGGCTGTGCGCACGTAGCCGGCGCCGGGCATGCCCGGTTTTGCCTGGGGCACTTCGCCGGGCCGCGTCAGGCGTATCTTGACGCGGAACACCAGTTTCTGGCGCTCGTCACGGGTTTCGACTTCTTTGGGGGTGAACTGGGATTTGGCCGCGACGAAGCTGACCGTTGCCGGCAATGGTCGATCGGGCAGGGCGTCGAGCAGCAGACGCGCCTGATCGCCCACCGCCAGTTTCCCGGCCACGGACGCCGGCAAATACAGGTTCATGTATTGATCGTTCGGATCGATCATCAGCAGTACTCGGCCACCGGCGCCCAGCACTTCGCCCGGCTCGGCCAGGCGTAGCTGAATCACACCGTCAATGGGGGCGCGCAGGCTGCTGTCGTCGATTTCGCTGGTCAGTTGGGCAACCTGGGCCTGGGTCGCACCGATGGCGGCGGCCGCTGCCGACACCTGGGCCTGGGCAGCATTGACCGCGGCGTTAGCCGTGTCGAAACGGGCTTGTTGTTGGTCGATCGCCTGAGCACTGGCGTAACCGCGCCTGAACAGTTCCTGGGTGCGTTTGAGTTCTTGGTGGGCGAGCAATTGTTCGCTCTGGCGCAGTTGCACATTGGCTTGAGCGGCGGACAGGTTTTCCCGGGCGCGCGTTACTTCGGCTTCGGCCTGGTTTCGCTGGGCCTCCAGGGTGCGGGTGTCCATGCGCGCCAGAAGTTGGCCCTTGCTGACGACATCGCCTTCGTCAACATGAACGTCGGCCAAGCGCCCGGGTGTCTTGCTGGCGATCTGGACTTCGGTGGCCTCCAGGCGCCCATTGCCCATGCTTAGGCCTTCGGGCAGGCGATCCTGGCGCGACTTCCAATAGCCAAACCCTCCGGCGGCCAACAACAGAGCCATCAAGGCGAGGGCGAAAAAGCGAGAGCTACGGTGGTTTGTCGACATGTCCGGCATCCTGCGGCTGTAGCGTTGCAGTCTGCTGGATTCGTTACGGGCCCAGCTTGATATCCATCAACTCATGGAGGATCAGCGTAAGGCAATAACCGCCGCCCACTGCTCAGCCGTCACCGGCATCACCGACAGTCGCGAGCCTTTTTGCACCAGCGGCATTTCAGCCAGGGCGGTTTGCTGCTTGAGATAGTCGAGCTTGAGCACGCGGGGAAAGGTTTCGACATGGGCCACGTCGATTGCAGTCCAGGGATTTTTATCCGGGCTGGCCTTGGGGTCGAAATAGTGGCTGTCGGGCTCCAATGCCGTCGGGTCAGGGTAGGCTGCCCGAATGATTTGTCCAATGCCGGCTATACCCGGCTCCGGGCAACTGGAGTGGTAGAAAAAGAACGAGTCGCCCACCGCCATGGCCCGCAAGAAGTTACGTGCCTGGTAGTTGCGAACCCCGTCCCATCGCGCCTGGCCGAGCTTTTCCAGACCCTGGATGGATAATTCGTCGGGCTCGGATTTCATCAGCCAATAGGCCATGATTTCTACTCCTGGGCGGTAATGATAAAAAAAGTTCAGCGATCTTATGACAAACCGACAGTCGGTTGACGCCAGAGTTTGCGTGTTGATGCCGGTTGCCGCAAAATGCCGGCCTTCCAAGCTTTACGCTGCTGCACGGCCAATAAGAAAACCGCTGCTGTCATCGTGTGTGATATGCCTTGAGGGGGGCAATCGATGAAACGCAAACCGGATTTGTTGTGGATCTTGGTCATTCTGTTCGGCCTGGGGGTCGTTACCACGGGTTACGCCCAGAGTTTGTGGGCCAGCAAGACCGATACACCGATGGAAATCACCCAGCCCGCGCCTTCGCTCAAACGCTGAGCCGGTCTGCAGGACGCCGCTGTTTTCCTGCGGCGTCTACCCCGCGACATACCAGTACCGGTCGCTGACCGTTCCCTGCAGCGGCACGTCCCAGCTCGCCTGCGCCAACCGTTCGACTTTCTGACATTCATGGGCCAGCCCCAACAGCGTCGGTTTGCGCCATTGCTTGCGTCGCGCCAGATACCCCAGGCTGCGGTCATAAAAGCCACCGCCCATGCCCAGCCGACCTCCCGCATCGTCAAACCCCACCAGCGGCAATAGCACCAGGTCCAGCGTCCAGACCTTGCGTTGCCGGGCAATGTTCATCCGCGGCTCCAGAATACGAAAACGATTGGGTCGCAGCTTTTCGCCGGGGCGGATGCGTTGGAACACCATCTTGGTCTGCGGCCATGGGCTGAGTACCGGCAGATAAGTCGCCTTGCCCCGGCGCTGAGCGGCGCGCAGCAACAGGCGCGGGTCGATCTCGCCATCGTTGGGCAGGTACAGGGCGATGTGTCTTGCCCGGCGAAACAGCGGGTGCTGGGCCAGTTGCTTATAGAGCCCTCGAGCGGCTTCACGCTGCTGGGCAGGTGTCAGGGCGCGACGAGCCTGGCGTAGCAGGCGGCGGAGTTGCGGGCGCGGCAGCAGCGCTGGTTCGGTCATATGAATATTTCACGCAATCGGTGGCGACAGCACAGCGTAACCGTAAAACAGGGCGCTCAGAAATGCCTGCGCCAGACACAACAATGCCAGTCTTGAAGACTGGCATTGTGAGAAATCAGGCTCCCCGGATGAACCGCTGTCGGCTTAGCCCTTGAACCCGAAAGTTCAAGGTGGAAGTTGCAGGGGGCGTTAAGGCTTTCCGTCAAGCGGACATGCACACCGGCCCCAACGTGCAACTCCCGTGGTTGTGCGTATCGGCTCAGGGACATCACCAACTGGCAAGCACCCCAGGGAGTGACGCAAGTATACCCCAGGCAGCCTCGCGAATCAGCCCTTGCTGACGTCCGGGTCGGTGGCCAGTACCAGATCCACCCGATCGAGCAGATCGCGCACCTGTTCACGGGTCGAGCCGCTGACTTGCACGTCCGGCGTATCCTGGCGGTGCAACAGCTCGTGGGTGATGTTCAAGGCAGCCATTACAGCAATGCGGTCGGCGCCGATGACTTTGCCGCTGCTGCGGATCTCGCGCATCTTGCCGTCCAGGTAACGGGCGGCGCTTACCAGGTTGCTGCGCTCTTCCTGGGGGCAGATGATCGAATATTCTTTATCGAGGATCTGCACGGTTACGCTATTGCTTGAACTCATGAGTCTTGCTCCAGGGCCTTGAGGCGCGAAATCATCGATTCGACCTTACGCCGGGCGATTTCGTTTTTTTCAATGAGGTGCGCGCGTTCCTCGCGCCAGGTCTTTTCCTGAGCTAATAGGAGTCCGTTTTGGCTCTTAAGTTGCTCGACCCGCTCAATTAGCAATTCGAGTCTGGCCATCAGCGCTTGCAGGTCGGTGTCTTCCATTGTGTCCACTGAAGATTGTGTCTGATGGGGATAGGGTCGCACAGCCTCTGATAGTCTTGGCGAGTCTGTCGATGTAGGATACAAGGCCTCCATTCTAGACATAGCGCCGTCTGGCGCCTAGCTGCCCATGCCCATTCAGAATTCCCCGTATCAAGCGTTTGCCACCCTGCTGAGCACCAGCGGTCATCCTGTCTCGCCTGCTGAACTGCATGGCCTGTTGCTGGGGCGCAGTTGCGCCGGCGCCGGCTTCGATGCCGACGGCTGGCTGGCTGACGCCGCCGAGTTGCTGGAAGGCGAGCCGGCGGACAACGTGCGCAATGCGCTCATCGGCCTGCAGGAAATGGTCAAGGGTGAGTTGACCAGCGATGACATGACCGTCGTCCTGCTGCTGCCTACCGATGACGCTCCGCTGGCCGAACGCGCCGCTGCGCTGGGCCAGTGGTGCCAGGGCTTCCTCGCCGGCTTCGGCCTGACCCGCCGCGAATATGCGTTGAGTGACGAGGCCAAGGAAGTATTGCAAGACCTGGCGGCGATCTCTCAGGTCCAGGACGCTCTGGAAGAGTCCGATGACGGCGAAAGCGACTACATGGAAGTGATGGAGTACCTGCGAGTCGCGCCATTGCTGCTGTTCACCGAAACCAAGAAAACCGCTGAACCGGCCACCAAGCCGTCCTTGCACTGATTGCTTGAAAGGGAACACCATCTGCCCATGATTCATATCCCGAAATCGGAATACAGCCGTCGCCGCAAGGCTCTGATGGCGCAGATGGAACCCAACAGCATCGCAATCCTGCCCGCCGCCGCCGTTGCCATTCGCAACCGCGACGTCGAGCACGTTTACCGCCAGGACAGCGACTTTCAATACCTCAGCGGCTTCCCCGAGCCGCAAGCGGTGATCGTACTGATGCCCGGCCGGGCCCATGGCGAATACATCCTGTTCTGCCGCGAACGCAACGCCGAGCGGGAGTTGTGGGATGGCCTGAGAGCTGGCCAGGAAGGGGCGATGCGTGACTATGGCGCCGACGATGCATTTCCCATCACCGACATCGACGACATCCTGCCGGGCCTGATCGAAGGCCGTGACCGGGTGTACTCGGCCATGGGCAGCAACCCGGAATTCGACCGGCACCTGATGGAGTGGATCAACGTGATTCGCTCCAAAGCCCATCTCGGTGCCCAGCCGCCGAACGAATTCGTTGCCCTGGATCACCTGTTGCACGACATGCGCCTGTATAAATCGGCGGCAGAGGTGAAGGTAATGCGCGAAGCGGCGCGGATTTCCGCCCAGGCGCACATCCGGGCCATGCAGGCCGCGCGCGCGGGGTTGTACGAGTACAGCCTGGAGGCCGAGCTCGATTATGAGTTCCGCAAGGGCGGGGCGAAAATGCCGGCCTACGGGTCGATCGTCGCGGCGGGTCGCAACGGCTGCATCCTGCATTACCAGCAGAACGACGCACTGCTCAAGGACGGTGACCTGGTATTGATCGACGCCGGTTGTGAAATCGACTGCTACGCCAGTGATATCACCCGCACCTGGCCGGTCAGCGGCAGGTTTTCGCCCGAACAGAAGGCAATCTACGAAGTGGTGCTGGCCGCCCAGGAGGCGGCGTTTGCCGAAATTGCGCCGGACAAACACTGGAACCAGGCCCACGAAGCAACAGTGCGGGTCATTACCGAGGGGCTGGTGCGCCTGGGCCTGTTGGAGGGCGAGGTGGACGAGTTGATCGCCAGCGAAGCCCACAGGGCCTTCTACATGCACCGCGCCGGCCACTGGCTGGGCATGGACGTGCACGACGTTGGCGAGTACCGGGTCGGCGGCGAATGGCGGGTACTGGAGGTCGGCATGACGTTGACCGTTGAGCCGGGCATCTACATCGCCCCGAACAACCGCAACGTAGCGAAAAAATGGCGCGGCATTGGCGTGCGCATCGAGGATGACGTGGTAGTGACCAAAACCGGTTGTGAAATCCTGAGTCACGGCGTACCCAAGACGGTCGCCGAAATCGAGGCCCTGATGGCCGCCGCCCGGGCTGATGCGGCATGAGCCGGGTCAATCTGGCGATCGTCGGCGGTGGCCTGGTAGGCGCGAGCCTGGCCCTGGCCCTGCAAGCCGGTGCCAAGGCGCGGGGCTGGAAGATCATGCTGATCGAGCCCTTCGCCCCCGGCGATGCCTGGCAACCGAGCTACGATGCCCGATCCTCAGCCTTATCGTTCGGGTCCCGGCAGATTTATCAACGCCTGGGGATCTGGCAGGAAGTTTCTCGTCGCGCCGAGCCGATCAAGCAGATCCACGTGTCTGATCGCGGGCGATTCTCCACAGCGCGGTTGTCGGCCATGGAAGAAGGGGTGCCGGCCCTGGGTTATGTGGTGGAAAACGCCTGGCTCGGCCAGTGCCTGTGGCAAGGGCTGGACACCGAGGTGGTCAGTTGGCACTGTCCGGCACAAGTCACCCGGATGGAGCCCATGGTCGGCGGCTATCGCCTGACGCTCGATGACGAAACCACCTTGGAATGCGACCTTGCCGTGCTGGCTGACGGTGGCCGTTCCAGCCTGCGTGAACAGCTGGGTATTGGCGTGCGCAATCGACCTTACGGCCAGAGCGCGCTGATTGCCAACATCACACCCGGCGAAGCCCACAACGGCATGGCCTTCGAGCGCTTCACCGACGATGGCCCGATGGCCTTGTTGCCGCTGCCGGAGAACCGTTGCGCGCTGGTCTGGACCCGTCAGGGCATGGATGCGCAACGTCTGGCGGCCTTGGATGACCGTAGCTTCCTCAGCGAATTGCAGGGCGTGTTCGGTTATCGCCTGGGCACCCTGAAACAGGTAGGCGCTCGACATCTATATCCGTTGGCGCTGGTGGAAGCCGAAGAGCAGGTCCGCCCGCATCTGACGATCCTGGGCAACGCGGCCCACAGTCTGCATCCGATTGCCGGCCAGGGGTTCAACCTGTCTCTGCGCGATGCCCAGGCCCTGGCCGACGCCTTGCTCGACAGCGACAGCGCGCCGGGGGATTTCGCCGTGCTGCAAGCCTATCGCGAGCGTCAGCGGATGGATCAGACCCTGACCGTCGGGTTTTCCGATCAGGTTACGCGTCTGTTCAGCAGCAACCTGCCGCTGGTGTCCCTGGGCCGCAACCTGGGCCTGCTGGGGCTCGACCTGTTGCCGCCGGCCAAGCGCTGGTTCGCCCGCCAGGCCATGGGGTTGGGGACGCGTCCCGATGCGTGAGGCTTGTTTCGATCATTTTTCTCATGGGCGACTCATGTCGCCAGCACAACAGGCTTAAAGCATGGAATTGCGTGCAGATCTGCTGATTGTCGGCGCCGGAATGGTCGGCAGCGCCCTGGCGCTGGCGTTGCAGGGCAGTGGCCTGCAAGTGCTGTTGCTCGACGGCAGCCCGATGAGCGTCAAACCCTTCGATCCCCAGGCTGCCTTCGAACCCCGGGTCAGTGCCTTGTCGGCGGCGAGCCAGCGGATCCTTGATCGTCTTGGGGTCTGGGACGGCATTGTCGCCCGGCGCGCCAGTCCTTATACCGACATGCACGTCTGGGACGGCAGCGGCACCGGGCAGATCCATTTCTCGGCGGCCAGCCTGCATGCCGAGGTCCTGGGGCACATCGTCGAAAACCGCGTCGTGCAAGATGCCCTGCTGGATCGCCTGCATGACTGCGATCTGGGCCTGCTGGCCAACGCGCGGCTTGAGCAGATGCGCCGCTCCGGCGATGACTGGTTGCTGACCCTGGCCGACGGTCGAACCCTGCGGGCACCGCTGGTGATCGCCGCCGACGGTGCGAACTCCGCCGTGCGTCGCTTGACGGGGGTCGCGACCCGGGAATGGGATTACCTGCACCACGCCATCGTGACCAGTGTGCGCAGCGCTCGGCCTCATCGGATGACCGCATGGCAGCGCTTTACCGATAACGGTCCCTTGGCATTCCTGCCACTGGAGCGCGACGGCCAGCAGGATTGGTGCTCGATCGTCTGGTCCACCACCCCTGGCGAGGCACAGCGGTTGATGGCGCTTGAGGAAGCGGATTTCTGCAACCAACTGGAGCGGGCCTTCGAAGGTCAACTGGGGACGGTGCTGAGTGCCGATCCGCGCTTGTGCGTACCGCTGCGCCAGCGCCATGCCAAGCGCTACGTGGCCGAAGGGCTGGCGCTGATCGGCGATGCGGCCCACACCATTCATCCGCTGGCCGGACAGGGGGTGAACCTGGGTTTCCTGGATGCCGCCGTCCTGGCCGAAGTGCTGCTGCAGGCAGCCGGGCGCGGTGAACGGCTGGCGGACGTGAAGGTATTGAGCCGCTACGAACGCCGACGCATGCCCCATAACCTGACGCTGATGGCCGCGATGGAAGGGTTTGAGCGGCTGTTCCAGGCCGATCCGTTGCCGGTGCGCTGGCTGCGTAATACCGGGCTGAAACTGGTGGATGGTCTGCCCGAGGCCAAGGCGCTGTTCGTGCGTGAGGCGTTGGGGTTGACCGGGGACCTGCCGGATTTGGCCAAGGCCTAGATTTTTGCCGGGGCGAAAGGCCTCATCGCGGGCAGCCATGCTCCCACAGGGGGCAATGTGGGACGAGCTTTTGTGGGAGCAAGGCTTGCCCGCGATGGCGGACGCAAAAACACAGCACATCGCATAGTTGCAACATTTTGAAACGTGTCTGCACAGTGTTAGATTGAGAAGCTAAATGTGAGTCCTTATCATTTGCGCACTTATAACAATCGAGAGACCGCCCCCATGTTGGCATCCAAGCGTCTGCTGTCCGTCCTCGCCCTGACTCTGATCGGCGCCACTGCCGCCCAGGCTGCCGATGAGGTGGTGGTCTACTCCTCGCGTATCGATGAACTGATCAAGCCGGTTTTCGATGCGTACACCAAGAAGACTGGCGTCCCGGTGAAGTTCATCACCGACAAGGAAGCGCCATTGATGCAGCGGATCAAGGCCGAGGGCGAAAATGCCACCGCCGACCTGCTGCTCACCGTTGACGCTGGCAACCTCTGGCAAGCCGAGCAGATGGGGATTCTCCAACCGTTCACTTCCAAGGTGATCGACGCCAACATCCCGGCCCAATACCGTGCGTCTTCCCACGCCTGGACCGGCCTGAGCCTGCGGGCGCGGACCATTGTCTACTCCACCGACCGGGTCAAACCGAGCGAACTGACCACCTATGAAGCCCTGGCGGGTAAAGAGTGGGAAGGCCGCCTGTGCCTGCGCACCTCGAAGAAGGTCTACAACCAGTCCCTGACCGCCACCTTGATCGAAACCCACGGCGCGGAAAAAACCGAAGAGATCATCAAGGGTTGGGTCAAGAACCTGTCCACCGATGTGTTCTCCGATGACACGGCATTGCTTGAGGCCATCAATGCCGGGCAGTGCGACGTCGGTATCGTCAACACTTACTACTTCGGGCGCCTGCACCAGCAGAAGCCCGACCTGAAGGTCAAGCTGTTCTGGCCGAACCAGGCCGACCGTGGCGTGCACATCAACCTTTCGGGCATTGGCCTGACCAAGTACGCACCGCACCCGGAAGCGGCGAAGAAACTGGTGGAGTGGATGACCACGCCTGAAGCCCAGAACATCTTTGCCGACGTGAACCAGGAGTTCCCGGCCAATCCGAACGTGGAGCCTTCCAAGGAAGTCGCCGCCTGGGGCAAGTTCAAGGCCGACACCCTGCCGGTGGAAGTGGCGGGTAAACGCCAGGCCGAAGCTATCCGCTTGATGGATCGCGCTGGCTGGAACTAAAAAAGCACTCAAGATCGCAGCCTGCGGCAGCTCCTACAGGGATTCGCGTCCCAATGTAGGAACTGTCGCAGGCTGCGATCTTTTTTTTGCGGTTTAATAGGCGTTTGCTGTCAGCCCCGAGACTCCCCCTTGACCCACCCCGTCCAACGCCGCTGGTACCCTCTGGTTTTTGCTGTCGCCGCGCTGGTGCTGTTGCCCTTGAGCGTCCTGCTGCTGTCCTGGCAAAACATCGACCAGCAGATATGGTCCCACTTGTGGGATACCCAGATGCCACGCTTGTTGGGCAACACCCTGACGTTGATTGTCGGCGTGGGTGTCGGTGTAACGTTGCTGGGCGTCAGCCTCGCCTGGCTCACCAGCCTGTGTGAGTTCCCCGGCCGACGCTGGCTCGACTGGGCGTTGATGTTGCCGTTTGCGATTCCGGCCTACGTGTTGGCGTTTGTCTTCGTGGGCCTGCTGGACTTTGCCGGTCCGGTGCAGACATTGATGCGCGAATGGTTCGGCAGCAACCTGCGCCTGCCCCGGGTACGCTCCACTGGCGGAGTGATCCTGGTGTTGGTCCTGGTCTTTTACCCTTACGTTTACTTGCTGGCGCGAAGTGCATTCCTGGCCCAAGGCAAGGGATTGATGGAAGCGGCCCGGGTGCTGGGGCAGTCGCCGTGGCAGGCGTTCTGGCGAGTGGCGTTGCCGGTGGCCCGACCGGCCATTGGTGCCGGCGTGGCGCTGGCGTTGATGGAAACCCTGGCGGATTTCGGCGCAGTGTCGGTGTTCAACTTCGACACCTTCACCACGGCTATCTACAAAACCTGGTACGGCTTCTTCAGCCTCTCCAGCGCCGCGCAACTGGCCAGCCTGTTGTTGCTGGCGGTGATGCTGGTGCTTTACGGCGAACGCCGCGCCCGAGGCGCCCAGCGGGCGAGCAACGAGCGACCCCGGGTCAAGGCGCTTTATCACTTGCGCGGCCTCAAGGCTGCGGCGGCCAGCGGCTGGTGCGCCCTGGTATTTGCCTGTGCTTTTGTTATTCCGATGCTGCAACTGCTGGTGTGGTTCTGGCAGCGCGGCCGGTTCGATCTGGACGAACGTTATGCCGGGCTGATCGTCCACACACTCTATCTGGGTGGGCTGGCGGCACTGGTCACCGTTTGCGTCGCCTTGCTGTTGGCGTTCGCCCGCCGTCTGGCGCCGACCCGTCCCATTCGCGCCGGTGTCGGCCTGGCGAACCTGGGCTACGCCTTGCCCGGTTCGGTGCTGGCGGTATCGATCATGCTTGCCTTCAGCTATCTGGACCGCGAACTGGTCATCCCCCTGTCAACGCTACTGGGCGGTGCCGGCAAACCGTTGCTGTTGGGCAGCCTGTCGGCCCTGCTGCTGGCCTATCTGGTGCGCTTTTTGGCTGTGGCCTACGGTCCACTGGAAAGCAGCCTCGCGCGAATCCGCCCTTCTTTGCCTGAAGCAGCACGTAGTCTGGGGGTCAGTGGGCCGCAACTGTTTTTCAAAGTGTATCTGCCGTTGCTGTTGCCGGGCACCCTGAGTGCGGCGTTGCTGGTGTTCGTCGATGTGCTCAAGGAAATGCCCGCGACCCTGCTGATGCGCCCGTTCGGCTGGGACACGCTGGCGGTGCGGATCTTCGAAATGACCAGTGAAGGGGAGTGGGCCCGGGCCGCGTTACCGGCGCTGACCCTGGTGCTGGTGGGGTTGTTGCCGGTCATCGGATTGATACGACGCTCTGCCCATCGAAACAGCTAGGTGTCAGTCCTACATCATGCGGCTACAATGCGCGGCATTCGGTGCGGTCCGTCTGTCGGACCGGGCAACTGATAGCGTCTGAAAACGTTTTTGGCGTTCACGCTGTGCAGTGCTCGTCCGCACCTTCGCCAAGCCCGGAAGGAGACACCCATGGGACAGCGTACGCCTCTGTATGACCTTCATCTCGCCCTCGGCGCGAAGATGGTCGATTTTGGCGGTTGGGATATGCCTTTGCATTACGGCTCGCAGGTTGAGGAGCACCATCAGGTGCGTCGCGACTGCGGTGTGTTCGATGTATCCCACATGACCGTTATCGATGTCGCCGGTCCCCAGGCCAAGGCCTGGTTGCAGCGCTTGCTGGCCAACGATGTCGATCGCTTGCAGGACACGGGACGTGCCTTGTACAGCACCATGCTTAACGAGCGCGGCGGCATCGTCGACGACATGATCATTTATCGGGTCGAGCACGGCTATCGGCTGGTCTTCAACGCCTCGACCCGCGACCAGGACCTGGCCTGGATGCAGGCGCAGCTTGGTGAATACGATGTGCGCCTGCTTGAGCGTCCCGAACTGGCAATGCTGGCTATCCAGGGCCCCCAGGCCCGTCACAAGATTGCCGAACTGGTCTCGCAATCGCGCGGCCAACTGATCCAGCAACTCAAGCCTTTCGAAGGCCGTGCCGACGGTGACTGGTTCATCGCCCGCACCGGCTACACTGGCGAAGATGGCCTGGAAATCGTCCTGCCTGCCCACGAAGCCCCGAGTTTTTTCAATGATCTGGTGGGCGCCGGCATTTCTCCCATCGGCCTTGGCGCTCGCGATACCTTGCGCCTGGAAGCCGGCATGAACCTGTATGGCCAGGACATCCACCAGGACGTTTCGCCGCTGGCCTCGAACATGGCCTGGAGCATCGCCTGGGAACCGGCGAGCCGTCAGTTTATCGGTCGCAATGCTCTGGAAGCCGAACTGGCCGGCGGCGTACAGCAAAAGCTGGTAGGCCTGGTGCTGGAAGAACGCGGCGTTCTGCGCGCTCATCAGGTGGTCCGCATCGCCGATGTTGGCGAAGGGGAGATCACCAGTGGTAGTTTTTCTCCTACGCTTAGCAAGTCAATTGCCTTGGCACGCGTTCCGATGGCCACCGCCGATCGTGCCGAGGTGGAAATTCGTGGTAAGTGGTACCCGGTACGAGTGGTCAAGCCGACCTTCGTCCGCCATGGCAAAACCCTGATCTAACCTTTTGCGGCGGGCCGCTGGCCGCTGACACTTCTCTTGAGGACACTGAATATGAGCAACATCCCTACCGATTTGCATTTTGCCGAAAGCCACGAGTGGGCGCGTCTGGAAGCTGACGGTACGGTCACCGTGGGCATTAGCGATCATGCGCAGGAAGCTCTGGGTGATGTGGTGTTTGTCGAACTGACCGAACTCGGTAAGGTTTTTTCCGCGGGTGACCAGGCCGGCGTGGTGGAGTCGGTAAAGGCTGCTTCCGACATCTACTCCCCGATCAGTGGCGAAGTGATCGCAATCAACGAAGACCTGGGCGGTTCACCGGAACTGCTGAACTCCGATCCTTACGGCGCGTGGATTTTCAAGCTCAAGCCAAGCGACAAGACCGAGCTGGACAAGCTGCTTGATGCGGCAGGCTACAAGGCTGCTATCGGCGAGTAACCCGGATCTAATGTGGGAGCGGGCTTGCTCGCGAAAGCG
>NZ_JABWQV010000169.1 GCF_014268615.1 Pseudomonas tehranensis | reverse complement strand
GTGGCGAGGGGATTTATCCCCGCTGGCTGCACAGCAGCCTAAAGATCTGCAGCCTCGGTGTATCAGGCTGACTGTGTTCAGTCTTTTGGGGCTGCTGCGCAGCCCAGCGGGGATAAATCCCCTCGCCACAGACTCAGCCGCGGTACTCACACAGGTAGGCGGTGTCGACGGCGACCTTGAGCTGGAACTTGCTATTGGCCGGTACATTGAACTGGCTGCCGGCCTCGAAGGTTTCCCAGTCGGTGCTGTCGGGCAGTTTCACGGTCAGGGCGCCGGAGACGACATGCATGATTTCCCGCTGGGCCGTGCCGAATTCGTATTCGCCCGCAGCCATGACGCCGATGGTCGCAGGGCCTTCGGCAGTGCCGAAAGCGATCGACTTGACGGTGCCGTCGAAGTACTCGTTGACTTTAAACATGGGCGATTCCTCGAAAAAAGGGGCTGGAAAAGGCCGGCCAGTATGCACAAGGCTGCAACGTTCGTCATCTGCCGCGCCGCAGTCGTGGCTCGCGTTCAGCCTGGGAGTACCAGGGGTAATAACCGCGCCGTATTGCGCGCATCTTCCAGGGCCCGGTGTTGTTGACCGCAGAATTGCAGGCCGGCCAGTTGCAGCGCCCCGTTGAGCCCCAGCGGTCGCTCCAACCGGCGGGCTTTGGCGAAGCGCTGCTTGAGGTTCATGTGCGGCACCTGGCCGAGAAAACTGTGCAACCGCTGATGCTGCCATTCCTGAAGTAATTGCTTGCGGTCGTAATCGCCCCAACTGACCCAGCTCTCCAGGTTCGCGTGATACTGCGCCAGCCAGCGTTCGAACGCCGGCCAGACCTCGGTCAAAGGCGCGGCGCTGTCGATATTGGCCTGGGTGATATGGGTCAGCTCGCGACAGAAAGGTGTGAGCAAGGGACGCCTCAACGGCTTTACGAACCGCTGGAAGTGGTCCAGCTCGCGGCCATCCCGATTCACCAGCGTGGCGCCGATTTCGATAATTTCCATTTCGGTTACCGGCCAGCCACCTTCATCGGTGGTGGCCTCCAGATCAATCACCAGCCAGTGAGGCATCGCAAGGTTCCCGGTATCGGCGTGCTGATGGGTTTGAGCGTAGTCAAACCCTGCGCATCCGCCTAGTGCGCTGTTTCAACCTGCAATAATAACTGGCGGTTTTTCACCTGATCGCCTGGCTTGACTTGTAAGGTCCTGACCACTCCATCAATACCTGCCTTGAGTGGGTGCTCCATTTTCATCGCTTCGAGCACCATCAGTAGCTGTCCCTGGCGTACTGCCGTCCCTTCACTGACCAGTACTTCGACGATAGCGCCGTCCATTGGCGCCTTGAGGGAGCCATCGCTGAGGCTGGTCCTGGCGGTGATGGGGGCCTGGGTCCGATCCTGCAAATGCAGGCCGCCGGGGCGAGTGAACAGCCACAGGTCATTACCATCGAGGTGCCAGGCATGGCGTTGGCGAATGCCGTCGATCATCAGCGTTGCGCCGCACTGATCAGCTTCGAGCAACTTCAACTCGATCACACGCTCGGCTACCCGGATATGCAGCGTGCCGCCGGTTTCGGCGGTCAGGGTCAGGGGCCAGTCGCGCTCGCCCAGGCCAATGCGATAGCGCCGCACCGCGCCGCTGTTGTTGCTCCATCCTCCCAGGCCGGGCGCATGACGTGCATGCATGGACTGATAGAACAAGGCTGCGGCGATGGCGAGCTGCTCAGCCGAGGGGGCGTGGATCTGCAGGGCGGGATGATCGGCGAAATGTTGCTGGATGAAACCGGTGCCGAAATCTCCATCAATGAATTGTGGATGAGCCAACAGCCCCGTCAGCAAGCGCTGATTGGCCTGTACACCCAGGAGCACGCAGTCCTCCACGGCGCGCAGCAATTTGCGTCGGGCCTCTTCACGGGTGGCGCCGTGGGCGATGACTTTGCCCAGCATCGGGTCGTAGAACGGGGTGATGGTCTGGCCTTCAAGCAAACCATGGTCGATTCGTACACCGTCGCGGATAGGGGGTTCCCAACTGAGCAAATGGCCGGTTTGCGGCAGAAAGTTCGCAGCCGGGTCTTCGGCATACAACCGCACTTCCATGGCATGACCACTGAACTGGACCTGGTTCTGGCGCAGGGGCAGTGGCAGGCCGGCGGCCACATCCAGTTGCCAGGCCACCAGGTCCAGTCCGGTGATCAGCTCGGTGACGGGATGTTCGACCTGCAGGCGCGTGTTCATCTCCAGAAAGTAAAAGCCGCCGTCCGGGGCGAGCAAAAACTCCACGGTCCCGGCCCCCACATAATTGACCGTACGGCAAGCCTTGAGCGCGGCGTCACCCATGGCCTGGCGCAGATCGGCGGTCATGACCGGGCAGGGCGCTTCTTCAATGATTTTCTGGTGGCGTCGCTGGATCGAGCAGTCCCTTTCGCCCAAATGGAGCAGATTGCCGTGATGGTCACCGAAAATCTGGATTTCCACATGCCGCGGATTGATCAAGGCCTGTTCGAGGATCAACTCATCGTTGCCAAAACCATGCAGCGCCTCGGAGCGCGCGGTGCGTAACTGTTCTAGCAGGTCTTCCTCCCGCCAAACCAGGCGCATGCCTCGGCCACCACCGCCGGCGCTGGCCTTGATCATCAACGGATAGCCGATGCGCTCGGCTTCACGGCACAAAGTGTCGTCGTCCTGATCCGTGCCTTCGTAACCGGCGATGCACGGTACGCCGGCGGCGATCATGGCGATTTTCGAGCGGCGTTTACTGCCCATCAGGTCGATGGCGTCGGGGCTGGGGCCGATGAACACGATACCGGCCTCTTCGCAGGCCTTGGCGAACCCGGCGTTTTCCGAGAGCAAACCGTAGCCGGGGTGGATGGCGTCGGCGCCAGTTCGCCGGGCGGCATCGAGGATGGCCGGCTGATTGAGGTAGGACTGTGGCACCGGTGCCGCGCCGATGAGTACCGCTTCATCGGCCATGCGCACATGCAGCGCGTCGGCGTCGGCCTCGCTGAACACTGCCACGGTGCGATAGCCGAGGGCCTGGGCGGTACGCTGGATCCGGCAGGCGATTTCACCGCGGTTGGCGATGAGGATCTTGCTGAAGGCGGGCATGGTGGTCATTCCTGGGTTTTTCGGTGGCTGTCAGGGCCTCATCGCGAGCAAGCTTTGCTCCCACAGGTGAATGCCACTCACCGGGCATTGTGGGAGCAAAGCTTGCTCGCGATGAGGCCTGGCAGGCGACGTAGTCATTTTTTCTTGCCCGGCAAAATGCCCATGAGTTTGCAGATGATGCCCAGCATGATCTCGTCCGCACCGGCACCGATGGACACCAGTCGCACGTCGCGATACGCCCGCGCCACCGGGTTGTCCCACATGAAACCCATACCGCCCCAGTATTGCAGGCAACTGTCGGTGACTTCCCGCGCCAGGCGCCCGGCCTTGAGCTTGGCCATGGACGCCAGCCGCGTCACATCCTGGCCGTTGATGTACTGCTCGGTGGCCTGGTAGACCAGCGCCCGCAGGCATTCGATTTCGCTGGCCAGTTCCGCCAGGCGAAAGTGGATCACCTGGTTGTCGATCAGGGCGGTGCCGAAGGTCTTGCGCTGCTTGCAGTACTCGATGGTGCTGTCGATGCAGTGCTCCAGCCCCTTGAGCATGTTCGCCGCGCCGAACAGGCGTTCTTCCTGGAACTGCAACATCTGCATCATGAATCCGGCACCTTCCTGACCCACGCGATTGCGTTGCGGCACCCGTACGTCGTCAAAGAACACCTGGGCGGTTTCCGAACTGCGCATGCCAAGCTTGTCCAGGTGCCCGCCGAGGCTGATACCAGGGCTGTTCATCGGCACCATGATCAGTGATTTGTTGATGTGGGGCTTGTCGTCCGACGTGTTGGCCAGCAGGCACATGAAATCGGCGCTCGGTGAATTGGTGATCCACATCTTGCTGCCGTTGATGACGTAGTCATCGCCATCCTTGCGAGCCGTGGTCTTGAGCCCGGCGACATCAGAGCCGGCCCCGACTTCCGAGACGCCGATGCAACCGACCTGCTCACCGCTGATGGCCGGGCGCAAGAATGCTTCACGCAGCTCATCGGAGCCGAAACGCGCCAGGGCCGGGGTGCACATGTCGGTCTGCACACCGATGGACATCGGCACGCCGCCACAATGAATGGTGCCGAACTCCTCGGCGGCGACGATCGAATAGCTGTAGTCCAGGCCCATGCCGCCGAACTGCTCCGGCTTGGATATACCCAGCAATCCCAGTTCACCGGCCTTGCGGAAAACCTCGTGGATGGGAAACCGTCCGGCCTTCTCCCATTCGTCGACATAGGGGTTTATCTGCTGGTCGACAAACTGGCGAACGGTGCGCCGCAGCGCTGCGTGTTCCTGGGTGAAGATCATTTTTATTGTTCTCCTGTGGGCAGCGATCAAAAGTCCTTCACACGTTCAGAAACGGGCCACACCGAAACTGTTGGGTTGCAGCGGCCGAAGCTCAGCCGCGTGGCAGATGTCCAGCAGGTAGCCTAGCAACGTGCGGGTGTCGCGCGGGTCGATGAGCCCGTCATCCCACAGGTTGGCGCTGCCATATAGCGCAGTGGACTGGCTGTCGAGTGTCTGCGCGGTGGTTTGTTCGAGCAGGTCCAGCATCTTCGGGTCGGGGGTGAGGCCATTCTTGATCTGCGTCGCCTGCGTGACGATGCGCAAAACCTTGCCGGCCTGGGCACCACCCATCACCGCTGTGTGGCTGTTGGGCCAGGCGAAGATGAAGCGTGGGTCCAGCCCTCGGCCGCACATGGCGTAGTTGCCGGCGCCGTAGGAACCGCCCACTACGACCGTCAGCTTCGGCACCCGGGCGTTGGCCACGGCCTGGATCATCTTCGCCCCATGCTTGATCACGCCTTGTTGTTCCGACTCGGTGCCGACCATGAAGCCGGTGGTGTTGTGCAGGAACAGCAGCGGTGTGCGGCTCTGGTCGCACAGCTGGATGAACTGCGCGGCCTTGCTCGCGCCCTTGGGTGTGATCGGGCCGTTGTTGCCGATCAGGCCACAGGCATGGCCACGAATGCGCAGGTGGCCACAAATCGTCTGTTGATCGAACTCGCTTTTGAATTCCAGGAAGTCCGAACCGTCGGCGATACGGGCGACGATTTCCCGCACGTCATAGGGCTTTTTCGGGTCGTCGGGGATCAACCCCAGCAACTCATCGGCCGGGTAGAGCGGCTCTTTCCAGGTGCGTTCAGGCTGTGGCGGCTGTTGCTCGTTCCAGGGCAACAGGCTGACGATCTCCCGGGCCAGGCGTATGCCATCGGCGTCATTCTCGGCCAGGTATTCAGCGGTGCCGGCCACCTGCGCATGCATTTGCGCACCGCCCAGTTCTTCTTCCGTGGCGATTTCGCCAGTGGCGGCTTTGAGCAGCGGTGGCCCGGCCAGAAACAGCCGTGCTTTGTCGCGCACCACCACCACGTAATCCGAGAGCCCCGGCTGGTAGGCCCCGCCCGCCGTGGCCGAACCATGCACCACGGTAATCTGCGGCAAGCCCATGGCGGACATCCGCGCCTGATTGGCGAAGCTGCGCGCACCTTCGACAAAAATCTGCGCGGCATAGTTGAGATTGGCGCCGCCGCTTTCGGCCAAGGTAATGACCGGCAGTTTGTTCTCCATGGCGATCTGTTGCAGACGCAGGGTCTTGTTCAAGCCGCTGGGAGAGATGGTCCCACCCTTGATTGCGCTGTTGTTCGCCACCACCAATACCTGAGCGCCGGATACGTAGCCGATCCCTGCGATCAAGCCGCCACCGGCCTGGCTGCCATCCTTGTCGTCATGGAGTTTGTAGCCGGCCAGGCTCGCCAGTTCCAGGAACGGCGCGCCGGGGTCCAGCAGCAGGTTCAGACGCTCGCGCGGCAGCAGTTGGCCGCGTTGCTCGAACCTGGCCTGGGCCAGGGCGGCTTTCTCCAGCACCGTCTGTTCGATCTGACGCAGGTGTGCCACGCCAGCCAGCATGGCCGCGTGGTTGCGGGCGAAGTCGGCGCTGTGAGGGTCAAGGTGCGATTCGATGACTGGCATAAGTGTTCCTTGTGCTCGAACCGACGCTGTGGCGAGCGTCCTTTAATTGACCTGATCGGCGATGCTCTGTGGCACCGGTATCTGGATCTCCAGCAACTGCTGAGCGAACGCCTTGCCCTGCGGATCGATGCGCAGGCTGGCGACACCGCCCCCGCCAAGGGCATTTTCCAGCACGAAGTTCAGGCTGTGGGTGCCCGGCAGATACCAGCGCTCGACGCGCCCCAGCAGTGGGTCGAGCACGTGGCTCATCCAGTCAACCAACACTTGGGGCGTTAGCGCCTCGGCGATCCACGGCAAGTATTCGGGGGCCCGGGCGAGCACACCGATGTTGCTGTGGTTGCCCTTGTCGCCGGAGCGCGCCACCGCCAGTTTGACCAATGGCACGCTGGCGTCAGCCCGGCCCTGGGGTTTGGGCAGGTCGGGAGCGACCGGCAAGTCGCGGGTTTGCAGGGCTTCGACGGCGGGCAGCAGGCAAGGATGACTCTGCCCGTCGAGCTCGATGTCGAGCCGGCAAGCGGACTTGTCGATCAGGAACGAGAACAGGCGAATCAGCGGATACACCGTCGGGCGGCCCCCCATCAGGCCGGTCAACCCCGGCACCATGCCGGTGGCGGCCTGGGCGATCTCCCTGGAAAACAGCACCAGCGGCTGTTTGTCGGGGTGGCGCACCGCCAGTTTGATCACCACTTCGCGGCTGTCCTGGCGCCGGCCGTGCTGACCGTAAGTGGCTTCGCTGCCCAGCAGCTCGATGTTCACCTCGCTGTAGGGCGCCCAGCCGCGCGAACTGAACATCTGCGAAGTCCTGGCGATGATCGCCTGGCTGACCCGTTCGGCCTTGGCCACCGCATCGATGCCGGCGATCAGGCACAGGGCAGTGCAGCGAAAACCATCGGCCCAGGTGGCGCAGACCTTGTATTGATCGGTGGGCGGCAAGCCCTTGGCGCCTTGGACGCGCACGGCGTGCTTGCCTTGCTGGATCAACCTGACCTGGCTGAAGTCGCAGATCACGTCCGGCAAGAGATAGCCTTGGGGATCGCTGATTTCATAGAGCAGTTGTTCCCCGACCGTCAGCGGCGTGACCAGCCCGCCGGTGCCTTCGGCCTTGGTGACGATGAATTGGCCGTCGGCGCTGACTTCAACGATGGGAAAACCGATGTGCTCGTAATCCGGTACCTCCCGCCAGTCGGTGAAATTACCGCCCGTGCATTGGGCCCCGCACTCAATGAGGTGCCCGGCCAATGCGGCTTGGGCCAGTTTGTCGTAGTCGTGCCAGGCCCAACCAAACTCATGCACCAGGGCCGCGCTGACCACGGCGCTGTCGACCACCCGGCCGGTGATCACGATGTCGGCTCCCAGATGCAAGGCCTCGACAATGCCGGGGGCACCCAGGTAAGCGTTGGTGGACACGCACACCGTCGGCAGGGGCGCGCCGCTGAACATCTCGGTAATGCCCTGGCTGGCGAGCTGTTCGAATCGCGGTTGCAGGTCGTCTCCCAGCAGCACCGCGATCTTCAAGGGCACGCCGGCCTTGTCGCAAGCCACTTGTAGAGCGGCGGCGCAGGCCTGAGGGTTGACCCCGCCGGCATTGCTGATGACGCGGATCTTGCGTTCATGTAAACGATGAAGCAGCGGTGAGAGCACTTCGATGAAGTCCGTGGCATAACCGCCCCGAGGGTCTTTCATGCGCGCGGCAGCCATGATCGACATCGTGACCTCGGCCAGGTAATCGAACACCAGGTAGTCCAGTTCAGCGCCTTCGACCAGTTGCGCCGCAGCGGTACAGGTGTCGCCCCAGAAGGCGCTGGCACAACCGATACGTATCGTTTTTGGCATGGTGCTCCCTCCGGCCGGCGTCGCCCGAGACTACCAAGCAAGCGCTTGGTTTGTAAACGGCCGCCAGTTCTTCGATCCAAGCGCTTGCTTGGGTGCCCCGGCCAGCTTAAATTGCCCGCGCCACCTCGTCGGTTCCGCAAGCGTGGCCCCACGTTGATCGATCGACTGTAGGAGAGAATGGGTGGATGAGCAAAAAGCCCTGAACGTGATGCGTGAGCTGGTCGATAACGGGCAACTGACCGATCCTGACAGCGCTCGCGGCAAACTGCTCCAGACCGCCGCCCATCTGTTTCGCAACAAAGGGTTCGAGCGCACCACGGTGCGCGACCTGGCGAGCGCGGTGGGCATTCAGTCGGGCAGCATCTTTCATCATTTCAAAAGCAAGGATGAGATCCTGCGGGCGGTGATGGAGGAGACCATTCGCTACAACACGGCGTTGATGCGCGCGGCGCTGGCCGAGGCCGATAGCGTGCGCGAGCGGGTCCTGGCGCTGATCCGCTGCGAGTTGCAGTCGATCATGGGCGGCAGCGGCGAGGCGATGGCGGTGCTGGTCTACGAATGGCGCTCGTTGTCCGAGCAAGGGCAAAGACAGGTGCTGGCTTTGCGTGATATTTATGAGGCCCTGTGGCTTGAGGTTCTTGGGCAGGCCAAGGACGCGGGGTATATTCGGGGCGACGTGTTCATCACCCGTCGTTTCCTGACCGGCGCCCTGTCCTGGACCACCACTTGGTTTCGCGCCGAGGGCAGCCTGAGTCTTGATGAGTTGGCCGAGCAAGCCTTGATTCTGGTGCTTGAAGAAAAATAAAAAGAGGCAGCAATGCCGCTGAGTGGTCGCCTTGCGTGCCCTGCGTGATGTGCATTGAGATGCCTGGTTGGATTCACTGATGATTAATTTTCTGGGGAGTGAGGTGTCTTGACGTTTTCAACGATGGGGATAGCCTCGCGCGTCTTGCTCGCTGCGTTGATTGCAGTGTTCGCGTTGCCGGCCACGGCTGCGCAACTGGTCCGGATTGGCGCAGCGCATTTTCCGCCCTACACGATACGCCCCGAAACTGGCGCCGATACCGGTTTGCTGCCGCAGTTGGTCGAGGCCTTGAACCGGTCCCAAAGCGATTATCAATTCGTGCTGGTTCCGACGTCGATTCCGCGCCGTTTCAATGATTTCAAGCAGGGGCGGGTCGACATGGCCATTTTCGAGAACCCGGACTGGGGCTGGAAGGATGTGCCTCATACTGCGGTAGACATGGGCCTGGAAGACGCGGAAATCTTCGTAGCCCAGCGTCAACCGGATCGTCAGCAAGACTATTTCTCCGATCTGCGGGGCAAGCGCCTGGCGCTGTTCAGCGGCTACCACTACGCCTTTGCCGAATTCAACGCCGACCCCAAGTTCTTGACCGGCCAATACAACGCCACGCTGACGTATTCCCATGACAGCAACCTGCTGATGGTCTTGCGCGGGCGTGCGGACATTGCGCTGGTTACCCGTTCGTACCTCATCGATTACGTGTTGCGCAATCCAGACGTCGACCCCCAATTGCTGATATCCGAACGTATCGATCAGATTTACCACCATTACGCGCTGATCCGCCCCCAGGCGCCGATCTCTGGCGAAGCGTTCAATCGGCTGCTGCAAAAGCTGCGGGACGACGGGCAGATGCTGGCGATTTTCCAGCCCTACCAGATACAGCTGGTGCCAGCCCACGATCATTGAACGGGGCACTAAATTTCCCTGCCTGGCTCACGTCACACGTTGACTACCGACGACTACGTGAGCCCCGCCATGTCCAACCTCAAGCACCCGACGACGCTGCCTTTACCCGGTGGTCGCCGTCTCGGCGCCGATGAAACCGAACGCCACCTGAGCCTGATGCTTGAGGGCGCGCCGCTGATCCGGCTGCGCTTGGAGCGGGGCACCGAGCTGCATGTGCATTTGCAGGAAATCAATGATCGGCCCGTAGGCCCGGCGCTTTGGGCGGCCTGCTATTGGCTGTTCGCCCGCGATCCTCAATGCCGGCGCCTGACTTGGCATCTGCCCGAGCGCCCCGGTGAAGCCTTGCTCAGCGGACTGCTGACGCCCGGCGAGTGCGCCGACGAGTACATCTGCGAGCGCACTCTGTTCTGGCAACTGCCGCAACCCTGGCTGGGAGAGTCGTTCAACGGCAGCTATCCGCAACAGATGATCATCACCGATGGCAAGCGTCATCCGCGCCGGCCCATGAAGCCGCGAGGCGAGGTGTATCGACGCTTCGATGCGCGCCTGGGGGCCTGGGTGTCCTTGCGCACCCTGGAAATCGAACAGGACCTGACGCGCTTCAACCGCTGGCAGAACAGCCCACGGGTGGCGAGTTTCTGGCAGGAGGAGGGCAGCCTGGAACAGCATCGCGAGTATCTGAGCACACTGCAGCGCGATCCCCGGGTGCTGACCTTGATCGGTTGTTTCGACGACCAGCCTTTCGCCTACTTCGAAGCCTATTGGGCCAAGGAGGATCGGATCGCGCCGTTCTACGACGTGCACAATTATGATCGCGGCATTCACATGTTGGTGGGCGAAGAGCAGCACCGTGGCCCGCACAAGGTGGCGAGCTGGCTGTCGGCGCTGGTGCACTACCTGTTTCTCGACGACCCGCGCACCCAACGCGTGGTGGCCGAACCCCGAGCCGACAACGCCCGAATGATCGGTCATCTGCACAACCAGTGTTTCCATTGTGAAAAGGAATTCGATTTCCCCCACAAGCGCGCGGCGCTGATGATTCTGGGGCGTGAGCGGTTTTTTGATCGGTGTGGGTTGATGTAAGAGGTTAAGTCCGGGTCAGGTGGTGATCATCAGGTTGCCATCGCGGGCAAGCCTTGCTCCCACAG
>NZ_JABWQV010000168.1 GCF_014268615.1 Pseudomonas tehranensis | reverse complement strand
GCCCCTGGCGACTGGGTCGCCAGGGGCTTTTCGTACCAGCGGGTCTTACAGGCCGGCAGCGGCGCGCAGGGCGTCGGCGCGGTCGGTTTTTTCCCAGGTGAAGGTGGTGAAGGTGTCGTCACCGACCGTCTTGGTTTGCGGCGTGCGACCGAAGTGGCCGTAGGCAGCAGTGTCCTGGTACATCGGGTGCAGCAGGTCGAGCATGGTGGTGATAGCGTACGGACGCAGGTCGAACACTTCACGAACCAGCTTGATGATCTTGTCATCGCCGATCTTGCCGGTGCCGAAGGTGTTCAGCGAGATCGAGGTAGGCTGAGCAACGCCGATGGCGTAGGAAACCTGGATCTCGCAGCGCTCGGCCAGGCCGGCGGCGACGATGTTCTTGGCCACATAACGACCGGCATAGGCCGCCGAACGGTCGACCTTCGATGGATCCTTGCCGGAGAACGCGCCACCGCCGTGACGGGCCATGCCGCCGTAGCTGTCGACGATGATCTTGCGACCGGTCAGGCCACAGTCACCTACCGGGCCACCGATGATGAACTGGCCGGTCGGGTTGATGTGGAACTGGGTGTCCTTGGACAGCAACTCGGCAGGCAGTACGTGCTTGACGATCAGCTCCATCACGCCTTCGCGCAGGTCTTTGTAGGACACTTCCGGGTTGTGCTGGGTCGACAGTACGACGGCATCGATACCGACAACCTTGCCGCCTTCGTAACGGCAAGTCACCTGGGACTTGGCATCCGGGCGCAGCCAAGGCAGCAGGCCGGATTTACGGGCTTCAGCCTGGCGTTGAACCAACTGGTGCGAGAAAGTGATCGGTGCTGGCATCAGCACGTCGGTCTCGTTGCTGGCGTAGCCGAACATCAGACCCTGGTCGCCGGCACCCTGGTCTTCAGGCTTGGCGCGGTCAACACCCTGGTTGATGTCGGGGGACTGCTTGCCGATGATGTTCATCACGCCGCAGGTCGCGCCATCGAAGCCGACGTCGGAGCTGTTGTAGCCAATGCCCAGGATGACGTCACGGACGATCTGTTCCAGGTCGACCCAGGCTGAAGTGGTGACTTCGCCAGCGATGATCGCCACGCCCGTTTTCACCAGAGTTTCGCACGCCACGCGGGCGAACTTGTCTTCAGCAATGATGGCGTCCAGCACCGCATCAGAAATCTGGTCGGCGATTTTGTCCGGATGCCCTTCAGACACGGACTCGGAGGTGAAAAGGGAGTATTCGCTCATCTCGATGTTTTCCTACAAGTTACCGATGGTGAGTGTCGCCAGCCGGTCGCTGAAAATGGCGGACCTGGATCTGGAAACCATTACGTAAGCCCACATAGAGGCTTTCCCCGGGCACGAGGCCCGCAGCGGTGGCCCAACGGGCCAGATCGTCCTGTTCAAACCCCAGCCAGAGATCACCGCAGGCCTCCTTGGCCCAACTCTGGTTGTGGCTGCATAACTCTGTCACTAACAGGCTACCGCCCGGTTGCAGCAAATCGGCCATGTGCTTGAGCGCATCGGCCGGCGCGGCGAAATGGTGAAGCACCATGTTCAATACAACGCAATCGGCCTGCAGGCTCACACCATTCAAGGCATCGGCCAGTTGCAGGCTGACATTAGCCAGTGTTTCACGTTCGCATACCTGGCGTGCCAGCTCGAGCATGGCCGGGCTGTTGTCCAGCGCCGTCACTTGGCTGAAACGCCGCGCCAGCTCCGGCAGAAACGCACCGTCGCCAGGGCCGACTTCAATGGCCGTGGCGGTGGGCTCGAAGCCCAGTTTGTCGAGCAGCGCTACGACGCTTTCACGGTACTGCGGCAACCCGGCAATCAGGTCCTGCTGGGCGCGAAACTTCTCGGCCACCCGGGCGAAAAAATCCTGGCTGGCAGCAGCTCGCTGCCCGTGTACCTGGGCGATGCGGGCCTGCACGTCTGTCGGCAGGTCCAGCTCATCCACCTCTTCGAGCAACGCGGCATGCAGCTTGCCGCCCAGCAGATCGGTATGGGGCAGGGCGCGGCGGTAAAAAATCGCATTGCCTTCACGACGGGTCGCCACCAGGTCGGCCTGGGCCAGGACCTTGAGGTGGTGGCTCATGCCGGATTGACCGATGCCGAAGATCTGCGCCAGTTCCAATACGCCGAACGAATCGTTGGCCAAGGCGCGCAATACATTGAGCCGCAGCGGATCGCCGCCGGCCTTGCAAAGGGCCGCCAGCTCATCGCAATCATCATGGCGAATGGAAGGCACGCGTAAATTCATAGGGCGGCAGTCTAGTGAGGGGTATGGATCACCGCAAGGTCAATATCAAAAAGTTTTGATATTGCTCGATAAATGGCACTTGCCGAGGTGTGCTTGACTCTACAACCCATCAGCGGAAAGGTTTCACCTGGCGAATGCGACTTTATCCACCGGAAAAAAGCCCCTGGATGACTATCTGTCATTGCCCCGGGGCGGGTGGGTGAGGGAAAATGCTCGCCTTTTTTCGGTTCCACCATTCAAAACCCAGGAGATCAGCGATGCCCAGCCGTCGTGAGCGTGCCAATGCCATCCGTGCACTCAGCATGGATGCCGTGCAAAAAGCCAACAGCGGCCATCCCGGTGCCCCTATGGGTATGGCGGATATCGCCGAGGTGCTTTGGCGCGACTACCTCAAGCACAGCCCGAGCAACCCGTCGTTTGCCGACCGTGACCGCTTCGTGCTGTCCAACGGCCACGGCTCGATGTTGATCTATTCGTTGCTGCACCTGACCGGTTATGACCTGTCGATCGATGACCTGAAGAATTTCCGCCAGTTGCATAGCCGCACCCCGGGCCACCCGGAATATGGCTATACCCCCGGCGTGGAAACCACCACCGGCCCACTGGGCCAGGGTCTGGCCAACGCCGTGGGCTTTGCCTTGGCGGAAAAAGTCCTGGCAGCGCAGTTCAATCGCCCCGGCCACAACGTTGTCGATCACCACACCTACGTGTTCCTGGGTGATGGCTGCATGATGGAAGGTATTTCCCATGAAGTCGCCTCCCTGGCCGGCACCTTGGGCCTGAACAAGCTGATCGCTTTCTACGATGACAACGGCATCTCCATCGACGGCGAAGTCGAAGGCTGGTTCACCGACGACACCCCCAAGCGCTTCGAAGCCTACAACTGGCTGGTCATCCGCAATGTCGACGGCCATGACCCGGAAGAGATCAAGACCGCCATCGAGACGGCGCGCAAGAGCGCCCAGCCGACCCTGATCTGCTGCAAGACCACCATCGGTTTCGGTTCGCCCAACAAACAAGGCAAGGAAGACTGTCACGGCGCGCCACTGGGTGCCGAGGAAATCGCCCTGACCCGCGCTGCGTTGAAGTGGGAACATGGTCCGTTCGAAATCCCGGCAGACATTTATGCCGAGTGGGACGCCAAGGAAAAAGGCCGCGCTGCCGAAGCCGAGTGGGACCAGCGCTTTGCCGCCTACTCCGCCGAGTTCCCTGAGCTGGCCAATGAACTGGTCCGTCGCCTCAGCGGCGAGCTGCCTGCCGACTTCGCTGAAAAAGCCTCGGCTTATATCGCTGAAGTCGCCGCCAAAGGCGAAACCATTGCCAGCCGCAAGGCCAGCCAGAACACCCTCAACGCTTTTGGCCCTCTGCTGCCGGAGCTGCTCGGCGGTTCGGCCGACCTGGCCGGTTCCAACCTGACCTTGTGGAAGGGCTGCAAAGGCGTCAGCGCCGAAGATGCCAGCGGCAACTACATGTATTACGGCGTTCGCGAGTTCGGCATGAGCGCGATCATGAACGGCGTGGCTCTGCACGGCGGCCTGGTGCCTTACGGCGCTACCTTCCTGATGTTCATGGAATACGCCCGCAACGCAGTGCGCATGTCGGCCCTGATGAAGAAGCGCGTGCTGTATGTGTTCACCCACGACTCCATCGGCCTGGGCGAAGACGGCCCGACTCACCAGCCGATCGAGCAACTGGCAAGCCTGCGCTGCACGCCGAACCTGGACACCTGGCGCCCATGTGACGCCGTGGAATCGGCAGTGGCCTGGAAATACGCCATCGAGCGTAACGACGGTCCATCGGCGCTGATCTTCTCCCGCCAGAACCTGCAGCACCAGAACCGCGATGCCGACCAGATCGGCGACATCACCCGCGGCGGCTATGTGCTCAAGGACTGCATTGGCGAACCTGAGTTGATCCTGATCGCCACCGGCTCCGAAGTCGGCCTGGCCGTTCAGGCCTACGACAAACTGACTGCCCAGGGCCGCAACGTACGCGTGGTGTCCATGCCGTGCACCAGCGTGTTCGACGCCCAGGACGCCGGCTACAAGCAAGCGGTATTGCCGTTGCAAGTCAGCGCCCGGATCGCCATCGAAGCCGCTCACGCCGACTACTGGTACAAGTACGTGGGCCTGGAAGGTCGCGTGATCGGCATGACCACCTACGGCGAATCGGCGCCTGCGCCGGCGTTGTTCGAGGAGTTCGGCTTTACCCTGGAAAACATCCTGGGTCAGGCTGAAGAGTTGTTGGAAGACTAAGTCCAGGAATGTATCGCCTGTTCTGACGCTATCGCGGGCAAGCCTTGCTCCCACAGGATGTGTACTCCCACAGGGAAATGCATCCTGTGGGAGCAAGGCTTGCCCGCGATGACAATGGAATGTGCAGCGCCTTATTCATGGATTCACCCAAGTCAGAGAACCCCATGCCCCAACCGCGTCCCTACAAAGTTGCACTCAACGGCTACGGCCGGATTGGTCGTTGCGTCTTGCGTGCGTTGTTCGAGCGAGGGGCCAAGGCCGGGTTCGAGATTGTGGCGATCAACGATCTGGCCGACATGGCCAGCATTGAATACCTGACACGCTTTGACTCCACCCACGGCCGTTTTCCGGGCGAGGTGCGGGTCGAGGGCGATTGTCTGCACATTAATGGCGATTGCGTGAAAGTCCTGCGCAGTGCCACCCCCGAAGGTATCGATTGGGCGTCCTTGGGTGTCGACCTGGTGCTTGAATGCTCCGGCGCCTACAACACCCGTGAAGATGGCCAGCGTTTCATCGCGGCCGGCGCGCCGCGGGTGTTGTTCTCCCAGCCGATGGCCAGCGAAGCGGATGTGGACGCCACGATCGTCTACGGCGTAAACCAGGACTGCCTGGCCGGCGATGAGCTGTTGGTGTCCAACGCGTCCTGCACCACCAACTGCGGCGTGCCGCTGTTGCGCCTGCTGGACCAGGCCATTGGCCTGGAGTACGTGTCGATCACCACCATCCACTCGGCGATGAACGATCAACCTGTGATCGACGCCTATCACCATGAAGACCTGCGTCGGACCCGTTCGGCGTTCCAGTCGGTGATTCCGGTGTCCACTGGTCTGGCGCGTGGCATTGAGCGGCTGCTGCCGGAACTTGCGGGGCGAATTCAGGCCAAAGCCGTGCGGGTGCCGACCGTCAACGTGTCCTGCCTCGACATTACGATGCAGACCGTGAGCGATACCGACGCCACCGAGGTCAACCGGATTCTGCGCGAAGCCGCCACCAGCGGCCCGCTCAAAGGCCTGCTGGCCTACACCGAGTTGCCTCACGCCAGTTGTGATTTTAATCATGACCCCCATTCGGCCATTGTCGATGCCAGCCAGACCCGGGTTTCCGGGCCGCGGCTCGTGAACATCCTGGCCTGGTTCGACAATGAATGGGGTTTTGCCAACCGAATGCTGGATGTCGCTGAACATTATCTGCAAGCAGCGACTTCGCTTTCTGTTTCTCAGCTCTCTGATTCAAAAAAACCTGCTCACTAAACAGTTACCCAGGAATTGCGACCCATGACCGTGTTGAAGATGTCCGACCTCGATCTGCAAGGTAAGCGCGTACTGATCCGCGAAGACCTCAACGTTCCCGTCAAGGACGGTGTTGTCACCAGCGACGCGCGCATCCTGGCTTCGCTGCCGACCATCAAGCTGGCCCTGGAAAAAGGTGCGGCCGTGATGGTCTGCTCGCATTTGGGTCGTCCGACCGAAGGCGAATACTCAGCCGAAAACAGCCTCAAGCCGGTCGCCGCTTACCTGAGCAAAGCCCTGGGCCGTGACGTACCGCTGGTGGCTGACTACCTGGGCGGTGTGGACGTGAAGGCCGGCGATGTCGTGCTGTTCGAAAACGTGCGCTTCAATAAAGGCGAGAAAAAGAACGCTGACGAACTGGCCAAGCAGTATGCGGCCCTGTGCGACGTGTTTGTGATGGACGCGTTCGGCACCGCTCACCGCGCCGAAGGGTCGACCCATGGCGTGGCGAAGTTCGCCAAAGTGGCCGCTGCTGGCCCGCTGCTGGCCGCCGAACTGGACGCCCTGGGCAAGGCCCTGGGCTCCCCGGCCCAGCCGATGGCCGCCATCGTGGCCGGTTCCAAGGTTTCCACCAAGCTCGATGTGCTCAACAGCCTGAGCCAGGTGTGCAACCAGTTGATCGTCGGCGGCGGCATTGCCAACACTTTCCTTGCTGCGGCCGGTCACCCGGTCGGCAAATCCCTGTACGAGCCGGACCTGCTGGACACCGCCCGGGAAATCGCCGCCAAGGTCAGCGTGCCGTTGCCGGTGGACGTGGTGGTTGCCAAGGAGTTCGCCGAAAGCGCCACCGCCACCGTCAAGCTGATCGCTGACGTGGCCGAAGACGACATGATCCTCGACATTGGCCCGCAAACTGCAGCCAATTTCGCCGAACTGTTGAAATCCTCCAAGACTATCCTGTGGAACGGTCCGGTCGGTGTGTTCGAGTTCGACCAGTTTGGCAACGGCACCAAGGTGCTCGCCCAGGCCATCGCCGAGAGTGACGCTTTCTCCATCGCTGGCGGCGGCGACACCCTGGCAGCCATCGATAAATATGGCGTGGCCGAGCAGATCTCCTACATTTCTACCGGCGGCGGTGCGTTCCTCGAATTCGTCGAAGGCAAAGTACTGCCAGCCGTGGAAGTCCTGGAAAGCCGGGCCAAGGCCTGAGGTTTTGTTGACCAGGCAAAGGAGTGTTGTGATGGTCAAGACGTTGGCGCTTTTGTTGCTGACCGCATCCCTGGCGGCTTGCGGGAGCCACCCGCAAGCCGCACCGGAAGCGATTACTCCCAGCGAGCCGAAAACCGGTTGCTACCAGGCCGAGTGGCAGGCCGAAACCAACCCGGTGCTCAATAAGCGTTCCGGGCCGGACGGCCTGGATAAATACGAGACGCAGGTCCCGGCCAAGGAACATGGTTGCCCTTGACGGGTCTGACTCATTAACTCATGGCTGGCGGCCTGCGCTGTCAGTCGAGGAACACGGATGAAAGGCTTTATTGCCGTTGTGGCGCTGGCAATGCTGGCCGGTTGTGCACAGCTGGATCGGTTTCGTTCGTCCGAGCCTGTAGTAGAGGGCTGGACAACCTGGACCTGTGACAGCCAGGCCAAGGTACTGTGGCGCTATACCGATGACACCCGCAAGGAAGTCGACGTTCGCCTCGGCGGTGCCGAGCAGGTCTATCACCTGAAGGAAGAGCCGGGCGCATCGGGTACGCTGTACAGCGACGACATGCTGGCGTTTCACGTCAAAGGTGAGGAAGGCCTGGTGTACTGGGTCGCCACCAATGACTTGATTGGCCGGGGTTGTAAGGCTGACTGATTCAACAGAGATCCAATGTGGGAGCGAGCCTGCTCGCGATAGCGATGTATTAGGCACCAGTGATGTTGACTGTCAGGCCTTCATCGCGAGCAGGCTCGCTCCCACAGGGTCCTCTACAGTTTCGAGATTTTGCTTCACCGAACACACAGGTCGGACCCACCCCCGACCTGCAATGACTTGAATAGCCGCCGCCGCTCCGGCAGGCTGGCACGATTAACGACCCTCGACCGGGAGAGACACACTAATGGCACTTATCAGCATGCGTCAGATGCTGGACCACGCAGCCGAGTTCGGCTACGGCGTTCCAGCCTTTAACGTCAACAACCTTGAGCAGATGCGCGCCATCATGGAAGCCGCTGACAAGACTGACTCCCCGGTGATCGTCCAGGCCTCGGCCGGCGCCCGCAAATACGCCGGCGCGCCGTTCCTGCGTCACCTGATCCTGGCTGCCATCGAAGAATTCCCGCACATCCCGGTGTGCATGCACCAGGACCACGGCACCAGCCCTGACGTCTGCCAGCGCTCCATCCAGCTGGGCTTCAGCTCGGTCATGATGGACGGCTCCCTGGGCGAAGACGGCAAGACTCCGACTGACTACGAGTACAACGTGCGCGTCACTCAGCAGACCGTCGCCATGGCCCATGCCTGCGGCGTCTCGGTGGAAGGCGAGCTCGGTTGCCTGGGCTCGCTGGAAACCGGCATGGCCGGCGAAGAAGACGGCATCGGCGCCGAGGGCGTGCTGGATCACAGTCAGATGCTGACCGACCCGGAAGAAGCCGCGGACTTCGTCAAGAAGACCCAGGTCGACGCCCTGGCCATCGCCATCGGCACCAGCCACGGCGCCTACAAGTTCACCAAGCCGCCTACTGGCGACGTGCTGGCCATTGACCGCATCAAGGAAATCCACAAGCGCATTCCCAACACTCACCTGGTGATGCACGGTTCTTCCTCTGTTCCGCAAGAGTGGCTGGCGATCATCAACCAGTACGGCGGTGACATCAAAGAAACCTACGGCGTGCCGGTTGAAGAAATCGTTGAAGGCATCAAGTACGGCGTGCGCAAGGTCAACATCGACACCGACCTGCGCCTGGCCTCTACCGGTGCTATGCGTCGTTTGATGGCGACTAATCCGAGTGAGTTTGATCCGCGTAAGTTCTTCGGTGCCACTGTGACTGCGATGCGTGATGTGTGTATTGCTCGTTACGAAGCTTTTGGTACTGCGGGTAATGCTTCCAAGATCAAGCCAATCTCTCTGGAGGCTATGTATCAGCGGTATTTGAAGGGTGAATTGAACGCCAAGGTGAACTAAGGCTCAAGCGTCAAAAAGAACCCGCAGCGATGCGGGTTTTTTTGTGCGTGGAATTGACCTTGGAGATTGGCAGGCACAACGCGCTTGAAATGTCCGCTATAAAGGACATAATTAGATTTTAAAGCTAAAAAGTCCGCTATAGGTGACATCATGCTGATTCTAAACCCTTCAGTTCTTGGCGAGAGGGTGCGTGCACTACGCCGTGCGAAGGGTTATACCCAACAGCAGCTCGCTGAGAAAGCCAACTGCGGCCGCAAAACGATCATCGATCTAGAGGCCGGTGAAAACGTGGCCGTGTACACCCTGTTTCGAGTCGTATCGGCGTTGGGGATGGCGCTGGAAATCGTCGACAAGCGGATTGACCTCAAATCCCTCGCTGATCTGGTAGAGCATGATGAGTAAGGTCAAGCTGCTCAATGTCATGACACCGCAAGGTTATAGCGGCGACTTGTCCAAAGGTTCGCAGTTTTCGTTCGCTTATGCGAGCGCCGAGGCGCCTCGGGAGGTTTCGTTGGTCATGCCCTATGACCCTACGCCTTCAGTCAGCAACGTCCTTCACCCCATCTTTGATATGAACGTGCCCGAGGGGTTTCTGGCCGACCAGATCAAGCGTCGTATGGCCAGACACATGCAGGTCGACGACATGCGGCTGCTATCGGTGATAGGGGGCAATCAGATCGGTCGACTCAGTTACGTCAACCCTGTCGAGGCCTTGACGACTGTGCGGGCTCAGGTCGGGTTGCAGGACATTCTGTCGGCGGATACTTCACAAAGTGTTTTTGACTTCCTTGTTGATACTTATTTTGAGTCTGGTATTTCGGGCGTCCAACCCAAGGTACTGGTGCCTGACTTGGATAAGCTGACGGGCGATCGAAAAACCATGCCCAGCTCCGATCTGATCGTGAAGTCTGGCGCCGAGGAGTATGCCCACCTGGCGCAGAATGAATTCCTGTGTCTGGAAGCAGCTCGTTTGGCCGGGTTGGAAACTCCACCATTCTGGTTGTCGGAAAACGGTGAGTTGTTTGTAATGGAGCGGTTCGACCTGACCCCCTCCGGGCGCCTGGGATTTGAAGACATGGCAGTGCTCCTTGGCTTGTACAAAGACCCCCATGACAACTACAAATATTCCCAAAGTTACGAGACCCTTGCGGCAGTAGTGAATCAGGTATGCCGGCATGCTGAGCCGGTTCGCGAACTGGAGCGCTTTTTTTCTTCGGTGTGCCTCTCGGTCATGGTGCGTAATGGGGATGCCCACCTGAAAAACTTCGGGGTTATTTATACACATCCCGACGCACTGGAAACCGTGCGGTTGGCACCGGTTTTTGATGTCACCACTACAACGGTGTATGAACACTACAACCCCAAGTCTGGCCGCTCGTTGGTGGATCGGACCTTGGCGATCAAGATGAACAAGGTGAAGACTTATCCTGATCGGCAGCAACTGATCGAGTTCGGTCGCAAGCATTGTGGCGTAGATAAACCCGCGCTGATTATTGAGCGAATCGCCGATGCTATGGACCAGGCACTGGCGATCAATGAGCATCGTATCGATGGGGAGCTGCTAAAGGGCATGCGGGCGGAGTGGGATGGCGGAAGGCTTGCCGCTCTTTATGACTCGGTTGCACCTCGATTCAGGCGCAAGCCATTGGCGTGAAGCGAGTATTGTTCGTTATGAAGTGTTCGGGGCACCGCGCGGCTATCCCCGCATCCATGCCGGGATCCCCACTCCACAATGCCTGTGTTCGGCCAGCGTGGTTGACGGGGTCCAGGATGTCACCGATGTGTTCGGTGTCATTGACTGTTTTGTCAGTGGGCTGCGAAACCCGGGCCCGCTGACCAAAGCCAGCAGACGAACCCGAACTATAGAGAAGATTTTCTAGGCCAAAATCCACCTGTAGGACGCACCGGCCCCCTGTGGCGAGGGAGCTTGCTCCCGC
>NZ_JABWQV010000167.1 GCF_014268615.1 Pseudomonas tehranensis | reverse complement strand
AACGCCCGGCATCAGCCGGGCGTTTTGTATTGACTTGTTAGCGAGCGCGGTAAGTGATGCGCCCTTTGCTCAAGTCATAGGGCGTCAGCTCGACGCGCACTTTGTCACCGGTAAGAATACGAATGTAGTTCTTGCGCATCTTGCCGGAGATGTGCGCGGTTACGACGTGCCCATTTTCCAACTCCACACGAAACATGGTGTTGGGCAGGGTGTCGACGACAGTGCCTTCCATTTCGAAGCTGTCTTCTTTCGACATGCAGTAAAGCCCTCGGTATCCAGTGAATGGCCCGGTGCAACTGCGCCAGGCAAAAGCGGCGTGCATTGTGCCCGAAAAAGGGGGTTTAAGCCAAGGGGTTCTAACTGAGGACGACCCATCTCTGGTTAATCAGCAATTCGATGGGGCGATATTGGGTCTTGTAGTTCATTTTTTTGCAGTTTTTGATCCAGTAGCCCAAGTACACCGCTTCCAGCCTCAGGCGCCGGGCTTCGTTGATCTGCCAGAGAATGGCAAACCGCCCCAGGCTGCGCCGTTCTTCGTCGGGCTCGTAGAAGGTGTACACCGCCGAAAGCCCGTTGGGCAGCAGGTCTGTGACGGCGATGGCCACCAGTCGCCCTTCGAGGCGGAACTCATAGAAGCGGGAAAAGGGCAGGTCGCGGACCAGAAAGGTCGAAAACTGATCACGACTGGGTGGGTACATGTCGCCGTCGGCGTGGCGCTGCTCGATGTAGCGCTGGTACAGATCGAAATACTCTTCGCTGAACTGCGGCTTGGCTGGTCGGACCTGAAGATCGGCGTTGCGCTTGAAAATCCGCTTCTGCTGGCGATTGGGTACAAACTGAGCCACGGGAATGCGCGCCGGAACGCACGCATTGCAATGTTGGCAATGGGGCCGGTAGAGATGATCGCCGCTGCGACGGAAGCCCATCTCCGACAGATCTGCGTAGACATGCACATCCATGGGCTGGCTAGGATCGAGGAACAGCGTCGTGGCCTGCTCCTCGGGCAGGTAACTGCAAGAGTGGGGTTGAGTGGCATAAAACTTCAAGCGCGCCAACTCGGTCATGATCAACCCTCGGGAGTAAGCTTTGGATTAAGTGTAAGCCAGGAGCGCCATTGTCGCTCAGCAAACCCAGGTTGCGTGATTGGGCTGGTCCAGATGCGCCTTGAGGTAGCCGGCAAACTCAGCCCTTGGGATCGACCGGGCGCCCAGGCTGTGCAGGTGTTCGGTGGGCATTTGGCAGTCGATCAGCACGAAACCGGCCGCTTTGAGATGTTGGACCAGGGTGGCGAAGCCGAATTTCGAGGCGTTGTCGGCCCGACTGAACATGGATTCGCCGAAAAACAGTTGCCCCATGGCCAGGCCATACAGGCCACCCACCAACATGCCTTGGTCCCATACCTCCACTGAATGGGCGAAACCGCGTCGATGCAGCTCCAGATAGGCGGTCTGCATGGCCTCGGTGATCCAGGTGCCGTCAGCATAGTCCCGGGGCGCGGCGCAGGCCTCGATGACAGCGGCAAAGTCCTTGTCGAACGTCACGGCATAGCGTTGCTTGCGCAGGAGCTTGCCCAGGCTGCGCGATACATGCAGTTCGTCGGGAAACAGTACGGTGCGTGGATCCGGTGACCACCACAAAATCGGCTGGCCTTCGGAGAACCACGGGAAACAGCCGTGGCGATAGGCCCGGATCAGCCGATCGGCGGACAGGTCGCCACCGGCGGCCAGCAAGCCGTTGGGGTCGCTCAGGGCTTTGGCCAGTGGCGGAAAATCGAACGTGTTGCGTTGTAGCCAAGTCAGCATGGTCATCCGGGCGTGCAGAAGGGGAGGGCGGCTCTTGTGCGCAGACGCAGACAAGAGCCCGCCTAAAGGTTAACCGTCAAGCCACCGGAATGTCATCGAGATACTTCTCGGCGTCGAGTGCGGCCATGCAACCGGCGCCGGCCGACGTAATGGCTTGTCGATACACGTGATCGGCCACGTCGCCGGCGGCGAACACACCTTCGATATCGGTTGCAGTGGCATTGCCCTCGCTGCCGCCGCGGACGATCAGGTAGCCGTCGCGCATTGTCAGTTGGCCCTGGAACAACTCGGTGTTGGGTTGATGGCCGATCGCGATAAACACACCGGCCAGGGACAAGGTGCTGGTCTGGCCAGTCTCACTCTGGCGCAGACGCACGCCGGTCACGCCGCTGGCGTCGCCCAGCACTTCATCCAGATTCTGGTTCCAGTGCAGTTTCACATTGCCGTGGCTGGCTTTTTCGAACAGCTTGTCCTGCAGTATTTTCTCTGCGCGCAGTTTGTCCCGGCGGTGAATCAGGTGGACCTCACGGGCGATGTTGGACAGGTACAAGGCCTCCTCAACCGCCGTATTGCCGCCGCCGACCACCGCCACCACCTGATTGCGGTAAAAGAATCCGTCGCAGGTTGCGCAGGCGGAAACGCCTCTGCCGGCGAAGGTCTGCTCCGAGGCCAGGCCCAGGTATTGAGCTGAAGCGCCGGTAGCAATGATCAGTGCGTCGCAGGTGTAGGTGCCGCTGTCGCCGATGAGCTCGAAAGGGCGCTGTTGCAACTTGGCGGTGTGGATATGGTCGTAGACGATCTGCGTGTCGAAGCGTTCGGCGTGGCGTTGCATGCGTTCCATCAGCACTGGACCGGTCAAGCCCTCGACATCGCCGGGCCAGTTGTCGACTTCGACGGTGGTGGTGAGCTGGCCACCGGCCTGCAGGCCAGTAATGACAACGGGTTTGAGGTTGGCACGGGCGGCATAGACAGCGGCGCTGTATCCCGCGGGACCGGAACCGAGAATGATCAGGCGTGAATGCTTCACTTCGCTCATAAAAACACCTCATAAGCCTTTGTCACGAAAGAGAATGCATGCTCCAATTGACGCCAGCACAGCTGGATTTTGGCTATGCTGTAGCCCATCGTGCGGGCAATGCCTTGGGGCTGACAAACCCGTACAATGCTTGAGTTTTGAACGCAGGAGAGGCAAAAGATCAAAATCTTCGGCAACACCTGCGGTTTTCTGGATGCACGTCACAGTGGTAAAAGTAGTACCGGTTGTGCACATTCACTTTTTTGCCTGCTCGTGATGAGCAGTTTTTTATAGTCATTCAACAGATGGACGCGCCTTTGGCGCAGGAAAAGAAGCGTTTTGAAGAAATCCACCGCAGCACCTAAAACAGTCGTTCCGCTCTGGCGCCAGCAATTGCACTACCGGCTCAAGGAAGGTGCGTTGATCGCCATCGGCGCCTTGTGCCTGTTCCTGATGATGGCCTTGCTGACTTATGGCAAGGACGATCCGGGCTGGAGCCACAACAGCAAGATCGACGATGTGCAGAATTTCGGCGGTCCGGCCGGTTCCTACAGCGCCGACATCCTGTTCATGGTGCTGGGCTATTTCGCCTACATCTTTCCGCTTTTGCTGGCGATCAAGGCCTATCAGATTTTCCGTCAGCGCCACGAGCCCTGGCAGTGGAGTGGCTGGCTGTTTTCCTGGCGCCTGATCGGCCTGGTGTTCCTGGTGCTGTCGGGCGCCGCGCTGGCCCACATCCATTTCCACGCACCCACCGGCTTGCCGGCCGGAGCGGGCGGCGCGCTGGGGGAAAGTCTTGGCGAGCTGGCCAAAAATGCCCTGAACATCCAGGGCAGCACGCTGCTGTTCATCGCCCTGTTCCTGTTTGGTCTGACGGTGTTCACCGATCTGTCATGGTTCAAGGTGATGGATGTCACCGGCAAGATCACTCTGGACCTGATCGAGCTGATCCAGGGGGCCATGAATCGCTGGTGGGCGGCGCGCACCGAGCGCAAGCAACTGGTGGCGCAACTGCGCGAGGTGGATGACCGCGTCCACGACGTGGTGGCCCCGACCGTCACGGACAAGCGCGAGCAGGCCAAGGTCAAGGAACGCTTGATCGAGCGTGAGCAGGCCCTGAGCAAGCACATGTCCGAGCGTGAGAAACAGGTGCCGCCGGTCATCACCATGGCTCCGGCCAAGGCGCCGGAGCAGAGCAAGCGCGTACAGAAAGAGAAACAGGCGCCGCTGTTCGTCGACAGCGCAGTGGAAGGCACCTTGCCGCCGATCTCGATCCTGGACCCGGCCGAAAAGAAACAGCTCAACTATTCCCCCGAATCCCTGGCGGCCGTCGGCCATCTGTTGGAAATCAAGCTCAAGGAGTTCGGCGTCGAGGTTTCGGTGGATTCGATCCACCCGGGTCCGGTGATTACCCGTTACGAAATCCAGCCGGCCGCCGGCGTGAAGGTCAGCCGTATCGCCAACCTGGCCAAGGACTTGGCGCGTTCTCTGGCCGTGACCAGCGTGCGCGTAGTGGAAGTGATTCCCGGCAAGACCACCGTGGGCATCGAGATTCCCAACGAAGACCGGCAGATCGTGCGCTTCTCCGAAGTGCTCTCCACCCCTGAATACGACAACCACAAGTCGCCGGTCACCCTGGCCCTGGGCCACGACATCGGCGGCAAGCCGGTCATCACTGACCTGGCGAAAATGCCGCACCTGCTGGTGGCCGGTACCACCGGTTCCGGTAAGTCGGTGGGTGTGAACGCGATGATCCTGTCGATTCTGTTCAAGTCAGGTCCCGAAGACGCCAAGCTGATCATGATCGACCCGAAAATGCTCGAGTTGTCGATCTATGAAGGCATTCCGCACCTGCTGTGCCCGGTGGTGACCGACATGAAGGACGCCGCCAACGCCCTGCGCTGGAGCGTCGCCGAGATGGAGCGCCGCTACAAGCTGATGGCGAAGATGGGCGTGCGCAACCTCTCGGGCTTCAATGCCAAGGTCAAGGAAGCCGAGGAGGCCGGTACGCCGTTGGCCGACCCGTTGTATCACCGCGAGAACATCCACGACGAAGCGCCGCTGCTGCACAAGCTGCCGACCATCGTGGTGGTGGTGGACGAATTCGCCGACATGATGATGATCGTCGGCAAGAAGGTCGAAGAGCTGATCGCTCGTATCGCCCAGAAGGCCCGTGCCGCTGGTATCCACCTGATTCTCGCGACGCAGCGGCCGTCGGTGGACGTGATTACCGGCCTGATCAAGGCCAACATTCCGACCCGCATGGCGTTCCAGGTGTCGAGCAAGATCGACTCGCGGACCATCATCGACCAGGGTGGCGCCGAGCAGTTGCTGGGCCACGGTGACATGCTCTACATGCCGCCGGGCACCAGCCTGCCGATTCGTGTGCACGGTGCGTTCGTGTCCGACGATGAAGTGCATCGGGTCGTTGAAGCCTGGAAGCTGCGGGGCGCCCCTGAATACAACGACGACATCCTCAACGGTGTCGAGGAGGCCGGCAGCGGCTTTGAGGGCAGCAGCGGTGGTGGCGATGACGATGCCGAAACCGATGCGCTCTATGACGAAGCGGTGCAGTTCGTCCTGGAAAGCCGCCGGGCCTCGATTTCCGCCGTTCAGCGCAAGCTCAAGATCGGCTACAACCGTGCCGCACGCATGATCGAGGCCATGGAAATGGCCGGGGTCGTCACGGCGATGAACACCAACGGTTCGCGCGAAGTACTGGCGCCGGGCCCGATGCGCGATTAATGACCTGAGCGGCCTGGCGACACGCCGCTCGACCTCCCACGACTTCAAGAGGACTCCCATGCGCCTGATTCGCATGTTGCTGTTGCCCGTACTGGCCCTGACCACCTTGTCGGCCCATGCCGATGAAAAGGACGTGGCCCGCCTGACCCAGTTGCTGGAACGGTCCCAGACCCTGACCGCTCGCTTCTCCCAACTGACCCTCGACGGCAGTGGTACCCAGTTGCAGGAGACCGCGGGTGAGATGGCCTTGCAGCGTCCGGGCCTGTTCTATTGGCACACCGATGCACCGGCTGAACAACTGATGGTGTCCGATGGCAAGAAAGTTTCGCTGTGGGACCCGGACCTGGAACAAGTCACCATCAAGACCCTGGACCAGCGCTTGACCCAGACCCCGGCGTTGCTGCTCTCCGGCGATGTTTCCAAGATCAGCCAGAGTTTCGACATTAGCTCCAAAGAGGCCGGCGGCGTGATTGACTTCACCCTCAAGCCCAAGACCAAGGACAGCCTGTTTGACAGCCTGCGCCTGTCATTCCGCAATGGCCTGGTCAACGACATGCAACTGATCGACAGTGTCGGCCAGCGCACCAATATTCTGTTCACCGGGGTCAAGGCCAACGAGCCGATCGCCGCGTCCAAGTTCAAGTTCGACATCCCCAAGGGTGCTGATGTAATCCAGGAATAAACACAAAGCCCCTGTGGGAAATGGCCTGTAGGAGCAAGGCTTGCCCGCGATTGCATCGCCTCGGTCTACCAGACGCACCGAGGTGTCTGTATCGCGGGCAAGCCTTGCTCCCACAGATCTGCTCCGGCAGAGAGGATCGGCACCAGGACCCAGCGGAGGTTGTGTAAGTAGTGATGGACCTGTTTCGAAGCGCCCCGATTGCCCAGCCATTGGCCGCCCGCCTGCGCGCGACCAACCTGGATGAGTACGTCGGCCAGGAGCATGTGCTCGCTCGCGGCAAGCCTCTGCGCGAAGCGCTGGAGCAGGGCGCGCTGCATTCGATGATCTTCTGGGGGCCGCCGGGCGTGGGCAAGACCACCCTGGCACGGCTGCTGGCAGAAGTTTCGGATGCCCATTTCGAAACGGTTTCGGCGGTGCTGGCCGGGGTCAAGGAAATCCGCCAGGCGGTGGAAGTCGCCAAGCAGCAGGCCGGGCAGTACGGCAAGCGCACCATTCTGTTTGTCGATGAAGTGCACCGTTTCAACAAGTCGCAGCAGGACGCGTTCCTGCCCTACGTCGAAGACGGAACGCTTATCTTCATTGGCGCGACCACCGAAAACCCTTCGTTCGAACTCAATAACGCCTTGCTGTCCCGGGCGCGGGTCTATGTGCTCAAGAGCCTCGACGAGGCGGCGATGCGCAAGCTGGTGCACCGGGCGCTGACCGAGGAGCGCGGCCTGGGCAAGCGCCAGTTGAGCCTCAGCGACGAAGGCTTCCAGATCCTGTTTTCTGCCGCCGACGGCGATGGTCGGCGCTTGCTCAACCTGTTGGAAAACGCCTCGGACCTGGCCGAAGACAACAGCGAGATCGGCGTTGAACTGCTGCAAAGCCTCTTGGGCGATACCCGTCGACGCTTCGACAAGGGCGGCGAAGCGTTCTACGACCAGATTTCGGCGCTGCACAAATCCATACGCGGCTCCAACCCCGACGCCGCCTTGTACTGGTTTGCGCGGATGATCGACGGCGGTTGCGATCCGTTGTACCTGGCGCGCCGAGTGGTGCGCATGGCCAGCGAAGACATTGGCAATGCCGACCCCCGCGCCCTGAGCCTGTGCCTGGCGGCCTGGGATGTGCAGGAGCGCCTCGGCAGCCCGGAAGGCGAACTCGCCGTGGCCCAGGCCATCACGTACCTGGCTTGCGCGCCAAAGAGCAATGCGGTGTACATGGGCTTCAAGGCCGCGATGCGCAGCGCCACCGAGCACGGTTCCCTGGAAGTGCCGCTGCACCTGCGTAACGCGCCGACCAAACTGATGAAGCAATTGGGCTACGGTGATGAATACCGTTACGCTCACGACGAACCGGACGCCTATGCCGCCGGCGAAGACTATTTTCCCGAAGAACTCGACCCCCAGTCGTTCTATCAGCCGGTGCCCCGAGGCCTTGAACTGAAGATCGGCGAAAAACTCAATCACCTGGCACAACTGGACCGTCTGAGTCCAAGGCAACGGAGAAAACCTTGATCCCCTTGATCCTCGCAGTCTCCGCAGGTGGCGTCGCCGGCACGTTGTTGCGCTTTGCCACCGGCAATTGGGTCAACGCAAATTGGCCACGGCACTTCTATACCGCCACGCTGGCCGTTAATATCGTGGGCTGTCTGCTGATCGGCGTTCTATACGGTCTGTTTTTGATTCGCCCCGAGGTGCCCATCGAGGTGCGCGCGGGGCTGTTGGTCGGCTTTCTTGGCGGCCTGACGACTTTTTCATCCTTTTCACTGGATACGGTACGCCTGCTGGAAAGCGGGCAGGTGCCGCTGGCCCTGGGCTACGCGGCCATCAGCGTATTCGGCGGGCTGCTCGCCACCTGGGCCGGCCTGTCCCTGACCAAACTTTGATAACGAGAGACCGACATGCTCGATTCCAAACTGTTACGTAGCAACCTTCAGGACGTAGCGGACCGCCTGGCATCCCGTGGCTTCGCCCTGGACGTCGCGCGCATCGAAGCGCTGGAAGAACAGCGCAAGACCGTCCAGACCCGCACCGAAGCCCTGCAGGCTGAACGTAACGCGCGCTCCAAATCCATCGGTCAGGCCAAGCAGCGCGGCGAAGACATCGCACCGCTGATGGCCGATGTCGAGCGCATGGCGGGTGAGTTGAGTGCCGGTAAGGTCGAGCTGGACGCGATCCAGACCGAACTGGATTCGATCCTGCTGGGTATCCCCAACCTGCCGCATGAATCGGTTCCGGTCGGTGAAGACGAAGACGGCAACGTCGAAGTGCGCCGTTGGGGCACGCCGACAACCTTCGATTTTCAGGTTCAGGATCACGTGGCCCTGGGCGAGAAGTTCGGCTGGTTGGACTTTGAAACCGCCGCCAAGCTGTCGGGCGCTCGCTTTGCTTTGTTGCGTGGGCCAATTGCCCGTCTGCATCGCGCCCTGGCGCAGTTCATGATCAACCTGCACGTCACCGAACACGGTTACGAAGAAGCCTACACGCCTTACCTGGTTCAGGCGCCAGCCTTGCAGGGCACTGGCCAGTTGCCGAAGTTCGAGGAAGATCTGTTCAAGATCAGCCGCGAAGGCGAGGCCGACCTGTACCTGATCCCGACCGCCGAAGTGTCGCTGACCAACATCGTGGCCGGCGAGATCGTCGACGCCAAGCAACTGCCGATCAAGTTCGTTGCCCACACGCCGTGCTTTCGCAGTGAAGCCGGGGCGTCGGGCCGTGATACCCGCGGCATGATCCGCCAGCACCAGTTCGACAAGGTCGAGATGGTCCAGATTGTCGAACCGTCGAAATCCATGGAAGCGCTGGAAAGCCTGACCGCCAACGCCGAAAAAGTCCTGCAGCTGCTGGAGTTGCCGTACCGCACCCTGGCGCTGTGCACCGGCGACATGGGTTTCAGTGCGGTGAAGACTTACGACCTGGAAGTCTGGATTCCGAGCCAGAACAAGTACCGCGAAATCTCCTCGTGCTCCAACTGTGGCGACTTCCAGGCCCGCCGCATGCAGGCGCGTTTCCGCAACCCGGAAACCGGCAAGCCGGAGTTGGTCCACACCCTCAACGGCTCCGGCCTGGCCGTGGGCCGCACCCTGGTGGCGGTACTGGAAAACTACCAGCAGGCCGACGGTTCGATCCGGGTGCCCGACGTGTTGAAGCCCTACATGGGCGGCATTGAGGTCATCGGTTAAATGGACTATTTGCCACTGTTTCACAACCTGCGCGGCAGCCGCGTGCTGGTGGTCGGCGGCGGCGAGATTGCCTTGCGCAAGTCTCGCCTGCTGGCCGATGCCGGTGCAGTGCTGCGGGTGGTCGCACCGCATATCGAGGCGCAACTACTTGAGTTGGTCAGTGGCAGCGGTGGCGAATGTGTCCTGCGTGGTTATCTCGAAACGGACCTGGACGGTTGCGGCCTGATCATTGCCGCCACCGACGACGAGCCGCTTAACGCTCAGGTGTCGGCCGATGCCCACAAGCGCTGCGTGCCGGTCAACGTGGTGGACGCACCGGCCCTGTGCAGTGTGATCTTCCCGGCGATTGTCGACCGCTCGCCGCTGGTGATCGCGGTGTCCAGTGGCGGCGATGCGCCGGTGCTGGCGCGGTTGATCCGGGCCAAGCTGGAAACCTGGATTCCTTCGACCTATGGGCAACTGGCCGGACTGGCGGCGCGTTTTCGCAGCCAGGTCAAGGGGCTGTTCCCGGATGTGCAGCAACGCCGGGCGTTCTGGGAAGAGGTGTTCCAGGGGCCTATCGCTGACCGGCAGCTGGCCGGGCAGGGCGCCGAGGCCGAGCGCCTGTTGCGTGAAAAAATTGCCGGTCAGGCGCCGAATGCACCGGGTGAGGTCTATCTGGTGGGCGCAGGCCCTGGTGATCCGGACCTGCTGACCTTCCGCGCCTTGCGGCTGATGCAGCAGGCGGACGTGGTGCTTTACGACCGTCTGGTGGCGCCGGCGATCCTTGAGCTGTGCCGGCGCGATGCCGAGCGGATCTACGTCGGCAAGCGTCGCTCCGAGCACGCGGTGCCCCAGGACCAGATCAACCAGCAATTGGTCGACCTGGCCCGGCAAGGCAAACGTGTGGTGCGGTTGAAGGGCGGTGACCCGTTCATCTTTGGTCGTGGCGGTGAAGAAATCGAAGAGCTGGCGGCCCATGGCATCCCGTTCCAGGTGGTTCCGGGTATCACCGCGGCCAGCGGCTGCGCAGCCTACGCCGGGATCCCGCTGACCCATCGCGATTATGCCCAGTCGGTGCGCTTCATCACCGGCCATCTGAAGGACGGCACCAGCGACCTGCCGTGGTCGGACCTGGTTTCCCCGGCCCAGACCCTGGTGTTTTACATGGGGTTGGTGGGGCTGCCGATCATCTGCGACGAGTTGATCAAGCACGGTCGCTCGGCGGACACACCGGCGGCGCTGATTCAGCAAGGCACCACCTCCAACCAGCGGGTGTTCACCGGCACTCTGGCGGACTTGCCGCGGTTGGTGGCCGAGCATGAGGTCCATGCGCCGACGCTGGTGATCGTTGGGGAAGTGGTACAACTGCGTGAAAAACTGGCGTGGTTTGAAGGGGCTCAGGGGCAGGTCTAGAGACCGCGTCGCGCCCTTCGCGAGCAAGCCCGCTCCCACATTGATCGCGTTCAGCCGAAGAATTGAGGCCTACGCCGATCCAATGTGGGAGCGGGCTTGCTCGCGA
>NZ_JABWQV010000166.1 GCF_014268615.1 Pseudomonas tehranensis | reverse complement strand
TTCGCGAGCAAGCCCGCTCCCACAGGGGGGCTGCGTTCATTCCTGCAGCATGAAACCTTCTTCATGAAACCCACCCCTGCGACCAAGCGCCGCACAGCCCTTGGTCTGCAGAATCATTGCGTTTTTCATGAAATTTTCTTAACAGACCCAGGCATTTACTTAGCCGGCTACCCAAATCTATAACAAAGTCCTGCACACGCCTTGCTGCAGATAACAGAGATTGGAGCTTGCAAGATGACTGTGAAAGTAAATGAACGCGACGATGCCCACATGTCCCACGAAGCCATTGCTGCTGGGATCCGGATCTGGGATGTGCATCAACAGGACCTGTTGGTGGGGATGTTCCACTCCGAGACGGATGCCAATAGCTATAAGGCCGAGCTGGAATGCCAGGAAAGGCAGCGCTCGGGTGAGGCGGCGGGATCGTAAGAACACCACAGCCCCTGTGGGAGCCGAGCTTGCTCGCGATGGCGGTATATCAGCCAGGTAATGTACTGACTGACACGCCGCCATCGCGAGCAAGCTCGGCTCCCACACAAGCTCGGCTCCCACAGGTTTTATGTTTAGCTCACTGGCATTGCACCGGGCTTACCACATCAAATCATCAGGAATCTGATACGCGGCATACGGATCATCAGCGTCCACTTCTTCGGTCTGGGTATTGAGCTGCACGATGCGCTTGGGATCGCGCTCCTGGATTTTCAGGGCCGCTTCGCGCGGGATCACTTCGTAGCCGCCGGCATGATGGACGATCGCCAGCGAGCCGCTGCTCAACTTGTTGCGCATCAGCGTGTTGACCGAGATGCGCTTGACCTTCTTGTCGTCAACAAAGTTGTAATAGTCCTCAGTGGTCAGCTTCGGCAAACGCGAGACTTCGATCAATTGCTTGACCTGCGCGGCCCGGGCTTTCTGCTCGGCTTTTTCCTGCTGCTGACGGTTGAGTTCCTGATCGCGCTTGACCTTCTCGGCCATCGCCTCCTGGGCGGCACGCTGCTGGGAGTCATCCAGTTCGATCTGACCCTTATGGGCCAGGCGCTGCTGTTTCTGTTTCTCTTTGCCGACCTGCTTGGCCTGCTTTTGGTTGACCAGCCCTGCTTTGAGCAACTGGTCGCGAAGGGAAAGGCTCATGGTGCTTACTCACTTAGGCAACAGCCTCAGCCACAGCTGGGCAAATTCTTTTCCTGACGTTTGGCTTCGCCCCATAAGGCGTCCAACTCTTCGAGAGTGCAATCTTCCATGGGACGGTGGGTGTCGCGCAATGCCTGTTCGATAAATCGGAAACGTCGCTCGAATTTCCCATTGGCGTCACGCAGGGCGGTCTCCGGGTCGATTTTCAGGTGCCGGGCCAGGTTCACTACGCTGAACAGCAGGTCGCCGATCTCATCGCTGATGGCCACCGAATCGTTGTCAGCCATCGCTTCGAGGACTTCGTCCAACTCCTCCCGGACCTTGTCGAGCACCGGCAACGGGTCCGGCCAGTCGAAACCGACCTGCCCCGCACGCTTTTGCAGCTTCGCCGCACGGGACAGCGCCGGCAGCGCCACCGGTACATCGTCGAGCAGCGACAACTGCTCGGGCGCGGCGGCCTTCTCGGCCCGTTCCTCGGCCTTGATCTCTTCCCAGCGTTGCTTGACCTGCTCTTCGCTCAATCGCGGCAAGTCCATCGGCGCATACAGATCACCGGTAGGGAACACATGGGGGTGTCGACGAATCAGCTTACGGGTGATGCTGTCGACCACTCCGGCGAATTCGAAGCGGTTTTCCTCCCGCGCCAGCTGGCTGTAATACACCACCTGAAACAACAGGTCACCCAGTTCACCCTGCAAGTGATCGAAGTCGCCGCGCTCGATGGCATCGGCCACTTCATAGGCTTCTTCCAGGGTATGGGGAACGATGGTTTCGTAGGTTTGCTTGATGTCCCACGGGCAGCCGTACTGCGGGTCGCGCAGACGGTTCATCAGATGCAGCAGGTCTTCGAGGCTATGCATTAAATCGTCTCATCACACAAAACCCTGTGGGAGCGGGCTTGCTCGCGAAAGCGGTATATCAGACAACATTGATGTCGACTGACACATCGTCTTCGCGAGCAAGCCCGCTCCCACAATTAGTTATGGGATCACCCCGGCGTACGGTTACGCCGGGTCTCGATGATGTTCGGCAGTTGGGAAATCCGCCCCAGCAACCGCCCCAGCGCATCCAGCCCCGGAATCTCGATGGTCAGGGACATCAGCGCCGTGTTGTCTTCCTTGTTCGAACGGGTGTTGACCGCCAACACGTTGATCCGCTCGTTCAGCAACACCTGGGACACGTCACGCAGCAGGCCGGAACGGTCGTAGGCGCGAATGATGATGTCCACCGGGTAGGTGAGCACCGGCACCGGGCCCCAACTGACCTGGATGATCCGCTCCGGCTCACGGCCGGCCAGTTGCAGCACCGAAGCACAGTCCTGGCGGTGAATGCTCACCCCACGGCCCTGGGTGATGTAGCCGACGATCGCATCCCCAGGCAACGGCTGGCAGCAGCCGGCCATCTGGGTCATCAGGTTGCCCACGCCTTGGATCTGGATGTCGCCGCGCTTGCCGGGCTTGTAGCCGGTGGCCTTGCGCGGGATCAGTTCCAACTGCTCGTTGCCGCGCTCCGGCTCCACCAGTTGCTGAGCCAGGTTGACCAGTTGCGCCAGGCGCAAGTCGCCGGCACCGAGAGCGGCGAACATGTCTTCGGCGGTTTTCATGTTGGCCTTTTCGGCCAGCTTGTCGAAATCCACCTGCGGCAGACCCAGGCGACTGAGTTCGCGCTCGAGCAGGGTCTTGCCGGCGGCGACGTTCTGGTCGCGGGCCTGCAACTTGAACCAGTGAACGATTTTCGCCCGCGCTCGCGATGTGGTGATGTAGCCCAGGTTCGGGTTCAGCCAGTCACGGCTCGGCGTACCGTGTTTACTGGTGATGATCTCGACCTGCTCACCGGTTTGCAGGCTGTAGTTGAGCGGCACAATCCGCCCGTTGATCTTGGCGCCACGGCAGTTGTGGCCGATCTCGGTGTGGACCCGATAGGCAAAGTCCAGCGGCGTGGCGCCCTTGGGCAGGTCGATGGCATGGCCGTCGGGGGTGAATATATAGACCCGATCCGGTTCGATATCGACCCGCAGTTGTTCGGCCAGACCGCCGATGTCACCGAGTTCTTCATGCCACTCGAGCACCTGACGCAGCCAGGAGATTTTCTCTTCGTAGTGGTTGGAGCCCGACTTGACGTCGGTGCCCTTGTATTTCCAATGGGCGCAAACCCCAAGCTCGGCTTCCTCGTGCATGGCGTGGGTGCGAATCTGCACTTCCAGCACCTTGCCCTCCGGGCCGATCACCGCCGTGTGCAGCGAGCGATAGCCGTTTTCCTTCGGGTTGGCGATGTAGTCGTCGAACTCCTTGGGAATGTGCCGCCACAAGGTGTGCACGATACCCAGCGCGGTGTAGCAGTCGCGCATTTCCGGGACCAGTACGCGAACAGCGCGGACGTCGTAGATCTGGCTGAACTCCAGGCCTTTGCGCTGCATTTTGCGCCAGATCGAATAGATGTGCTTGGCCCGGCCGCTGATGTCGGCCTCCACGCCGGTGGCCTGCAATTCTTCCCGCAACTGGGTCATCACATCCGTGATGAAACGCTCGCGATCCAGGCGCCGCTCATGCAACAACTTGGCGATCTGCTTGTACTGGTCGGGCTCCAAGTAGCGGAAGGACAGGTCCTCCAGCTCCCACTTGATATGGCCGATGCCAAGGCGATGGGCCAGTGGCGCGTAGATATCGAACACTTCCCGGGCGACGCGGTTGCGCTTTTCGTCGTCGGCGGACTTCACCGCGCGGATCGCGCAGGTTCGTTCGGCCAGTTTGATCAGGGCGACGCGCACGTCGTCGACCATGGCCACCAGCATCTTGCGCAGGTTCTCCACCTGGCCTTGGGTGCCCAGGACCATGGACTGGCGCGGACTGAGACTGGCACTGATCGCCGCCATGCGCAGCACGCCGTCAATCAGCTTGGCGACCACCGTGCCGAAGCGCTGGCTGACCACCGGCAATTGGATCTGCCCTTCGCGCACACCACGGTAAAGCACCGCAGCCACCAGGGAATCCTGGTCGAGCTTGAGGTCGGCAAGGATTTCGGCGATCTCAAGGCCCGTCTGAAAACTCGAGGTGCCTTCGGACCAGAGGTTCTTCGCCGCGTTGTGCTGCTGTTCCGCTTCACGCGCGAACTCACAGGCTTCTTTCAAGGCTTCGCGATCCAGTGCCGTGTCGATACTGACCGCGTGATCGAGCCAAGCCTCGAGATTGATACTGCCGTCGGTGTTGATCGGCTGGTGTGCTCTCACCTGTACCATCTTTACATACCTTCCCTATGACGCAGATTCAATGCGTCAATAACGCTGACCTTCGTTGCCCGTGCCCCCGCCCAGGGCTGTGGTGGTTGGCACGAACGGGTCAGTCGGACAAGCCATCCTGGCTCGCTTCAAATAACGCCATGGCCTCGACATGTGCCGTCTGAGGAAACATATCGAGAATCCCGGCACGTTTTAACCGGTAGCCCTGCTTGATCAATTCGACCGTGTCCCGGGCCAAAGTTGCCGGGTTGCACGATACATATACCAACCGCCTGGCGCCCAGGGATGCCAGTTTGCGCACCACCTCGAAAGCACCGTCGCGGGGTGGGTCCAAGAGTACCGCAGAAAAGCCTTCGCCGACCCACTCGGCACCCGACAACGGCTGGGATAAATCGGCCTGAAAAAAGGCAGTGTTATTCAAATTGTTGCTGACGGCATTGGCTGCCGCGCGGTCAACCATGGCCTGTACACCTTCCACCGCCACCACTTGGCGCACAACCTTGGCCAGGGGTAAGGCAAAGTTGCCCAGACCGCAGAACAAGTCCAGCACCCGCTCCTCGGGTTTGGGCGCCAGCCAATCCAGTGCCTGGGCCACCATCGCCGCGTTGACCCCGGCGTTAACCTGAATGAAATCACCCGGCCGGTAAGCCAGCTCCAGGTCCCAGGCGTCAAGGCGATAACCCAGCGTCTGTCCCGGTTCGACCGGTTGCGGCTCGCCCTCACCCTGCAGCCACAACTGGGCTTGGTGGGCGGCGCAGAAATCCTTGAGAACCGTCAGGTCAGGTGCCGACAGTGGCGACATGTGCCGCAGCAACACCGCCAGGGACGAGCCGGCGAACAATTCCACATGGCCCAGCGCCTGGGGTTTACTCAAACGACGGAGCATCTGCGGCAAGCCGCTCATGATCGGTTGCAAGGGCTGTACCAGCACCGGGCAATCGCCGATGGCAACGATGTCCTGGCTGCCCACGGCACGGAATCCGACGTCGAGCTTTTTCGCCTTTTGGTCCCAGCGCACCGCCACGCGGGCGCGACGCCGGTAACCCAGTTCCGGCCCGCTCAATGGCGCAGCCCATTCATCCGGCTGCACGTCGGCGACCCGCGACAACTGCTCGGCGAGCATGCGCTGTTTCAGGGCGAGCTGTTCGTTGTGGGGCAAATGCTGGACGCTGCAACCGCCGCAGCGACCGGCATGGACGCACGGCGCCGCACGGCGCAGTTCACTGGACAGAAACACTCGCTCTGTGCGGGCCTCGACCACTTTGCCATGGGCCCCCAGCACCCGCGCCTCGACCTCTTCGCCGGCCAGGGCGCCGATCACGAACCAGGTGCGCCCGTCCACAAAGGCAATGCCGCGCCCATCGTTGGCCAAGCGTTCGATGGTCAAGCGCTGCTTCTTTCCGGCAGGCACCTGCGGGGCCCGGCTTCCGCCGCTGGGCTGGAAGCGCAGACCTCTTTCTTGCTTGGCCATCAGTTGGGCGCGTCGAAAATGCCGGTCGACAGGTAGCGGTCGCCTCGGTCGCAAATGATCGCGACAATGACCGCGTTTTCGACTTCCTGGGACAAGCGCAGCATGCCCGCCACGGCACCGCCCGAAGACACGCCGCAAAAGATGCCTTCTTCACGGGCCAGACGACGGGTGATGTCCTCCGCCTCGCTCTGGGCCATGTCGATAATGCGGTCCACGCGGTCGGCCTGGTAGATCTTCGGCAGATATTCCTCGGGCCAGCGACGGATACCGGGGATGGCCGCGCCTTCCATCGGTTGCAGGCCGATGATCTGCACGTTCGGGTTCTGTTCTTTCAAATAGCGCGAGGTGCCCATGATGGTGCCGGTGGTGCCCATCGAGCTGACGAAATGGGTGATGGTGCCATCGGTCTGGCGCCAGATCTCGGGGCCGGTGGTGGTGTAGTGGGCTTCGGGATTGTCGCCATTGGCGAACTGGTCGAGCACCTTGCCGCGACCCTCGGCTTGCATGCGCTCGGCCAGGTCCCGGGCGCCTTCCATGCCTTCGTCTTTGCTCACCAGGATCAATTCGGCGCCATAGGCGGTCATCGCGGCCTTGCGCTCGGCACTGGAGTTGTCCGGCATGATCAGGATCATCTTGTAGCCCTTGATCGCCGCCGCCATGGCCAGGGCAATACCGGTGTTCCCGGAAGTCGCCTCGATCAGCGTATCGCCGGGCCGAATCTGCCCGCGCAATTCGCCACGGGTGAGCATCGACAGCGCCGGCCGGTCCTTGACCGAACCCGCCGGGTTATTCCCTTCGAGCTTGAGCAAAAGCGTGTTGCTGGTCACGCCGGGCAGGCGCTGCAAACGAACCAGCGGAGTGTTGCCGACGCAATCGGCGATAGTGGGGTACTGCACGGTCATGGCGTATTCGCAATCCGGACTGCGGGGGCGCCTATCATACCGGCAAACCCGTCGCGGCCATATCACGCAAAGTGTGGTGGTTATGGCTTATGGGAATAAGCAACGAAATGGGGCGGCAAGCTGCAGTTCAGCAATCATGCGCATTTAGGGCGAATTGAATGAATTGAAGGTATCGCCGAGGCACGGCAACCGGCGAGACCGATGCACGACGACATGAATTTTACGAAGATTGCCCGCCCGCAAGTCGCTACACTGCGCAGGTATTGCGTGCCGGATGCGCGCAAAGCTCAAACAGACCGCTGGATGCAGGAGAAAAGTGTGCTCAAGAAACTGGGAATCAAAGGCCGCGTGCTGTTGCTGACCCTGTTGCCGACCAGCCTGATGGCACTGGTCCTGGGCGGCTACTTCACCTGGATGCAGCAATCGGACCTGCACGCCCAGTTGTTGCAACGTGGCGAAATGATCGCCGAACAACTGGCGCCGCTGGTCGCCCCAGCCATGAGCCACCAGGACACCGATCTGCTGGAGCGGATCGCCACCCAGTCCCTCGAGCAAGCGGACGTGCGCGCCGTGACCTTCCTGGCCCCCGATCGCACATCGCTGGCCCACGCCGGCCCGACCATGCTCAACCGCGCCCCGGAGGGCAACAGTGCCCAATTACTGCAACGCACCGGCAACGATGCCACGCGTTACCTGCTGCCAGTATTCGGCAAGCACCGCAACCTGGCCGGCGAGCTGATTCCCGAAGAAGCCGATCGGCTGCTGGGTTGGGTCGAACTGGAGTTGTCCCACAGTGGCATGTTACTGCGCGGCTATCGCAGCCTGTTCGCCAGCCTGCTGTTGATCAGCGCCGGCCTGTGCCTGACCGCACTGCTGGCGTTGCGCATGGGTCGCACGATCAACCGCCCCCTGAGCCAGATCAAGCAAGCCGTGGCGCAACTCAAGGATGGTCACCTGGAAACCCGTCTGCCACCACTGGGCAGCCAGGAACTGGATGAGCTGGCGTCAGGCATCAATCGCATGGCCAGCACCTTGCAGAACGCCCAGGAAGAGTTGCAGCACAGCATCGACCAGGCCACTGAAGACGTGCGCCAGAATCTGGAAACCATCGAGATCCAGAACATCGAACTGGACCTGGCCCGCAAGGAAGCCCTGGAAGCGAGCCGGATCAAATCCGAATTCCTGGCGAACATGAGCCACGAAATCCGTACGCCGCTCAACGGCATCCTCGGTTTCACCCATCTGCTGCAGAAAAGCGAACTGACCCCGCGCCAGCTCGACTACCTGGGCACCATTGAAAAATCCGCCGACAGCCTGCTGGGCATCATCAACGAGATCCTCGACTTCTCGAAGATCGAGGCCGGCAAACTGGTGCTCGACAACATTCCGTTCAACCTGCGGGACTTGTTGCAGGACACTTTGACCATCCTCGCCCCCGCCGCCCACGCCAAGCAACTGGAGCTGGTGAGCCTGGTCTACAGGGACACGCCCCTGTCGCTGGTGGGCGATCCGCTGCGCCTCAAGCAGATCCTGACCAACCTGGTGAGCAATGCCATCAAGTTCACCCGCGAAGGCACCATCATCGCCCGTGCCATGATGGAAGACGAACACGAAGACAGCGTGCAACTGCGCATCAGCATTCAGGACACCGGTATCGGCCTGTCGAACCAGGACGTGCGGGCCCTGTTCCAGGCGTTCAGCCAGGCCGACAACTCCTTGTCCCGGCAACCGGGCGGCACCGGTCTGGGCCTGGTGATTTCCAAGCGCCTGGTGGAGCAGATGGGTGGCGAAATCGGCGTGGACAGCACGCCGGGCGAAGGCTCGGAGTTCTGGATCAGCCTGCGCCTGCCCAAGACCCGTGACGACGCCGAAGATTTGCCTGGCCCGCCGTTACTGGGTCGGCGCGTAGCGGTGCTGGAAAACCATGAACTGGCCCGTCAGGCCCTGCAACACCAGCTCGAGGACTGCGGTCTGGTAGTGACACCGTTCAACACCCTGGAAAACCTGACCAACGGTGTGACCGTCGCCCACCAGACCGACCAGGCGATCGACCTGGCCGTGCTGGGCATCACCAGCAACGACATGCCGCCGGAACGCCTCAGCCAGCACATCTGGGATCTTGAGCATCTGGGCTGCAAGGTACTCGTGCTGTGTCCCACCACTGAACAGACGCTTTACCACCTCTCCGTGCCCAACCCCCACAGCCAATTGCAGGCCAAGCCGGCCTGCACCCGCAAGCTGCGCCGCTCGCTTTCCGACCTGGTCAACCCGCGCCCACCTCGCAACGAGCCCAACGAGCCGGTGGGCAGCCGCGCGCCCAAAGTACTTTGCGTGGACGACAACCCGGCCAACCTGCTGCTGGTGCAAACGTTGCTCGAAGACATGGGCGCCAAGGTGCTGGCGGTGGAAAGCGGTTATGCGGCGGTCAAGGCGGTGCAAAAGGAAACCTTCGACCTGGTGCTGATGGACGTTCAGATGCCTGGTATGGACGGCCGCCAGAGCACCGAGGCGATTCGCCAATGGGAAAGCGAGCGTCATTGTACGCCGCTGCCGATCGTCGCCCTCACCGCCCACGCCATGGCCAACGAAAAACGCGCCCTGCTGCAAAGCGGCATGGATGACTACCTGACCAAGCCCATCAGCGAACGGCAACTGGCCCAGGTGGTGCTTAAGTGGACCGGCCTGGCCCTGCGCAACCAGGCGCCGGACCGCAGCACCGACGCTCAGGGCGGCAGCGACCTGTTGGTGCTCGATCACGAAGAAGGCCTGCGCCTGGCCGCCGGCAAGGCCGATCTGGCGGCGGACATGCTGGCAATGCTGCTGGCTTCGCTGGAAGCCGACCGCGAAGCGATTCGCCAGGCCAACGAGGCCAATGATCACAACGCCCTGATCGAACGGGTCCACCGCCTGCATGGCGCCACTCGTTACTGTGGCGTGCCGCAATTGCGCGCCGCCTGCCAGCGCAGCGAGACCCTGCTCAAACAACAGGACCCCAAGGCCGAGGCCGCTCTGCAGGAACTGGAGCGTGCCATCGACCGCCTGGCCAACGAGGCACGCATCAGCGCCTGATCCAGGGCAACAGCCTAAAACCCAGGATCAAGGAAAATCCAGGCTCCTACCCCGACCGTACGGGTTTATTTTTATGCCAGGAGGCCGCCATGCGCGTGATTCTTTTCAGCAGCCAAACCTACGACCGCGACAGTTTCAGTAAAGCCCCGGCACCCGCGGGCCTTGAACTGCAGTTTCAGCCAGCACGCCTGAACCTCGACACCGTGGCCCTGGCCGAACGACATGAAGTGGTGTGCGCCTTCATCAACGACGACCTGAGCGCCCCGGTGCTGGAACGGCTGGCACAGGGTGGCACGCGGCTGATCGCCCTGCGCTCGGCCGGCTATAACCATGTGGACCTGGCCGCTGCCAAACGGCTGGGGTTGAGCATCGTCCGGGTGCCGGCGTATTCGCCCCATGCCGTGGCCGAACACGCCGTGGCGCTGATCATGGCCCTCAATCGCTGCCTGCACCGCGCCTACAACCGCACCCGGGACGGCAATTTCAGCCTCCATGGGCTGACCGGTTTCGATCTGGTGGGCAAGACAGTCGGCGTGATCGGCACCGGGCAGATCGGCGCGACGTTCGCGCGGATCATGGCCGGCTTCGGCTGCCAGTTGCTGGCCTATGACCCGTATCCCAACCCACAGGTCGAAGCCTTGGGGGCGCGCTATTTGCCCCTGGCCGACCTGCTGGCACAAGCGCAGATCATCAGCCTGCATTGCCCGCTCAACGAGCAGAGCCGACATTTGATCAACGCCGATTCATTGGCTGCCATGCAACGAGGCGCGATGCTGATCAACACCGGACGCGGCGGTCTGGTGGATACACCTGCCTTGATCGAGGCATTGAAAAGCGGTCAGTTGGGCTATTTGGGGCTGGATGTCTATGAGGAAGAAGCACAACTGTTCTTCGAGGACCGCTCCGACCTGCCCTTGCAGGATGATGTGCTGGCTCGGCTGCTGACCTTCCCCAACGTGGTGGTCACCGCGCATCAGGCCTTCCTGACCCATGAAGCCTTGGCCGCCATCGCCGCGACGACCCTGGACAACATCGGCGCCTGGGCCGCCGGCACCCCACAGAACCTGGTGGACAGCTGAGCACTCGGCCCATACCCCCCTTGTGGGAGCGAGCCTGCTCGCGATA
>NZ_JABWQV010000165.1 GCF_014268615.1 Pseudomonas tehranensis | reverse complement strand
GCGGGAGCAAGCTCCCTCGCCACAAGAGCCTGTATCAACCTGATCAAACCCACCCACTGCTCTGCATCGCCTTGTACACCGCCACGATCGCCAGGACAAAAAATGCCGAGGCGGCCAGGCGGCGGATCAGCGTCAGGGGCAGTTTCTCGGCGGCGAAATTGCCCGCCAGTACCACCGGCACGTTGGCAATCAGCATACCCACGGTGGTGCCGATGATCACCAGCCACAGTTCCGGGTACTGCGCGGCGAGCATCACTGTGGCGATCTGGGTCTTGTCGCCGATTTCCGCCAGGAAGAACGCGATCAGCGTGGTCAGGAAAGGTCCGAACTTGCGGGCCGTACTGGCTTCGTCATCGTCCAGTTTGTCCGGCACCAACGTCCACAGCGCTGTGGCGGCAAAGCTCACCGCCAGGATCCAGTGCAGGACCGCGTCCGAGAAAATACTACCGACCCAGGCGCCCACCGCTCCGGCTGCCGCATGGTTGGCCAAGGTCGCGGCAACGATGCCGGCAATGATGGGCCAGGGTTTGCGAAAGCGAGCCGCGAGAATAAGCGCGAGCAGTTGCGTCTTGTCGCCGATTTCGGCCAGCGCAACGATAGCGGTAGGTACGAGGAAAGAGTCCAGCATCAGGTGATTCCTAGAGGGGCGGGTCGACACGGCTATGACACGTACAGCCTTCCCGCCCCGGGTAAGGTGTGCGTGTCATAGGTCTTGTCAAACCCAGCGACCATCTGCGTGGACGCTTGGGCCGCATACGCCATGGTCTGCTGACCAAGTATGTTGACGTATGCCGGGCGAGCATGGCGCTCGCGGGAGACTACTCCCCTAGGACGGAGCGGATTCTGCCTAGGCAAATCCGATTGGGCAAGTGCTGTTTCTTAAATTGGCTTCAGCCGCGCTTGGCCCGATAGATGCGGAAACCCTGGCCTTCGGCCTTGATCGCGCACACGCCCAGATGCTCTTCGATCAGCGGCTGATACTTGAGGAAACTGTTTGCCACCAAGCGCAGTTCGCCGCCGTTTTTCAGATGTTTCGCTGCTTTTCGCAGCAAATTTTCCGTGGCGTGGTAGTCGGTGTGCACGCCGACATGGAACGGCGGGTTGCTCAGAATCGCGCTTAATCCCATGGGCGCGGCGTCGATACCGTCGCCGGTCAGCACCTCGGCCTCCAGACCATTGGCGGCCAGGGTCAGGCGGCTGCTGGCGGCGGCGAACGCATCCACGTCCAGCAGCGTGACGGTGTTGTGCGGATAGCGACGCTTGACCACTGCTCCCAGCACGCCGGCGCCACAACCGAAGTCCAGCAGGTGGCCGCTGGGCAGTTTATCCAGGTGTTCCAGCAACAGCGCACTGCCGCGATCCAGGCGACCGTGGCTGAACACCCCCGGCAGGCTGATGACCTTCAGCGCGCCTTCGGCCAGGGGCAGCTCGTAGGTCTGGGCCAGGCTTTCCAAAGGTTTGGCCTCGGGGGCGTCGGCCACGGTGACCTGCCATAGCTGACAATGGCGCGCGCTGTCGAGCTTGCGCGGCTTGCCAAAGACGTTGAGCTGCTTGGACGCGCCTTCGATGCCGCTGCGCTTTTCCCCCACCAGATAGACCTCGCGACCGGCCAGGCGCGAGGCCACGGCATTGAGGATGTAGTCGGTCAGGTCCTTGGCTTTGGGCAGGAAGACCACGGCGGTCTCGAACTCACGGGCCGGCACGTTCACGCCAAAGTGGCTGCGCTCGGGGAAGCGGGCATCCAGCGCGGCCTGATCACCGGCGTGCCAGCACCAGCCATGGGCTTGGGGCAAGCGACCGAGCAGATCGTCGGCGGGCAGGCCGGCCAGCAAGACTGAACCCTGAAATAACTCGGCCTGACGAAGCAGTACTTCACTGCGCGGATCCATGGTCTGCTCCTTGAAAAAAAGTGCGGCAGTTTATCAACTGACGACCCGCTGCGCTGTACCGCTGAAAAAGCCGAGGGCGTTTTCCGTCAGTTGGCCGACGATCCGTTGCCGGGCCTCGCGGCTGCCCCAGGCGTTGTGGGGCGTGACGATCAACCGTGGAATGTCGGCGGCCAGCAGCGGGTTGCCCTGGGTGGGTGGCTCCACGCTGAGCACATCGGTGGCCGCGCCGCCCAAATGACCGCTGCGCAGGGCATCGGCCAGGGCCTGTTCGTCAATCAGGCCGCCGCGGGCGGTGTTGAGCACAAAGGCGCCGGGTTTGAGCAGCGCCAGTTGCCGGGCGCCGATGAAATTGCGCGTGTGTTCGTTGAGCGGACAGTGCAAGGTCAGGGCATCGATCTGCGGCAACAGTTGATCCAGCGGCAAACGATCGGGGCGGGCAGGGCGTCCGGGGATCTGCCCCAACAGCACGCGCATGCCGAAAGCTTCGGCCAATCGCCCGACGGCGCTGCCCAGTTCGCCATGACCCAGCAACCCGAGGGTTTTGCCTTCCAGTTCGACGATGGGGTAGTCCAGCAGACAGAACTGCGACGCCTGCTGCCAACGGCCCTCGGCCACCGCCTTTTGGTAGTCGCCCAGGCGGGTCGCCAGATTCAGCAACAGCATGATCGTGTGCTGGGCCACCGACGGCGTGCCGTAGCCCTGACAGTTGCACACGGTGATGCCGTGTTGGCGGGCGGCGTCCAGGTCGACGTTATTGGTGCCGGTGGCGCTGATCAGGATCAATTTCAGTTCGGGGTTGGCGGCCATGGCAGTCGCATCGATCACGACCTTGTTGGTGATCGCCACCGTCGCGCCCTTGAGCCGCTCGCTCACTTCATCCCGGCTCGTGCGGGCGAACAGTTGCAGTTCGCTGAAGCAGTTGCGCAGCGGTCCCAGGTCCAGATCGCCGAGGTCCAGGGAAGGGTGATCGAGGAAAACTGCGCGGCCGGTGTTTGTCATCAGCTGTACCTTTTATCTGAGGAATCGAAGGCGTAATGTGGCGAGCCTATCAGATGAATGGCGGCCCAGGTGCCGAACACCCGTGGCGAGGGAGCTTGCTCCCGCTGGACCTGTAGGAGCTGGCGAAGCCTGCGATCTCTTGATCTTTCGCTCAAGACTCAATGGACTGTAAAAAGCTCGCAGCCTCGCTTCGCTCGTCAGCTCCTACAGCGTCAGCGGGAGCAAGCACCCTTGCCACGGTATTCATTTTAAAAGGCCTACTCTCCAGGAGCCCCCATGTACCTCACCGAATTCCTCACCGTCGCCCTGATCCACCTGCTGGCGGTGGCCAGCCCCGGGCCGGATTTTGCCGTGGTGGTGCGCGAGAGCGTGACCCATGGCCGCCGCGCCGGAACCTGGACGGCGCTGGGTGTGGGCACGGCGATTTTCCTGCATGTGGGGTATTCGCTGCTGGGCATCGGCCTGATCGTGTCGCAATCGATCGTGTTGTTCAACGCGCTGAAATGGGCTGCCGCCGCCTACCTGCTGTACATCGGCTTCAAGGCCCTGCGAGCGCAACCGGTCAAGCCGACGGCGGACAACCTGCACAAAGAGGTTGGCGAACGTACCGCCCGTGGCGCGTTCACCTCGGGTTTCGTCACCAACGGCCTGAACCCCAAGGCGACGCTGTTTTTCCTGTCGCTGTTCACCGTGGTCATCAACCCTCATACCCCCCTGGCAATCCAGGCCGGTTACGGCGTGTATCTGGCGGTGGCGACGGCAGTGTGGTTCTGCCTGGTGGCCATGCTGTTCAGCCAGCAGCGAGTGCGCGCCGGGTTTGCTCGTATGGGGCACTGGTTCGACCGGACCATGGGCGCGGTCCTCATTGCCATTGGCGTAAAGCTGGCGTTTACCGAGTCTCACTGATCGGTTTTGATGTGATCGTCTCCACCCCCGCCAGGGGACGGTCAGTGGCGTTGACGAACGTACTCCAGAAAGGCGTCGATGTTGTCACTGCTCAGCAGTGGCGACACCGCTTTGACCTCTTCCATCGGCCAGTCCCACCAGGCTGATTCAAGCAAGGCCTGACGCACCGGCTCTTCAAAGCGCCAGCGAATGAACCGGCATGGGTTGCCGCCGACGATGGCGTATGGTTCGACATCGCGCGTCACCACGGCGCCGGCCGCGACCACGGCGCCATGACCAATGGTCACCCCGGACAGAATCATCGCTTCGGCGCAGATCCAGCAGTCGCTGCCAATCACCACATCGCCCTTGGTCGGGTTGCAGCCCGGGATACCCTGGGCCTGTTCGATCATCAGCGGGAACGGAAAAGTGCTGACCCAGTCGGTGCGATGCCCGCCACCCAGCAGAATTTTCACGCCTTGAGCGATCGAGGTATAAGACCCGACTTTGAGGATCGTGTCGTCGCCGAACTCCATGACTTCGGGAATGCCATACGTGCCCACACCAATCTGGTATTTCGGATAGCGCAAACGGATTTTTTCCGGCGCTCTTTCGAGTTTCTCCAGGCGCTTGAGGTGCTTGCGTACTTTGCGCTCCTTGAGTTTTTTCAAAAAATTCAAGGTCGAGGCCTCGCTGTCGGGCGTCGCAAGACCAGTCGCTTGAAGCGCTTCAGGCTGGTTGCGTTCAGGTGGCGCCACGGAATGCTGCGCAGCAGCCGCCAGGCTTCTTTGCGGTCTTCGACCACCGCGTACTTCAGCGCTTTGTGAACCAGCACCGTGCGGGCCGCCCCATAGGCGGGGTGGGCTCGATAGGGCTCGATAGCCTGCAGGTCGGCCTTGAGCATCAACCGGTACTTTCTCGACAGGTTATTGGGGTGGCGTCGATAGCGCGTCACACAAACCGGCAATTCATGAATTTCATAACCCTTGTGGGCGATCCGCAAGGTGATCTGGAAATCCTGGACTCGCAGCAGCGGATCATAAAAGCCGGCGTCGCGCAGTGCGCTCATGCGATACAGCGCTGTTGGCGCGCCGATTACCGCAGCGCTGCGTAGAAGATCGTCGAAGGTATGCACCTGAATATGGTCGCGCTGTTGCGCCTTGATGGTCTGGCCTTCGCTGTCCATGTAGATGATCAGCGCGCCGACACAACCGACCTGCGGATGCTCGTTCAGGTACTGGGCACGGAGCCCGACCGAGTGGGGCAACATGATGTCGTCAAGGTCCGGAGTCGAGATGTAATCGCCCTTGGCGTACTTCAGCCCGTGGTTGAGCGCCGCGCTGACACCCTGATTTTCCTGGGAGTACAGCTGGAAGTCGTAGGTCTGTTGCAACTGCCGGAGCATGGCGAGGCTGTTGTCGGTGGAGCCGTCATCGACCACGATGACCTCAACGTTCGGATAATCCTGGGCAAAGATGCTGTGGATCGCTTCTTCCAGGTATTTCTCGGCGTTGTAGCAAGGGGCCACGATCGACACGAGCGGCTCACTCTGTGGCGCGATGGCCTGGGAAGAAGTCAGGTCGGTGTTCATGATTCTCTGCAAAAAGCGGGTGGTGTCGGGTGAGCCTGTGAGAGCACTTCCCCACGGGCTTTTGTAACGACGTTGACACCTATGCTCGCTGCTGGATCCAACTCTGACAAGGTTTAACCCACATAAACCGTGCAAAACCTGCGGTTGGGTGGCTCAAGGCTAGTATTTGCGGGCGGATCAAATCATTCCTTTGGCTGATTTGATCCGCGTAACAGCGCTCTAAAGTGCTTACTTCCAGCCACGACCGTGCAGTCAGAAAAGGGACTCTTATGTTGCAGACTCGCGTTATTCCTCCAGCCGAAGGCGCTTATCAATACCCGCTGCTGATCAAGCGGCTGCTGATGTCCGGTGCGCGTTACGAGAAAACCCGCGAGATCATTTACCGCGACCAGTTGCGCTACAGCTATCCGACTCTGATCGAACGCGTCGCGCGGTTGGCCAATGTGCTGACCGAGGCCGGGGTCAAGGCCGGTGATACCGTGGCGGTGATGGACTGGGACAGCCATCGTTACCTGGAATGCATGTTTGCGATCCCGATGATCGGCGCGGTGATCCACACCATCAACGTGCGCCTGTCACCGGAACAGATCCTCTACACCATGAATCATGCTGAAGACCGCTTCGTGCTGGTCAACAGCGAGTTCGTCGGTTTGTACCAGGCGATTGCCGGGCACCTGACGACCGTCGAAAAAACTCTCCTGCTGACCGACCTGCCTGAAAAAACCGCCGACCTGCCGAACCTGGTGGGCGAATACGAACAACTGCTCGCCGCTGCCAGCCCCGCCTACGATTTCCAGGACTTCGACGAAAACTCGGTCGCCACCACGTTCTATACCACCGGCACTACCGGCAACCCCAAGGGCGTGTATTTCACCCATCGGCAACTGGTGCTGCACACCATGGGCGTGTCGACCATCATGGGCGCCATCGACAGCGTGCGGCTGCTGGGCACCAACGACGTGTACATGCCGATCACGCCGATGTTCCATGTCCATGCCTGGGGCCTGCCGTACGTGGCGACCATGCTCGGGCTCAAGCAGGTCTACCCCGGCCGTTATGACCCCGAATTCCTGGTCCAGTTGTGGCGCAAGGAGAAAGTCACCTTTTCCCATTGCGTGCCGACCATTCTGCAAATGGTCCTCAATGCCAAGGGCGCCCAGGACACCGATTTTGGCGGCTGGAAAATCGTCATTGGCGGCAGCGCCCTGAACCGAAGCCTTTACGAAGCGGCCAAGGCCAGGGGCATCCAGCTCACCGCCGCCTATGGCATGTCGGAAACCGGCCCGCTGGTGTCTTGCGCCCACCTCAACGACGAATTGATGGCCGGCAGCGAAGACGAACGCATCACCTACCGGATCAAGGCCGGCGTACCAGGGCCATTGGTGGAAGCGGCAATTGTCGACTCCGAGGGGCGTTTTCTGCCCGCTGACGGCGAGACCCAGGGCGAGCTGGTGCTGCGCGCACCGTGGCTCACCGAGGGTTATTTCAACGAGCCGCAGAAGGGCGCCGAGCTCTGGGCCGGCGGCTGGCTGCACACCGGCGACGTCGCCACGCTGGACAGCATGGGCGTGATCGATATTCGTGACCGCATCAAGGACGTGATCAAGACTGGCGGTGAATGGATTTCGTCCCTGGACCTGGAAGACCTCATCAGCCGTCACGTGGCGGTACGCGAAGTAGCAGTGGTGGGTATTCCCGATCCGCAGTGGGGCGAGCGCCCATTTGCCTTGCTGGTCATCCGCGAAGGGCATCAGATCGGGGCTCGCGAGCTCAAGGAACATCTCAAGCCGTTCGTCGAATTGGGGCACCTGAGCAAGTGGGCGATCCCGAGCCAGATCGCCCTTGTTACGGAAATTCCCAAGACCAGCGTCGGCAAGCTCGACAAGAAGCGTATCCGCATCGACATCACCGAATGGCAGAGTAATAACAGCACCTTCCTGTCGACGCTTTAAACGTTTTTGCCGTGCCCAAAAGGGCACGGCAGCCCCACCAAGCAAGCGCTTGCCTTGTCAAACCGAAAATTTCAGCCATCCTTGCCGTGCCGACATCTGTCGGCCTGGCGAAAGGACTGTTCCAGAGTGGTCGCGGGCTGCAAATCACACTTTAGAGGGATCAAGCCGTACTACCTGCTGGCTATAGTCCGTTTAAGGATTTTCAAGAACGGGGCGCACGCACTAAACGGGCGATGCGACTTTGAACGGGGGTGAAACGTTGCCATTCCCAGCCGTTGAAAGTGTTCTTGGAAAATACTGACTGCCATAAAAATAAAAGCACATGGAGTAGCGTCGATGACCTCAGCAAACACGTTCTGGCGCCGGGCAAAACTGCCTCTGGCGGTCAGTCTCGCCTCTTCGCTCGCCGGGCCAGCATTCGGCGTCAGTTTCAACATCGGTGAAATCGAGGGCCAGTTCGACTCGTCCCTGTCGGTAGGCGCAAGCTGGTCCACGGCCAAGGCCAACCGGGACCTGATCGGCGTCAACAACGGCGGCAAGGGCCTGTCCCAGACCTCCGACGACGGTCACTTGAACTTCAAGCGCGGGGAAACCTTTTCGAAGATCTTCAAGGGTATCCACGATCTGGAACTCAAGTACGGCGATACCGGCGTGTTTGTGCGCGGCAAGTACTGGTACGACTTCGAACTCAAGGACGAACATCGCCTGTACAAGGACATCAGCGACAGCAACCGCAAGGAAGGCGCCAAGTCTTCCGGCGGGCAGATTCTCGATGCGTTCATCTACCACAACTACGCCATTGCCGATCAGCCAGGTTCGGTTCGCCTGGGTAAACAAGTGGTCAGCTGGGGTGAAAGCACCTTCATCCAGGGCGGGATCAACTCGATCAACCCGGTCGACGTGTCGGCGTTCCGTCGTCCTGGTGCCGAGATCAAGGAAGGCCTGATTCCGGTCAACATGTTCTATGTCTCCCAGAGCCTGACCGACAACCTGTCGGCCGAGGCGTTCTACCAGTTGGAGTGGGACCAGACCGTAGTGGACAACTGTGGTACGTTCTTCTCCCAGCCGGACGTGGTTGCCGATGGTTGCAGCGACAACCTGCGAGTGCTGAACAAACGCTCTACGCTGCCGACGGCCGCATTGGGCCCAGCGGAGGCGCTCGGCGTCGACGTCAACGAAGAAGGCGTGCTGGTGCGTCGCGGTCCGGATCGCGATGCTCGCGACAGCGGCCAATGGGGCGTGTCGTTCAAGTACATGTTCGAGCCGCTGGACACCGAGTTCGGTGCCTACTTCATGAACTACCACAGCCGTGCGCCGATTTTCAGTGCCACCGGTGCTCCGCAGTCCATCTTTGACCTGGCTGCCAGCTTGCCGCCTGCGTTCGCCGCGCTGTCACCTCTGCTGGTGGCGGGTAACTCGAACTACTTCATCGAATACCCTGAAGACATCCGTCTCTACGGTTTGAGTTTCTCCACCACCTTGCCTACCGGTACGGCGTGGAGCGGTGAACTGAGCTATCGTCCGAACGCCCCGGTGCAACTGAGCACCACGGACATTCTTTTCGCCGGTGTGACGCCACTTCCCGGTCTTGGCAATGCTTCGGTACTCCCTGGCTCCCCAGGTCAGGACCTGCATGGCTATAACCGCAAAGAGATCACTCAGTTCCAGACCACGTTCACCCACTTCCTGGATCAGGTCATGGGCGCCAGCCGTCTGACCCTGGTAGGCGAAGTCGGCGTGACCTACGTGGGCGGCCTGGAAAGCAAATCCGACGCTCGCTACGGCCGCGACCCGGTGTTTGGCCCAGGCGAACTGCCTAACAATTTCTGTAACGTGCTCAATGGCTCGACTGCGGCAGGTGGCGGCCAGACCAGTGCCGATGTGAACAGCAACTGCAACAACGACGGCTTCACCACTTCCACCTCCTGGGGCTACCGCGCTCGCGCCATCTGGGAATACCCGGACGTGTTCGCCGGCGTGAACCTCAAGCCCAACGTGGCTTGGTCCCACGACGTCAAAGGCTACTCGCCAGGCCCAGGCGGCAACTTCGAAGAAGGCCGCAAAGCCGTCAGTCTCGGACTGGATGCCGAGTACCAGAACACCTACAACGCGAGCCTGGCCTACACCAACTTCTTTGGTGGCGACTTCAGCACCGTGGACGATCGCGATTTCCTGGCGCTCAGCGTCGGCGTGACCTTCTAAGCACAGTATTTCAGGACGACACACTATGAAAATAACAAAGAGTCTGTTGCAGGTCGGTGTTCTGGGGCTATCCCTGCTGGCTGCCAGCGTCATGGCGGCTGTGCCTGCCGCCGAAGCCGACAAACTGGGCAAAAGCCTGACGCCGATGGGCGCCGAAATGGCCGGCAATGCCGACGGTTCGATTCCGGCCTGGAAACCCATGGCCAAGAACGCCGGCAGCGTGGACAGCAAGGGTTTCCTGTCCGACCCGTTTGCCAGTGAAAAACCGCTGTTCACCATCACTGCGCAGAACGTCGACCAGTACAAAGACAAGCTCGCGCCGGGCCAGTACGCAATGTTCAAGCGCTACCCGGAATCCTTCAAGATGCCGGTCTACCCATCCCATCGCGGCGCCACCGTGCCGGATGACGTGTATGCCTCCATCAAGAAAAACGCGGTGAACACCAAGCTGGTGTCCGGCGGTAACGGTCTGGAGAACTTCGAGACGGCGGTGCCGTTCCCGATTCCCCAGAGCGGTGTGGAAGTGATCTGGAACCACATCACCCGCTATCGTGGCGGCAGCGTGACCCGCCTGGTGACCCAGGCCACGCCGCAGCCAAACGGCTCCTACAGCCTGGTGTACTTCAGGGACCAGTTCGTGTTCCGCGACAAGATGAAGGATTTCGATCCGGCCAACCCTGGCAACATCCTGTTCTACTTCAAGCAGCAAGTCACCGCGCCGGCGCGTCTGGCCGGTGGTGTACTGCTGGTGCACGAAACCCTCGACCAGGTGAAGGAACCGCGTTCTGCGTGGGTCTACAACGCCGGCCAGCGCCGTGTGCGCCGTGCGCCACAGGTCTCCTATGACGGCCCGGGCACCGCCGCCGACGGCCTGCGTACCTCCGACAACCTGGACATGTACAACGGCGCGCCGGATCGCTACGACTGGAAACTGGTGGGCAAGAAAGAACTGTACATTGCCTCCAACAGCTACAAGATCGATTCGCCTCAGCTCAAGTACGCCGACATCATCAAGGCCGGCCATATCAACCAGGACCTGGCTCGCTACGAGCTGCGTCGTGTCTGGCATGTGACCGCGACCCTGAAGGAAGGCCAACGCCACATCTACGCCAAGCGTGACTTCTACATCGACGAAGACACCTGGCAAGCGGCAGTGATCGACCATTACGACGGTCGTGGCCAACTGTGGCGCGTTGCCGAAGCCCATGCCGAGAACTACTACGACAAGCAAGTGCCGTGGTATGCCCTGGAAACTCTCTACGACCTGCAGTCCGGCCGCTATCTGGCGCTGGGCATGAAGAACGAAGAGAAATCGGCCTACGACTTCGGCTTCACCGCCACCACCGCCGAGTTCACTCCCAACGCATTGCGCCAGGAGGGTATCCGCTAAACAGCTTCACCCGAGGCCGCATCCTCGAAAAACGCCCCGACTGGTTCGGGGCGTTT